>JBKDTB010000076.1:0-2818 GCA_046340515.1 Cyanobacteriota bacterium | reverse complement strand
CGAAGTGATTCATTTACTAGCAATGCGGGCCACTACTCTTGCTACCGCGTCAGCTCTGGCCTTGGCGGCAAGCCTGGCGCCAACCGCAGCTTCTGCGCTGACCTTCACCGCTCCTCTTTTGACTGGATCGGCTACCAGCCTGGGAAACACCCCTGCCCCCCTGCTTTTTAATGGAGGTTCAACCTTCCCAGTCCCCGCAGGATTTAACTTAAGTAGCGTCACTCTTACTGTTGCTGGCTCCACTGGGGGGTCTTTCAAGGCAAGCAACCCAATCATCGGCTCAACCAATACTCTGACAACAACACAAAATTTTGGCCTGGCCGCTAATAGCAACAACTCCCCCGGCTACACCAACGGAGTTTCTCCTATGGCTCCTAATACATCCATGACGATTCCGGCTGCGACGTTCACGCCGCCTGGTACTTACACCATGGGTACGGCCGACTTCAATGTCGCACCAACATCACAGACACTGACCTGGACCATCTGGAATACGACCTCCATTGGCGGCGGTGTTGCCCCGATCGGTGATCCTACCTTCTTTATGGCTGCAACTCCGCAACCTAAATCTCTGCCTGTCAATACCTTCTTTACGTTGACATCCACCCCAGGTGGTGCGTTCATCATGCCTGGAGACAACGCTTCCACCCTTGCCCTCAACCTCGGCGGAAGCTTCGTGACATATAACTTCGTACCTGGTCCTCTTCCCATCTTGGGAGCTGGCGCAGCCTTTGGCTGGTCCCGTCGTCTGAGAAAGAGAATTTCCCAGAGCGTGTAAGTTCTCTTCCATGTTCTACAATGCCTCCTGATTCGTCAGGGGGCTTTTTTGCGACATACAAAATCCATTGATTTTCCACTGAACTAGGCCCTTGTGAATCAGAATTCCCTGCCAAAGCTGCTCCATTCTCTTGGCATCATTCTGCTAGCACTCTATGGAGTTCTTGTTTTATTTGATAGCTTGCCGATCAAGTTATTGCAGCCGGATTGGATCTTTAATTTGGCTGTGGTTCTTGGCAACTACGTCACCATTCCCCTGGTCGGGATGGCGCTTGTGCAACTGGCAGCGTATTTATCCCCCGATTACTTCGCCAAATCTCAAGTCAGGATTGCCCGTTTCTCTGCCGTTCTGGCCCTGATTTTCCTGTTGATCCAACCGATGCTGGGCTTTGCGGTATGGCGCAACATCAGAACTTTGGCACTATTTAACAAAGAACAAGTTGCGCTGATCAACCGAAAAAGTAAAGAAATTACCCAGGCCATCAACAACGCAACATCCTTTTCTGAATTGCAGACAAAGATGATCATGCTCCAGGGACCCGTCGTTCCTGAGCAGGCCCGGGGGATGGATATCGCAGTTCTGAAAAAACAACTGGTGGACGTCATCAAAACGGCTCGTGATTCCGCACCTGCTCGCTTAACCACACCCACGTCAGCCGCCTATATCGACTTCTACAAGCGTCTTGCGCGCACATCCATCATTTGTCTGTTGGCCCTGCTGGGCTTCATTGTCCTTTCCTGGAATCAAGTTACCAGTAAAAATATTGCCCTCTCCTATCTCGCCTCGATTGGACTGTTTGGGATTACGCCAAACTCACTTTATACAGGGTTTACATCATTCTGGAATAACTATCAGGTCAAGCGCGTCGAAAAGGCAAACATGAGCAGCATGCGCAAATCTGCCGCCCAACATCAGCGTCAGATTCGCAAAGCAGAATCCGAACACAGACGTCAACAAATTGTAGAGCGGAAACAAGCCGAACGCTCCAGGATGGAGCGGGAGAAGATGCTAGAGATTGAACACAAGATGGAGCGGAAGCGCCTGCTTGAAGAGGAAAGGCAGCGCAGGGGCGAATGATTTTCGCCCCCCCCATGCCCTGGGCATCAAAGCAGGAAATAAAGTTGGGCCAACGGGAGTTCATGGGCTGGCTCACAGGTCAACAAGTTCCCATCCGCAAACACCTCGTAGGTTTGGGGATCCACCTCCATGACGGGTAGGGCGTTGTTGTTACGCATCTCCTCTTTGCCAATCCCCCGGGTCTGCACCACGGGAACGCACCGACGGCGCAGCCCCAGGCGACGGGGAAGATCATCCTCTAGAGCGGCCTGACTGACGAAGGTCAGGCAGCTGGGCGCCAAGGCGCCACCAAAGGCTGCAAACATGGGCCGGCCATGCACCGGCCCCGGCGTCGGAATAGAGGCATTGGCATCCCCCATCTGGGCCCAGACGATCGAGCCACCTTTCAACACAAGTTCAGGCTTTACCGCGAAGAAGCCAGGCTTCCAGAGCACCAGATCCGCCAGCTTGCCCACCTCCACCGAGCCCACCTGGCTGTCGATGCCATGGGCAATGGCAGGATTGATGGTGGTTTTGGCGATATAGCGTTTCAGACGGGTGTTGTCGTTGCGCTCACCGTCGCCAGCCAAGGCCCCCCGTTGCACCTTCATCTTGTGGGCCGTCTGAAAGGTTCGCTGAATCACCTCCCCCACCCTGCCCATGGCTTGGGAATCGCTGGCGATGATGGAAAACTCACCCAGATCGTGCAGGAAGTCTACCGCAGCAATCGTTTCCCTGCGGAGGCGAGATTCCGCAAAGGCCACATCCTCTGGAATCTTGGGATCCAGGTGGTGGCAAACCATCAACATGTCGAGGTGTTCCTCCAACGTGTTGCGGGTGTAGGGCCGGGTGGGATTGGTGCTGCTGGGGAGCACATTGGCCTCGCCGCAGATGCGGATGATGTCGGGCGCATGGCCCCCTCCAGCCCCCTCGGTGTGAAAGGTGTGGATCGTGCGACCAGCGATGGCGCGGATGGTGTCCTCC
>JBKDTB010000075.1:0-3744 GCA_046340515.1 Cyanobacteriota bacterium | reverse complement strand
ATGGACTTGCTACTGCCCCAGCTCCGCTTCCCATTCTTGGCACAGCTGCAGTGTTTGGTTCCATCCGGAAAGCGCGAAAGTTTTCTTCTCAGCTCAAGGTCTTTCGCATGGGTTGAGCGTTCTGCTTTTTCTTCTGCTGCCCTCGTTTAGGCGGGGGCTTTTTCATCGGCTGATCTGCATCTGCCTTGGCTTGGGTTGGTCCTGGAGAGATCTTCAGTGGCTTTTCTCCAGCGAGAGATTGGTGGCAAGGTCAAAGGCCTGATTCAGGGAGTCCGTAATGAACTCCGCAAATCTTTCCAGACCGCCAGCAGCGTTTGCTGGTCGGCTTGGCCGCCCTCCACCTGCACCGCCAGGCACGCATGATCCGCCTGCAGCAGCCCTGCCAAGCGCTTCCATCGATGCCGCAGATCTGGAGCTGTTGCCGCCGGGTCTCTCCTTTGGGCCGCCCGCACCAGGGTGGTGGCGCTGACCCCCGCGTGGCCCGAGTGGGTCAGGCAGGTTTGCAAGCGGGTGACGCGCCCCGATGGATCGCCGGGCCCCCGCCCCAGGGCCACTTGATCCAGCTTGGGCGCCGGGGCTGAAGGGTGGTCTCCGGGCAAGGAGAGGATGCGCCGCTCCTTCAAGGCAAAGGGTGGCACCTCTGCCGCCACGGCCACCATGTTGAGCCCCTTCCGTTCCTTGCTCGACGCGCTGATTTCGGATCCCGTGCGGCTGCGCACCGGCAACAGCAGCAGCGTGAATGGTGCCCCTCCCGCGAGAGGCCGCAGACGGAAGCGGCGGAGGGCGCCATGGCTCAGCTCCCTCCCCTGCCGCGGCGCGACCTCCCCGTCCAACGGGCTCACGCTGTAGCCCGCCAGGCGCAAGGCCTTTGGCGCCTCGGCTGTGGGCATGGGGGCCGCCAGGCCCACGACCCGCTCGGCCGCGGCGGCCGCCGTGAGCAGGGCCAGCGCCACCAGCAAGGCCCGCAAGCGTTGGGTGGAGGTGTTCATCGGGACGCGACGGCGGCCACCTGCCGCGCCAGCCAATACACGTAGAGCCACACAAACAGCTGCATGGCGATTCCCGCAAACACCAAGCCTCCCCAGGAGTCATGCAGGAAATCAAACCACCAGTGCCTGTTGGGCCAGTCGCTGGCATTGATCCAGGCCAACAAGGCAATGCGCATCGCGTTGATCAACACCGCCATGACCGGCGCGAACAGAAGCATCACAGCGTTTTGCCAGCGCCAGCGCATGGGAAACGCCTTGGCAAAGAGCAACGCCACCACCACAAGCTGCAACAGGATGTTGAGCCCCGCGCAGGCGGCAGCCACCTTCACCCCGCCGCCGGGCAGATGGACAAAGAGACCCTGCTGGCTGGCGGGAAAACCACACAGGATCAGCCACTGCTGGCTGAGCCAGGCCGTCAACTCCGACAAGGGCCCCAAGGGCGTGAGCCAGGTCAGCGCGCGCCAGACGGGCAACAACGCCAACACCCCAAGCGGCCAGAGGAAGCGGCGCCATTGGTGAACCGGAGCGGCCAACAACGCCAAGCCCACCCCTGCCAGCGGCAGCAGCAGGCTGGAGGCGAAATCAAAGGCCTCCATGCGTTGCCCCCGCCAGAACATCGCCACCAACACCACCACCCCCAGCCATCGCCCGATCGGCCCCGGACGTGGCTGCCAGCCCTCCGGGAAGCCAGGAAACATCAACAGCGCACCCCCTATCAACAGCAGGGCGTTGACGGCTTCATCCGCTGGTTGGGTCAGCCCATTCAACACCAGCGCATAAACAGCCAGCAGAGCGGCCAACAGCAGCCAGAGCGACCGATTGTCGAGCGCCTGCCAGCGGCGCAACAGAGCCAAGGTGGCCATGGTTTTGAGGGATTTGCTGCAGGCCGCCTGCCATCCTCTCAAGGGGATCGGTGTTGTCCGCGCTCAAAGGCCACAGCGATGAGCGACCCCTGGAGCCAGCTTTTCAGCCGAGTCGGGGGTGTTCCCTCGTGGACTGTTGGTTGTTGAGCCCAGCCGTGTGTGTGTCCAAGGGCGTGCGGGATCTGGGCTGGTCGAGGGTGGCCGGGGGGCCGCATGTGGTGGGGCGGATGAGGCCGCCGCCGGGTCCCAAGGTTCACCAGTGGCGCCAGTGGCCCAGTGTCCGGGAGAAAGCCCTGCCGCGTTCCGGGGTGTGCGGCGGCCATCGCGAGATTCGGGGGTGTGGTGGGCTGTGCTGTGGTTGATCAGGCCCGCGAGGGCTGGAGATCTGGGGGTGAGGGATGGATCTGATTCAGGGGGAAAGTTGCGCCAAAGAGAGGCGCAACCGCGATGGTTCACGAATGGGGGTTACTTGCGGGCAGGCACCATGGGCCCCAGTTTTTCCTCTGGACGCACAATCGCACCGGGTGAGTTCAGCTTGCCGCTTTCGGCTGATTTGATCTCTTCCACTGTTCGTGTCTGTCCCATGCCCAGGCCAGTGAGAGCCGTGAGCTCTTGCATCAGAAGTTTGGCGGGCTTGTCATTTTTGAAGGTGAATTGCATGGCCACTTTGCGGCCGGAGGCATCAAAACCATTGATGAAGTAGTTGTAGTTATGATTTTTGGCGAGAAAACCAAGCAGGCCAATGCCGCCAAAGAGGATGGTGGTGGCAACGCCCGTGCCGACGGATGTTTTTGACTCGCCTGTATTTCCCCAGTAGGTGACCCTGGAGGTGGGAATGCTGCCGAAGGGAGAAGTGATCTCCTCCTGGGTGACCAGGATGGAACATTTGCTGCCACCACAAAGGGCCTCATACTCCCCTGCGCGGGCGACCTGAGCGAAGAATCCAAGAAGCGGCAAGCCCGCAAAGAGCCAACCAAACGTTCTGATTCCAGTGCGCATGACCAATCAGGGAAATGCTGTGACGAATGCAGCTTATCCCATGGGGTTTCCGGGTGGACTAACAAGCCGTTTTGTGAGCCAAATCACTATTGGCTGTGAGCCTTGGGCCGGACTTGCGGGATGGGGGCGATCCGCAAAGCGGCCTGGAGCACGCTGGCGCCATAGGCCGACACCATCGACTGCGTGCGTTTCTTGCCGTAGTCCCGTGTTTCGTACACCAGGCCCACCACCCGATCGCGGTCATTGAACACGGGCGAACCGGAGGCGCCGGGGTTGAGGGAGCCATCCAGAAAAAACTCCTCCGTGCTGCCCTCCTTCAGCAGGGGGAAGGTCAGCACGCTCCAGGGGGGGCTTTCGGTGGGATGGCCCACCACCTTGAGGGTGCCTTGGGGCGGATCGCTCGCCAGGGGGAGCGGCGCCATGTCGGCGGGGAGGCCTTTCACCTCCAGGAGGATCAGATCATCGCCGGAGCTGGCATCGCTCTCGGCGACGGTGGGCAGCGCCACGCTCAGCCGGGCGGTGGTGAGGTTGGCGGGGAGGGTGCCGCTGTAGATCTCGGCCTCCAGCTTGGTGGGGGGCGCGTTGGTGTTGGGATCGAGCACCACATGGCGGGCGGTGGCGATCCAGGCGCGATCGCCCTGGCGGAGCACCACAAAACCTGTGCCCAGCAAGGGGCCGATGCCGCTGGTCTTGCCGGAGAAGGTGGGCCAGAGGCGCACCACGGAGCGGCGCAGGGGCGTGTTTGGATCGCGGGTGTTGAGATAAGAGCGATCGTCTGGGGCGATGGCTTGCTTTTTGCCGGTGGCCAGGTCTTGCTGGCGCTTGAGTTCCTCCAGGTTGTTGCGGGCCCGCTGGAGGAGTTCCTGGAAGGCGGCGGGAGTGGTGGCGACCAG
>JBKDTB010000074.1:0-7349 GCA_046340515.1 Cyanobacteriota bacterium | reverse complement strand
GGCAATAGATGTCAAAATATATTCAATCGGGCTGACATTGATTCGTCGCCCCAAGGTAAGCCAAACAGCCCCCCTCAAGCTGCATGAGGCGGCATCGGCGGCAGTCCCCCACCCGCCTGCAGGGGCAACACCAGGGTCGCCCAATGATCCGGCCGCACGGGACGTGCCCGACGAGCACGCCGCACGCCGAAGGGGACACGCACAACATTGGTTCCCTCGACCGGGCGGCTCATGGCACCGCTGATGGAGGTCAAATCGGAGGGATTCACGACGTTGCCGTCCATGGAACAAAGGGGTGGGGAAAGGGCTTCAGGGGGATCCGTGGATCTCGGACTGAAAAGGTGTGCGGCAATGATGCACCATTCGCCTCGGAAGGGGAAGTGGCCGTCCTCACTAGGCGGCCACTTTTTCAACTGCCAACTCCGCCACGCTGGGGCAGGTGCACACCAGGTTGCGATCACCGAAGGCGTTGTCGATGCGGGCCACCGCCGGCCAGATCTTGTTCCCCGCCTGGGCCGGGCCGGCCGGGAAGGCCGCCAGCTGGCGCGAATAGGGACGGTCCCACGCGTCGGCCGTGACCGCCTGCAGGGTGTGGGGCGCTCGCTTCAAGGGGTTGTCGAGGGGATCCGCATGGCCCGCGATGATCGCCTCCGCTTCCTCCCGGATCGCCACCATGGCGTCGCAGAAGCGGTTGATCTCCTCCAGGCTCTCGCTCTCCGTGGGCTCCACCATCACGGTGCCGGCCACGGGCCAGCTCACCGTCGGCGCATGGAAGCCGTAATCCATCAGGCGCTTGGCCAGATCGTCCACCTCCAGGCCGGCCGTGCGCTTGAGGGGGCGCAGATCCAGGATGCACTCATGGGCCACCCGGCCGCCCGCGCCCCGGTAGAGCACGGGGAAGTGGGGATCGAGCCGCTCGGCGATCACATTCGCCGCCAGAAGGGCCACCAACGAGGCCTGCCGTAGCCCGGTCCCGCCCATCATGCGGATGTACATCCAGCTGATGGGCAGGATGCTCGCGCTGCCCCAGGGGGCCGCCGACACCGGCCCGATCGCCTGATCCTCTCCCGCCCGACCGCCCACGGCCACCAGCGGATGGCTGGGCAGGAAGGGCACCAGGTGGGCCGCCACACCGATCGGGCCCACCCCCGGCCCGCCACCGCCATGGGGGATGCAGAACGTCTTGTGCAGGTTCAGGTGACACACGTCCGCCCCATACAGGCCAGGCTTGCAGAGGCCCACCTGGGCGTTGAGATTCGCGCCATCGAGATACACCTGGCCGCCATGGGCATGCACCAGGGCGCAGATCCGCTCGATTTCCGTTTCAAACACCCCGTGGGTGGAGGGATAGGTGACCATCAGGGCCGCCAGCCGGTCGGCGTGGGCGCGGGCCTTCTCCTCCAGGTCCGCCAGGTCGATGTTGCCTGCCGCGTCGCACGCCACGGCCACCACCTCCATGCCCGCCATCACGGCGCTGGCGGGGTTGGTGCCGTGGGCGCTGGTGGGGATCAGGCACACCTGCCGGTGGTCCTCCCCCCGGCTCCGGTGCCAGGCCCGGATCACCATCAAGCCTGCGTATTCGCCTTGGGAGCCGGCGTTGGGCTGCAGGGAAACCCCCGCGAAGCCCGTGATCGCGCCGAGCCACGTCTGCAGATCCGCCACCAACTGCTGATAGCCCGCGGTTTGGTGGGCCGGGGCAAAGGGATGCAACTGGCTGAAGCCGGCCCAGCTCACGGGCTGCAGCTCCGCCGCCGCATTCAGCTTCATCGTGCAGCTCCCCAGCGGGATCATGCCGTGCACGAGGGAGAAATCCTTGCTCACCAGCCGCTGGATGTAGCGCAGCAGCTCGGTTTCGCTGCGGTGCGCGTGAAACACGTTCTGCCGCAGCCAGGAGCCCCGGCGCAGGGGCAGGCCCGGCAGCAGCTCCGCCAGGGATCCCACCCCCTCCAGCTCCTGGAAGGCGCGGTGCAGGCTGGCGATGGCGGCGGCGGCCTGGTGGGCGTCGGGCGCGAGGGCGCCGATCAGGCGCTCCAGCTCCTGGGGCGTGGTGAGCTCATCGAGGCTGATGGCCAGGGCGCCGTCGCAGCCCCGGCCGTCCACCCCCCAACGCAGGTTGAAGCCTGCCGCTTCCGCCCGATCCACCAAAATCTGCGCCCGCGGCGTGCGCACCACCAGGGTGTCGAAGGCGGCGGCGCTCTCCGGGCTCAGGCCCAGCTCTGCCAGGGCGGCGGCCAGGGCCAGGCGCGACTGGAGGATCCCCTCGGCAATTCCCCGCAGTCCCTCAGGGCCGTGATGCACGGCGTAGAAGCTGGCCATCACGGCCAGCAGAACCTGGGCGGTGCAGATGTTGCTGGTGGCCTTGTCGCGGCGGATGTGCTGCTCGCGGGTTTGAAGGGCCAGGCGCAGGGCGGGGTTGCCCTCCGCGTCGCGCGACTGGCCCACCAGCCGGCCAGGGATGTGGCGCTTGTGGGCCTCGAGGGTGGCGAAGAAGGCCGCATGGGGTCCGCCGAAGCCCATCGGCACCCCGTAGCGCTGCAGGCTGCCCACGGCGATGTCGGCGCCCAGATCGCCCACGGGGGCCAGCAGCACCTGGGCCAGGGGATCGATGGCCACGGTGCTGATCACTCCGGCGGCGCGGGTGGCGGCCAGCAGGTTGGAGGGATCCCAGAGGCGTCCCGCCAGGCCCGGCAACTGGATCAACACCCCGAACACGTCGCTGTCGAGGGATGGATTCGCCTCCCGGGCCAGGGCTTCGGCATCGATCGTTTCCAGCACGATGCCCAGGGGCTCGGCGCGGGTCTGGAGCACCGCCAGGGTCTGGGGAAACACCTCTTGATCCACCAGGAAGCGGAGGGCTCCCGACCGGCGGCAGACGTTCAGGGCCATGGCCATGGCCTCCGCCGCCGCGGTTCCCTCATCGAGGAGGGAAGCATTGGCGATCGGCAAACCGGTGAGCTCGCTCACCAGGGTCTGGAAATTCAGGAGGGCCTCCAGCCGGCCCTGGGCGATCTCCGCCTGGTAGGGGGTGTAGGCGGTGTACCAGCAGGGGTTTTCCAGCACATGGCGCTGGATCAGGGCCGGGGTGGCCGTGCCGTGGTAGCCCAAGCCGATCAGGCTGCGATGGCGGCTGTTCCGCCCGGCGATCTCCGCCAGCTCCGCCAGGGCCTCAGCCTCGCTCACCGCCTCCGGCAGCCCCTCGGCCGCCGCCGCCTCCGTGAGCAGGATCCCGGCGGGAACGACGTCCCGGGCCAGATCGTCGAGGGTGGAGAGACCCAGCTCCGCCAGCATTCGGTCCTGCTCCGCGGCGCCAGGACCGACATGCCTGCGCAGAAAAGGGGCCACCACAAGCGCCACGACAAATTTCGGCGCGATCCTAAAGACTTTCCGTTGGATCCGCTTCCAGGGGATGCCGGACCTTCAGGCGCCCTCCACCTTGCGGCGGTAGGTCTCCGCGTCCATCAGCCCTTCCAGCTCGGCGGGGACGCCGGGGCGCACCAGCAGCAGCCAACCCTCCCCGTAGGGATCGTTCTGCAGCTCCTCCGGACTGCTCAACACCGCCTCGTTGCGCGCTTCCACCACGCCGCTGATGGGGGAGATCAGGTCTTCCACGGCCTTCACCGATTCCACGTTGCCAAAGCTCTTGCCCTGGCTCAGCGCCTCCCCCACCTCCGGCAGGTCGACGAACACGATGTCGCCGAGTTGATCGACCGCGAAGGCGCTGATGCCCAGCCGGGCCAATTCCCCCTCGCCGCGCACGTATTCATGGCTGTTGGAGTAGCGGCAGTCGTCGGGAAAGCTGAGCGCCATGGGGAAGAGGCTGAAGCTCCCCCAGTCTGTCAGGGAGAGGAGGGGCGCAGGGCGGCCAGGGCCCGCTCCAGGGCGATGGCCCCGTGGGCATGGTGGCTGCCGCCCTGGACGTAGAGCACCCAGGGCTCCCGCAGGGGCGCATCCGCCGAAAACTCGCTCGTGCTGCCATCGATGAACGTGCCCCCGGCCATCACCAGCTCCGAGGCGTAGCCGGGCATGGGGGCGGGCACGGGCAGCAGGTGGCTGTCCACCGGCGAGGCGGCCTGAAACGCCCGGCAGACGTTCCGCAACGCCGCCGCGTCGCCGAGCCGCACGGCCTGGATCAGGTCGCTCCGTTCCGCTCCGGGGAGGGGCTGCACCGGGTAGCCCAGGCTTTGGAACGTCTGGGCCACCAGCTCGGCGCTGATCAGGGCCTCCGCCACCATCTGCGGGGCCAGAAACAAGCCCTGAAACAGCAGGCGATGGAGGTCGAAGCCCGTGCCGCCCTCGCTGCCGATGCCCGGAGCCGTCAGGCGGCAGCAGGCCATCTCCACCAGCTCCCGGCGCCCCGCCAGATAGCCGCCGGTGGGGGCGAGGGTGCCGCCGGGATTCTTGATCAGGGAGCCGGCCACCAGGTCGGCCCCCGCGGCGGGGGGTTCCTGCGCCTGGGTGAATTCGCCGTAGCAGTTGTCAACGAAGCAGACGCAGTCGGGCTGAAGGGCCTTCACCCGTGCGCAGAGCCGGCCGATCGTGGCCACCGACAGGGAGGGACGCCAGCTGTAGCCGCAGCTGCGCTGGATGTGCACCAGGCGGGTGGGCAGGGCGAGGGCCTCCTCCAGAGCCTCCTCATCCACCGTGCCGGCGGCCGTCAGGGGCAACACATCGGCGTGAATGCCAAACTCCCGCAGCGACCCCATCCCGCTGCCCCGCAGGCCGATCACCTCTTCCAAGGTGTCGTAGGGCGGTCCGGTGAGGATCAGCAGGCGGTCGCCCGGCCGCAGCACGCCGAAGAGGGCCGCGGCGATCGCGTGGGTGCCACTCACGAACTGCAGCCGGACGGCGGCGGCCTCCGCCCCCATCACCCTGGCGAAGACCCGATCCAGGGTGTCGCGGCCCTGGTCGCCATGGCCGTAGCCGCTCACGGAGGCGAAGTGATGGCTGCCGACCCGCTCTGCGGCGAAGGCGTCGAGCACCCGCTCCAGCCCGGGACGCACGGCCGCGGTGTGGCGGCGCGCCAGGGGCTGGATGGCCTCCAGGGCGGCGGCCACCGTCTCGGCGGCCCGGTCGATCGGGGGGGGAGAGACAACCATGGCGAGCCCGCGGGGCGACGGTTCCATGGTGCCTGCCGGGGCGCCTCAGCCGGCCAGTTCGCGTCGGATGGCGGAAGCCAGATCGCTCACGCTCCCCGGCGCCACGGCCAGGGGCGGGCTGGAGAGCTGGCGGGCCTTTTGACGGCGCAGGGCGAGGAAGCGCTCCGGGCCCAGCTCCTCTTCCCCGGCCGCCCCGAGCTGGGCGAGGGTGCGCCGCAGATCGGGCAGTTCAGCGGCGAGTTCCGCCGCCGTGAACTCCCGCTGGCCGGCCATCACCTCGGCGAAGCGGTCGCGGCGGGAGCGCTTCGCCACCGGATAGGCCTCCAGCAGCTGGTCGCGACACTGGCGCCAGGGCCGGTTGGCGGTGAGGAGCCGGGCCAGGGCCTCGGAGAGGGCGGTGGCTTCCTCTTCCTGGATGGTGAGGGCGAAGGCGGCGGGGGTGGGGCGCGCCCCCACGAAGACCTCCAGCAGATCCCCCGGGCCGAGCACGTGGCCGTCGCCATCCACCACCGGCAGGGCGGAGGCGCTGAGGGCCTCCATCAGCTCGGGATGGCCCTTGAGCAGGGCGAAGGCCTGATCCGAATCGGAATCAAGATGACCCTTGGGGGCCTGTTCCGCCAGCCAGCGGTTGATGCTTCCCAGGGCCAGGAACACCTCCGGTCCCGGGGAGGCGAGCTTGCCGTTGCGCAGCATGGAGAGCTGGGAGTTGTGCACGCGCCCGAGGTCGAGGGTCTCGGCCAGGGCGGGCAGCACCCTGTGCGACCAGCCGTTTCGGGCGTGCCAGACCCGGATCAGGTGGGCGAAGCCCACCCGGCCGGTGACAAGCGCGTCTCGAAAACCCAAGTGATCTTGATCCGTATTGCTACCATTGTAAGCGAATGATCAGGAGTCGGTCCCTCATGACCGTTTCACCTCCCGCCCCGCCTCCCGCCGCCACCCCCTTGCCCGCCACCCCCCTGACCCCCTCTCCCCGCGCCACCGCCTCCCGCCACACCCGTCGCGTGGCGACCATCACCTCCGGCCCCCGCTCCGACGCTCGCTCCCTCGCCCTCCATGAGGCCCGCCGAGGCGAGGACCCGATGCCCGCCACCCAGGGCCGCCGCTGGGGCACCCTGGCCTTCATGGCGGGCGTGCACGCCCTCGCGCTGCTGGCTCTGCTGCCGCGCTTCTGGAGCTGGCAGTCGGTGGCCACCCTGCTGGTGCTCTATTGGGTCACCGCCTGCCTTGGGGTGACGATCGGCTACCACCGCCTCCTGAGCCACCGCTCCTTCCAGCTGCCCCAGTGGCTGGAGCGCTTTTTCGCCACCTGCGGCGCCCTCAGCTGCCAGCACGGCCCGATCGACTGGGTGGGCCTCCATCGCCACCACCACAAGTTTTCTGATACGGATGCGGATCATCACGACAGCAACAAGGGCTTCTGGTGGAGCCACATGCTCTGGATGTTCGATGAGATCCCGGCCCTGGCCGCCGTTCCCCGCCTGACCGGCGATCTGGCCCGCGATCCCTACTACCGCTTCCTGAACAAGTGGTTCCTTGGCCTGCAGGTGGTGCTGGGGCTCTTCCTCTATTGGCTCGGCACGGTGAGTGGGGCGGGCGGCTGGGCCCTGGTGCTCTGGGGCATTCCCCTGCGGCTGGTGGTCGTCTATCACTGCACCTGGCTGGTGAATTCCGCCACCCACGCTTGGGGCCAGGTGAGCCACGACAGCGGTGACCGCTCCCGCAACAACCCCTGGGTGGCCGCCGTCACCTTCGGCGAGGGCTGGCACAACAACCACCACGCCTTCCCCCACTCCGCCCGCCATGGCTTCGGTCGCCAGATCGATCTCACCTGGCTGCACATCAACTTGATGCGGCGGCTGGGGCTGGCCACCCGGGTGCGGCTGCCCCGCACCGCCTCCGGGGCCTGAGGGCCCTGGCGTAGGGTGGGTGGTTCCTGTTCATTCCCGTACGAGGGTCGCCGGTCATGGCCAAGCGCGTGCAAGTCGTTCTCAGCGAGGACGTGTTGAGCCTCGGCAAGAACGGCGACCTGGTGGAGGTGGCCCCTGGCTATGCCCGCAACTTCCTGGTTCCCACCGGCAAGGCCGTGCCCGTCACGGCCGCCGTGCTGCGCCAGGTGGAGTATCGGCGGGCCAAGGAGGCGGAACGCCAGGCCGCCCTCAAGGCTGAGGCGGAAGCCTTCCGCACCGCCCTCAACACCATCGGCCGCTTCACGGTGAAGAAGCAGACGGGGGGCGACGATGTGCTCTTCGGCAC
>JBKDTB010000073.1:0-30629 GCA_046340515.1 Cyanobacteriota bacterium | reverse complement strand
GAATCACTAGGCTGTACAGGACAGAGATCTCTTGCGGCCAACAATTTTGGGCCAAATGGAGCCAAGTCATTCCCAAGTTGATATTGTTTTATCTTTAGAAAAGAGGTCTTGCCAGCAGTGCCACTGTTCAGGATATGGAATTAAATCATCGTTGCTTCGATATCCTTGAGGCCCGGTCAAATCACGATTTCTCTAAGTGTCATGTTCGCCCTCCACCAGGTGGATGGATTGAGTGGTGGGGGGGCGCAGCCTTTGCTGGTGTAATCATTCCAGAGGGAGTGACTTCTATTCGCCCGGCTTTACCCTGCGACATGGGGACAGATGATGCCTTCATCATTCGCTTCACTCCATTGTTTCATCAGGTGTTCCTTTCCCCCCTGGCGCGGAATGTCCAATCAGGCATCCTCGCTTTTGTGGTAGAGGAGTTGGGGTGAGTTGGTCTGTCTCCCTGCGGAGGTCCGATCGTCTCTATCGGAAGAACTTCCAGAGACCTGCCATGGATGCGCTGCACATCATGGCCATCCGTGCGCACTGAGAGCAATTGACAAGGTTCTCTCCCCTCCGCACACTGGGAGTAGGCAGGTCGTTCCCATGGGGCCTGCTTCCGCTCTCCTGATCTCCGATGTTCAGCCCACACCGCCCCAGCCACATCACGGAAAAGAAAGCGATGTTGCTGGCGAATATGATCCTGATTGCCTATCTGAAGAATCGGGAGTTCACCGAGAGGCTGGTGATGGGGAGAGATGAACTCAAACAGAAAGACTTTTTCCCAGACCATCTCTCGGTGAACGCTGAGAGCGATTTTGATGAAGAGGCTAGCAACCATGAGCGGCACACGCAAGTCAAGGTCCATAGCTGGCTGTGGCACACGGAACGTTCGATCAAGCCGTTCGCGCTTCTGCGCACTTTGCCCTTTGGCTTCATCGCTGAGGATCCCGGCGCCAAAGAGATCTATATTGTGCTCAGGGGAACCATCACCACCGCAGAATGGCAGCAGAATGTGGCCTTTCAGCTGAAAAATACCTACAAGGGATCTGCCCATCTGGGACTTGTCCATGGAGGTTTTCTTTCGATCTTCCAGGCTGATTTCTATGACCAACTTTCCGCCAGAGGTGGCATCATCAGCCGGCTGGCCGCTCGTGTTGGTCGCTTCTCTCCTCCCCCGATCGACCGGCGCACCAGCATCAAAGACACGATTCATCATGTGGTGATTGATAATGACTGGCTGCGACGCGGCTACCGAATCACGATCACGGGCCACAGCCTCGGCGGTGCCTTGGCCATGCTGGCGGGCCAACTCCTCCTCAGTCACGACCTGGACGGCTACCAACAGGCCCTCTCCATCTGCACCTTCGGAGCGCCACGCACGGGCAACAATGGCTTCGCGGATTGGTTTCATGGTGTTGATGTGATTCGCTATATCAACAGTGAAGACACCGTGCCGACGTTACCCCCACCCACAGGAAAAGTATTTGGCCCAGATATGGAGGAAAGTAACGTGGAACTCGTTCGGGCTGAGCGTCAGCGTGGTTATCAAAAACTGAATGCTTTGTTCTCCAGCACAAAAGGGGAGATGACTTTGCACAAAAGGGACGGCCATGGACTCAACGCGCAGGGGCAGGCGATCTTTCGGGCCTTCATGCACATTGGCGATGTGCGCTCGTTCACTCTCAATAAAGGCAGCATCAGTTACAATCACAACATGCCCGAAACCTACCGACAAGGAATTAAATTGGTCTCTCACTAGTCGGGGGCTGCCAAGCACCAAGCTGTCTTCTCTTGAATCTTGGACTTGGGAAATCCATCGCAAGTGCAAGGATGTGGCTTGAAGACCCCTCTGTCATCGCTGGATGCAACGATGCCGATGGATCGCTCTTTCCAGTTCTCAGGATCATCCAAGCGTCAACACGGCGCAGCGAGTGCTGGCGCACGGTGGATTCATGCCAGGGTTGGTTGGTGTTGAAAAGGGTGATGCTAGCTTCACGGCATGTCACTCGCTCAAATGTAACAACTGTGCAGTAAGCTTGTTATAAGTCATGGCAGTCCTGTCGGAAAAGCCATCAGGAGTCGCCCAGAATGGCCAAGTGAGTGTATGTTGAAAGTGCAATGTCTTGAGCTCAAACAGATGGTCAACTTCTTTTTTGCTTCCGCCATCTTGCTTCTCAGCCTTGCCGGCGTCACCGCTGTCAATGAGGCGGAAGCCCGCCCTGGCGAACTGCCCCCCTGTGACAACAGCACCAAAGTCACCACCGAGGCGGCCAAGACCAGCCAGGGCTGCCGGATCAAGATCGAGGATCTTCATCCCACCCAACCAACGGTCGGCATGCTGGCTGTACGATGCAAGGCACAGAAAGTGTCCCGGAAATTCAAAAAAGGAAAGCTGGACGATTATTTGGCTAAAGAGGATCGCTTCGTCCCGCTTGTGAGGGGTCCAGGGGGCGCTTTTTACCTCACGGACCATCATCATCTCGCCACAGGTATCTGGAATGCGGAGATCCCTCCCCAAAAGATGGTCGTTAATGCCTATCTCATCTCCGACCTCTCTTCCCTTAGTCCCGAGCTTTTCTGGAGCAAGATGCAAGCGGATAATCGGGCCTGGTTGCGTGATTCCAGTGGCGCCGCGATCTCGCCGGCTCAGTTGCCAGGCAGCATTTCGCAACTGACAGACGATCCTCTGCGCACGCTTTCCGCATGGGTGCGTGCCGGCTGTGGCTACATCAAATGTGACCCTGGCAGTGAGCTGTCCTGCTCCACAAAATTTCCTCAGGTGTCCTGTGCCAAGGCCTTTTTCCTTGAGTTCACCTGGGGCGAGTATCTCGGTAGCGTTCCTGCTGTGAGAAAGGCCTTGGCCGACAACATTGCCTGCCCCCAACAGAATCTTCTTTCCTCCAGCTGCCTGATCAACCAGCGCAACAAGCTGATTCAGGTCTTGCCAGCTACGATGGAGGCCGCCGCAGCCTCGGGAGCCAAAACACTTGGCGGATACAATCCCAGTGTGCAGCCTGGGACACCAGAACCGGCCGACTGTGCCTCGGACTGACATCACCCGCCAGTTGCGCCACATCGATCACAGTGACGCCCTTTCAGGGCGTTTTTTTGATCCTATTCCGCACAAAAAAAACCGATTTCAGGCGTCGCTCCATCTAGGCTACCTCGGGAGCGATCTGCCTAACCAGAACGCAGACCCTTCTCATCACAAAAGTCAACGTTCTGCCGCTGATTTGCATCTGATCGGATGCGCCTCCGCCCGCTCTGGCAAGTCGCAGGAGACTGATGGCAGCAAACCAGGGAATGATCAGGAGTCCGCCATGAAAGACGCCTGCTTTGGTCTCTCGGCCCAGTTGGACACGGGCCATGAAACGGATGTCGCCATGAATGCCAATGGTCTCCTTGTCGAGGTTCACACCTCCGAAAACGCCAGCACCTTGTGGTGTCATGTCGGCAGACGCAACAAGGCCACAGTGGATTGGAGTGGCAGTCATCAGTACGCGGATGGCTTCCTTCCCTCCTGCGCCATCAACACTCTCAACAAAGTTGTTGCGGTGCATCGTTCCGCCACAACCACGGAGATGATGGCTCTCGTCGGCACCGTCAATGGTGACACCGTTCAATGGCATGACAGCCAGCCGTACGACACCGGCACGGGCCCACGGGTGGCTCTGAATGATGGCGGCGTCGTTGTGGAAGTGCATCAGTCATCTTCGGAGTCAAAGCTCTGGTATCACGTTGGCAAGCTGGAGGGGGAGACCCTCACTTGGTTTCCCAGCCACCAGTACGACACCGGGAAGAATCCTGCTGTGGCCATCAACAACCAGGGCTTGGTCGTCGAGGTTCATCAGTCGTCCAACCACAACGACCTCTGGTGCACCGTTGGCAACGTCGTGGGGGAGACCATCGAATGGGGCTCCGCCATCAAATACGACAGCGGCATGCACCCGTCGGTTGCGAACCCAGACAGTTGTTGTGTGATTGAGGTTCATGAATCAGAGCATGATGTCACCACCAATGCAAACCTCTGGCATCGTGTGGGCGTCATCAAGGACGCCAGGATCGATTGGCTTGAGAAGGGCGACTATGACAACGGCGAAAGACCATCCGTGGCCTGTGCGGGATCCTGCGCTGTCCAAACCCATGCTTCCTCCGACGGCACAACCCTCTGGTTTTCCACCTCCCTGATCACCGATCGTTGCCGCTGGATGCAGGACAACTTGCCCCTCTTGAGGGGAAAGTCCCTGCGCGACCTCACCTTGCCCGCATCCCATGATTCGGGTATGTACACCAAATCTTTGCTCGCTTCGACGCAGTACAAGGACCTCCACGACCAACTGGCCTACGGCATCCGTTATTTCGACCTCAGGCCCGGATGGTATTGCGGCAGGCTACACATCATGCATGGTGGCAACATGGGTCCACTCTTTTCGGACGTCCTCGCTGACATCCAGCGCTTCATGAATGAAGGCCATCGCGAACTGGTCATCCTGAAGTTTTCCCACTTCCAGGATATTGACGATGATCGCTATGACGAAATGACCGACATGATCTGTTCCGCGCTCAAGCCATGGCTGCTCCCGTCTTCCCCCAGCGAGCAACGCCTGGCCGAGATCCCCCTTGAAGCTCTCATCAGCGAGAGAGGAGTGATTTTGGCCTTTTGCAGTGGTCAGGCGCCACTCACCCGCCAACGAGACGGAATCTGGGTCTATCGCAACTGGGATGAAAGCAGCCCGGAAATGGGCCACCTGTGCGTCTATGACAAGTACACCGACACGACGGACTACAACGAGATGAAGGACGGACAGCTGGCTAAATTTGCCGCATACGACGGCAAATGCTCCCAAAAACCGGAGATCCCTTGCGACCTCTTTCTGCTCTCCTGGACATTGACTCCAGTTACACATGTCTGGAAGAGCTGTAAAGTGGCCAACCTGAACCTTGGGGCTGAAATTGCCCAGCTGGAGGTCCCCAATTCACTGGGCTTCATCCCGAACATTCTCTATGTCGACTATGTGGAATCCGCTCGGGTGACCGACGTGGCCATGTTTCAGAACGGCCTGGGATGACCACGGCCTCCCCGGGACGGAAGCCATGGCTGCGAGAGTGAACCCAGCCTCCCCCGCTCTCCACGGCTCCCTCCCCCCTCGTCGCCTGTCCCCCGGCCCGTGCCCTGGCCCCGGAAGAGGCCCTGGAACGGGGCTGCTGGGTCAAGTGGATTGGCGGCGCCAGCAATCAAGACTTGCTGGCCATCGAGGACCTCGCGGGCCTCTACAGCCTGGCCGGGGTGCACTGTCTGGATGTGGCCCCCGATGGGGCGGTGGTGGCGGCGGCCCGGCGGGGGATGGCCTGGGCCGAAGCCCGCGGCGCCCGCAGACCCTGGTTGATGGTGAGCCTGAACGACGGCGCCGATCCCCATTTCCGCAAGGCCTGGTTTGATCCCCACCGCTGTCCCCCCGACTGCCCCCGGCCCTGCGAGCGGGTTTGCCCTCCCCTGGCCATCGGCCCGCAGGGGGGCGTGTCGGCGGAGCGCTGCTATGGCTGCGGGCGCTGCCTCTCGGCCTGCCCCGCGGGCCTGATCACCGAACAGCAGACGGTGCTGGCGCCTGAGGCCGTGAGCACCCTGCTCGCCACCTTGCGACCCGATGCCATCGAGCTCCACACCCAGATCGGCCGGGGGGACGCCTTCGCCGCCCGGCTGGCGCAGATCCGCGCCGCGGGCCTGCCCTCCTTGCGACGGCTGGCGGTGAGCTGCGGGCTGGAGGGCCAACCAGCCGATGGCCCCCGCCCGGACGCCGCCGCCCTGGCCCGCGACCTCTGGCAGCGTTTCCGCCTGCTGCGGGCGGCGGGCCTGCGGGCCCTTTGGCAACTGGACGGGCGACCGATGAGCGGCGATGTGGGCCCCGGCACGGCCAGGGCCGCCGTGCGGCTGCTGGAGGCCGTGGGCCCCCTGGCGCCCCCCGGCCCCCTGCAGCTCGCCGGGGGCACCAACGACCACAGCCTTCCCTTGGTGGCGGCGCTGCCCCGGACGGCGCCTCCCGTGGCCGGCGTGGCCTTCGGCAGCGTGGCCCGCCAACGGCTGCAACCCCTCCTGCTCCAAGCCCAAGAGCGGGGCGAGCGCCTCCTCGATCAGCCCGACCTGCTCACCCCCGCCCTCGCGCTCGCCACGGCCCTCGTGCGCCCCTGGCTGGAGCGACGGCCACCCGCCGCCCGCCGCTCCCCTCGGGACGGCTAGAAAGAAGGGGTGTGATCTACCGTCCTACCTGCCCAGCGTTCCCCCCGCCCCAAAACCCTCCCTCGTTTCGACGCAGCGGATCACCGATGACCTCGACCGCCTGCTGGACGTGCTCCCGGAGCGGGTGCGCGCCGACCTGGCCGCGCCGGAGCGCCGGGAGCAGCTGCTGGAAGTGGTGCTCGATCTGGGCCGCATCCCGGAAGCCCGTTACCCCGGCCGCGCCATCGCCCTGGGGGACACACCCATCGAACGGCAGGATCTGGCGGGTGTGCTGCAGCGGATCGGCCGCTTCGGGGAGGACAACCGAGCGGGCATCGAGCGCACGCTCCACCGAATCAGCGCGATCCGCAACCGCACCGGCGACGTGGTGGGGCTCACCTGCCGGGTGGGACGGGCTGTCTTCGGAACGGTCACCATGGTGCGCGACCTGCTCGACAGCAGCCAGTCGCTGCTGCTGATGGGCCGGCCGGGGGTGGGCAAGACCACGGCCCTGCGGGAGATTGCCCGGGTGCTGGCCGACGACCTGCTGCGGCGGGTGGTGGTGATTGACACGAGCAATGAAATCGCCGGCGATGGCGACATCCCCCATCCCGCCATCGGCCGGGCGCGGCGCATGCAGGTGGCCCGGCCGGAATTGCAGCACCAAGTGATGATCGAGGCCGTGGAAAACCACATGCCGGAAGTGATCGTCATCGACGAGATCGGCACGGAATTGGAGGCGCAGGCGGCGCGCACCATCGCGGAGCGGGGCGTGATGCTCGTGGCCACGGCCCACGGCAATGAGCTGGCCAACCTGATCAAGAACCCCACCCTCAGCGATCTGGTGGGGGGCATCCAATCGGTCACCCTGGGGGATGAGGAGGCCCGCCGCCGCCACAGCCAGAAAACCGTGCTGGAGCGCGCTGCTGATCCCACCTTCCCCCTGGCCGTGGAGATGCACAGCCGCCATCGCTGGCTCGTCCATCGCGACGTGGCGTCCACCGTCGACCTCCTCCTGCGGGGCCAGGCCGGCCGCCCCCAAATCCGTGAGGTGGGCCCCGATGGACAGGTGCAGATCCGGGAGGCGCCGCCCCCGACCCGCACCAATCCCCTCGCTCCCCGCATGGAGACCCCGCAGCCGCCCCGGACCCGCGGCCTGGCCCCCAAGCCCCTGCCCGATCCCACCGCTCCCTCCACCCACCACCTCGTCTCCCCCTCCCCCCTGCCTCCCCTGCGGCTCTGCGGCGTGGGCGTGAGCGTGGGCCAATTGGAGGAGGCCGTGCGGGCGGGGCACTTGCCGGTGGAGGTGGTGGCCGAGCCCGAGCAGGCGGACGCCGTGCTCAGCGTGCGCGGCCAGCTGGGGCAGGACCCCGCCCTTCGCCGCCGGGCCCAATCCCTCGGCCTGCCGATCCTCGTCATCAAAACCGACAACCCCCACCAGCTCCAGCGCGCCATGGAGCGGCTCGTCGCCCGCCGTTCGGAGGACGGCGGCACGGGCTCGAGCCGGCCCGATTCCGGCCTCCCCCGGCGGCTGGAGGACAGCCACGCCGCCATGGAGGAATGCCGCCTCGCCGTGGAGCAGGTGGTGTTGCCCCAGGGACGGCCTGTGGAGTTGCTGCCCCGCAGCGAGCGGGTGCGGGCGATGCAGGCCGAGTTGGTGAGCCGCTATCGCCTGCGCAGCGCCGTTTTTGGCCAGGGCGACCAGCAGCGCCTGCGGGTGTTCCCGGCCTGAGGGGCCCGAGGCGGCGGCGCACCGGGGGCGACCGCAGGGGGTGAGTTGACGAAGCGCCCGCCGCTGTGGGTTACTGGCTGAGGGCTGGATCGGCACCTTCTCCGGGGGCTGTGCCAACCCACGCTGAGGCTTCTCAGCCATTCGTTGGGCCGTCGCCAAGCGGTAAGGCAGCGGGTTTTGGTCCCGCCATTCCTAGGTTCGAATCCTAGCGGCCCAGTTCCATCAGTTCCTCCCCGCAGGTGCCCCTGCCCCCCCTGCTGGTCTTTGATTTTGATGGCGTGCTCGTGGATGGCATGCCCGAATCCTGGTGGTCGGCCCGGCGGGCGGCCCTTCGCCTGTGTCAGGAGTCGGGGGACGCCGCGCCGCCCCTCGACCTGCCCCGGGAGGCGCCACCGGCCTTCGCCCGCCTGCGGCCGCGCATCCACAAGGGGTGGGAGATGGTGTTGATGGCCGCCGAGCTGGGCCGCGCCGACACCGATGTGGAGGCCATCCTGCGGGATTACCCCCGGGCCCTGGCCAGCGCCGAGGAGCGCTGGGGCGCGAGCCCGGCGACGCTTCAGGGGCTGCTGGAGGCGGTGCGGCAGGAGGCCCTGGCGACCGATCGGCAGGCCTGGCTGGCGCGGCATCGCTTCCATCCGGGCGTGGGCGAGCGCTTGCGGGGGCTGGAACGGGAGGGGGCGCCCTGGGTGGTGCTCACCACCAAGGGGGGAGCGTTCACCGGCGAGCTGCTCGCGGCGGCTGACCTCCATCCCGCCGCCCTCTACGGCCATGAGGCGGGCGCCAAGCCGGAGGTGCTGGGGCGCCTGCTCCAGTCGCGGGAGATGGGGCCGCGCCCCGTGTGGTTTGTGGAGGACCGGCGGCCGACGCTGGAACTGGTGCGCCGCACACCGGGGCTGGAAGCCGTGCGCTGTCTGCTGGCCTCCTGGGGCTACCTGGCGCCGGGGGATGGGGAGGGCCTGGCGGAACAGGGAATCGACTGGCTGACGCCCGAGACCTTCCAGGCCCCCTTGGCGGAATGGCCCCCATCCGGTACAGTACGAGCGTACTAAATTTTCATCACGCCTGAGACGCTGGCCCCTTTCGGTGGCACTGGCCTCCATGAGACCGCACCATGGCCCGGAAGGATGGTCTGACCGCCGCCCTTCCCTCTCCACCGCTTCCGCCTGACCTCACGCCAACGCGGCCTTTTCCCCTCGATCCCACCAACCATGCCAGCCGACACCAAGGCCGCCTCCTCCAACGGCATCTCCTCCTCCTCCGACACTCCCGCCTCCAATCCCGAGCGCGACAAGGCGCTGGGCCTGGTGCTCAATCAGATCGAGCGCAACTTCGGCAAGGGCTCGATCATGCGCCTGGGGGATGCCTCCCGCATGCGCGTTGAAACCATCTCCACCGGCGCCCTCACCCTCGACCTGGCCCTCGGCGGCGGCTATCCCAAAGGCCGGGTGGTGGAGGTCTACGGCCCGGAAAGCTCGGGCAAAACCACCCTCACCCTCCATGCCATCGCCGAAGTGCAGCGGCGCGGGGGCGTCGCCGCCTTTGTGGACGCCGAGCATGCCCTGGATCCGGTCTATGCGGCGGCCCGGGGGGGCGACATCGAGAACCTGCTGGTCTCCCAGCCCGACACCGGTGAGATGGCCCTGGAGATCGTCGACCAGCTGGTGCGTTCCGGCGCGGTCGACATCGTGGTGGTCGACTCCGTCGCCGCCCTCACGCCCCGGGCGGAGATCGAGGGAGAGATGGGGGATCTGGCCGTCGGCAGCCAGGCCCGTCTGATGAGCCAGGCCATGCGCAAGATCACCGGCAACATCGGCAAATCCGGCTGCACGGTGATCTTCCTCAACCAGCTGCGCCAGAAGATCGGCGTCACCTACGGCAACCCGGAAACCACCACCGGGGGCAACGCGTTGAAGTTCTACGCTTCCGTGCGGCTGGACATCCGCCGCATCCAAACCCTCAAGCGCGGTACGGAGGAATATGGCATTCGGGCCAAGGTGAAGGTGGCAAAGAACAAGGTGGCGCCCCCCTTCCGCATCGCCGAGTTCGACATCCTCTTCGGCCGAGGCATCAGCACCGTGGGCTGTCTGCTCGACCTGGCGGAGGAAACGGGGGTGGTCACGCGCAAGGGCGCCTGGTACAGCTACGAGGGCGACAACATCGGTCAAGGTCGGGACAACACCATCGCCTGGCTGGAACAAAACCCGACCCAGCAGGCCACGATCGAACAGCTCACCCGTCGCCAGCTCACGGAAGGGTCGGAGGTGACCGCCAATTCCATGCGGCCCTTGGCGGCGGCTGCCGCCAAAGCGGCCGCCGGCAGCGCGGTGCAACGGGAGGAAGTGGACGCGGACGGAGAACAGACGGGGGTGGCGACACCCCCGACGCCCGCATGGATCACATGCCGCAACGCACCGCCCCCCGGGGATCATGAGGTTTTTGGGAGGCTCTCCTGGAGATCCCTCCGCCACCCTGGAGATCTCGCCTCCCCCAAAAGGATCACGCCTCCAGCCAAAGGAAGGATCATGCCTCCAACCAGGGGATCTCTGATCTCCAAGGAATTCTGATCCCTTCCCTGGTCCACTCAGATTCCGGGGGAAGTCAGACTCCCGGAGATGTTGTCGCGGTTCAACTCAGGCCGCCGGCTTGATCGACGAGACGGCGGCGGGCCGCAACGCGAGGCTTCCAAGGTCCATGGAGGCCTCCTTCAGTTCCTGGGCCACCCGCTGCAAGGCGTGGATGGCATCCGCTCCTTCGAGCTTGAGCAGTTCCAGGCCGTTGCGGGATTCGACCCAGGTGATCCCGTAGTCAGAGACCAGAAACCGCACCACATGGCCCTCGCCAAGGTCCGCCACGAAGGAGACCCCATGCTGGCTCTTGCCATCGCCGCAGACATAGCAGCTGGCAACGCGGCCCTGAGCCTGCAGGCAGCGGGCCAGGGCTTGAAGGCTGAGTTCAAGATCGCGAACCACGGAGCGGTACTGCTCCGCCAAACGGGCAAACATGACGAATCGGTTACTGTGCCCGGAATCCTAAGGTTTTCTTCCGATTTGCGCGTCAGTGGGTTCGGCGGGTGGCGGAACCGACACCAGAGCGCCCGGACGGCTGGGGGCCCTGGCGATCAGCCGTCCGCCAGGGCCCACCAACCGAAGGTGGGACCAACGAAGCGCACGATGACCCAGAAGAGCACCAGGGCGGCAATGCCCACCCAAGCGCCCCGGGTGGTGAGAGACACGAAGCGATCGGCCTGCTCGCGGGTGAGGGGAAGCCACTCCACCAGCCGGGGAGAACGGGACGCCGCGCCCTTGCCGCGGGCGTTGGCTGCCCCAGCGCCGGCCTTTTTCTCCGTGGCTTTCTTCTCGGCGGGCTTCTTCTCCCGGGGGGGCAACCCCTGGGCGGCGCGGCGCTTGGCTTCTCCCATCAGTCCAGCATCCCTCCCGCAAGCCTAGGGCCCACCCGCAGCAACCCGACGCCCCCCTCGACGGGCGCTGACGGCAAACGCGGCGGCCCCTCGGAGGGCAGCGCCGTCAGTTCGGCAGCAGGCGCGTGAGAGGCGCGGTGGGCTCCATCGCCCGGAACACCTGCCGCCCCCAGGCGCGGGCGCGCAGGCGGCCATCCAGGACGGCGACGCGCCCCCCCCCGCCCCGGCGCAGGCAGGCCAGCCCCCGCCGCAGGCGCTGAAGCGCGGCGGGCAGGAGGAGCTCTCGAAACCAGTCGCGCCCCTGCTGGCGCAGGCGGGCCACCCGCGCCGCCGTGAGGGGATCGTCCAAGCCGGGCAGGGGCAGGAGCGCCACAATCACCTGGCAGGGCAGGGGCAGGCGCGGTTGGTGGTCGAGCCACCAGCTCCAGGAGGCGCAGACCACCCCGTTGCTCTCGGGCGCCGTGCAGTGTTCCGTGACCCGCGAGCCGAATTCCGCCGCCAGGGCGCTGGCCAGGCCGGCCCGCAGCCCCCGATCATCCACCAGGATCACCGTCAGGCCCGCCTGCCCCAACACAAGGCGCCGGCAGTGGTCGAGCAGGTGGTCGGCGAAGGCCGGGCTGTTGGGCAAGGGCTGGCGCAGGGGGGCGTAGAGCGGCAAGGGATCGCCGAGGGGCGGATCATCCAGCTCCACCACCACCCGAGGGGCCCAGCCCCGGGTTCGGGCGCGGCCCGGGTCGCTGGTGGCGACGGGCGCCACCTCCCCGAGCAGCACCGTGCCCCGTTCCGCGAACAGTTCCGCCAATTCCTGAAAGGGATCCAGCGGTTGGCGATGCCATTGCCAGTGGAGCAGCGCCGGATCCACCCGCGCCCAACCCGTCCAGTCCGGCCCCGCCGCGGCCTGCCAGCGCTCCCAAGGATCAGGCAACGGTCGCAGCACCGCCAGCAGATCCCGCAGGGGCACCTCCTCGTGGTCGTCGAGGAGAACCAATTGGTGCGGATGGCGGGGCTGGCTGAACACCCGCCGGCTCAGGCGCTCATGAAGGGCGAGCAGGGCCTCCTCCGCCGCAGGAACACTGCGCCGCAGGCCATCCCAATCCCCCGGCCGCACCACCACCTCCAGGGCCTGGCCCAGTTCGGCCTCCATCCGCTCCGCTTCGGGGATCACGAGCTGGCGGGCGCCCAGTTCACGCCGCCGCCAGGCCTCCACGAGCTGGGCGGGGCTGAGCAGCCAGAGGCGGTCATCCGGCGGGGGAGTGGCCCCCTCCCAGCAGGGGAGCCGCAGGCCCACAGCCCGCAGCCGAGGCCATTCCACCTGGAGCAGGCGCTGACGCATGGCGGCGTTGGCCACCAGAGCCAGGGGGGTCTCGCTGAGGGCCAGGGGCACCAGCACGCTGGGCCACCAGCTGGCCTCCATGCCGGGCGTGAGGGCCACCAGGGTGTGGTCACCCCGGCGCAAGCTGCGGCCCACCAGGCGGCTGAGGGTGAGGTGATGGGGCCAGCGGGGGCCACCCTCGCCGCGCAGCAGCGCCTTCAGATGGAGGTGGGCGGAGGCTTCCAGCATCGGCGGATCGTAGGCAGCCGCCCGGGGGGGGAAGGGCAGCGGCGGTGACCGCCCGGGCTGTGGAAAGCTGGGGGCCTGCACAAAAGGCAAACGATGGCTGCCCTCTGGCGGGATCGCCCGGTTGGTCTGGTGGGCCTGGGGTTGATCGGCGGCTCCCTCGGCCTCGATCTGCAGGCGGCGGGGGCGGAGGTGCGGGCCTGGACGCACCGTCCCCAAACGGCGGAGCGGGCCAGGGAACGGGGCCTCGCCCAGCGGGTGAGCACGGAAGCGGAGGTGCTCCGGGGCTGCGGCGTGGTGGTGCTGGCGTTGCCGCTGAATCAGCTGTTGACGCCTGCGCCGGAGCTGGTGCGGGCCCTGCCGGCGGGTGCGGTGGTGACGGATGTGGGCTCGGTGAAGGCGCCGGTGGTGGCGGCGTGGACGCCGCTGGTGGAGCGGTTTGTGGGCGGCCATCCGATGGCCGGCACCGCCCGAGCGGGGGTGGAGGCGGGGGAGCGGGGCCTGTTCCAGGGGCGGCCGTGGGTGCTCACGGCCACGGCGGACACCGATCCCGAGGCGTTGGAGGCGGTGCGGGAGCTGGCGGAGGCGGTGGGCAGCCGAACCGTCCGCTGCGACGGGGCCGCCCACGACCGGGCCGTGGCCCTCATTTCCCACCTGCCCGTCGTGGTGGGCGCCGCCCTGATCGCCGCCGCGGATGGGGGCGGGGAGCTGGCGCGGGCGCTCGCCTCCAGCGGCTTTGCGGACACCAGCCGGGTGGGCGGCGGCAATCCGGAGCTGGGCGCCTTGATGTGTCAGGGCAACCGGGACGCCGTGCTCTCCGCCCTGGCCCACTACGAGCGGGAACTGGGAGAGCTGAGGAAGGCGATCACCATGGGCGACTGGTCGGCCCTGCGGGCGCGGCTGGAGCGCTGCCAGGTGATCCGGCCCGAGTTCCTCTGAGCCCCGCGCACGGGATCAGGGCTTGGGGCGCGAAAGGGTGAGCATTCCCGCCGGTCCCACGAACGCCTTGCGGGTCCGCTGATCGAAGAGGCAGAGCTCACGCCCCGTCTGGCCCTTCATGTGGGCCTGCGGATAGCGGCCCTCCAGCAGGAGGGCGGAGATGATGAGGGTGATGCCGTTCGGGTCGGGCGGCGCGGCCGGCACGTCAACCCGGTCGCCCATCACCCGAGGCTGGAGCAGGCCGCTGGCCTTGAGGCAGGCCGTGCGCACCTCCCGGTCGTAGGCCCTCCAAGCCTCCGGACTGGAGGCCGCCACCCGCGGCGCGGCGCTCAGCACCAACAGGGCTGCCCCCGAAGACAGGAGGACAGCCGCGCCAACCTTCGGCATGGCAAGGGAATGCAGCGATCCTTCTGTCTTAGCCCGTGGCCCGCTGATCGGCGAGACTGACCCCCCGATCCATGCCCCCGCGGGGCGTTGACCCCTCCCCACGCCCATGGCTGCCAGCGGCATCAGCAACGACGCCCCCACCCGCGGCGGCACCTGGGCCGCCAACCGCGCCTTCCCCCTGGCGGCGATCACAGGCCACGGCACCTTGAAGCTGGCTCTGCTGCTGGCGGCGGTGGATCCGGGGCTGGGCGGGGTGGTGATCGCGGGGGGCCGGGGCACGGGCAAGTCGGTGCTGGCCCGCGGGCTGCACGCCCTGCTCCCCCCCATCGACGTGCTTGACCTCGGCGCCACCGCAGGCCCCGGCTCCAGCCTGCCGAACATCGACCCGCGCCAACCCGGCGAGTGGGAGGCTGCCACCCGAGAGCGGGTGGTGGCCCTGGGGGGGGATCCGGAGGGGGCCGATCCCTCCGCCCTGCTGCCCACCCGCGTGGTGCCGGCCCCGTTTGTGCAGGTGCCCCTGGGGATCACGGAGGACCGGCTGCTGGGGTCGGTGGATGTGGCCGCCTCCCTCAACACCGGCCGGCCCGTGTTTCAGCCGGGACTGCTGGCGGAGGCGCACCGGGGGGTGCTTTACATCGATGAACTCAATCTGCTCGACAACGGCATCACGAACCTGCTGCTGGCGGCGGTGAGCAGCGGCGAGAACCGCATCGAGCGGGAGGGGTTGAGCCTCAGCCATCCCTGCCGCTGTCTGCTCATCGCCACCTACAACCCCGAGGAGGGGGCGGTGCGCGACCACCTGCTGGATCGCTTCGCGATGGCGCTCTCGGCCCATCAGTTGCTGGAGCCGGAGCAGCGGGTGGCGATCGCCCGTTCGGCCATCGACCACGGCGAATCGGTGGAGGCCTTCGCGGCGCGATTCCAGGAGGAAACCGATGCCCTGGCCACCCAGCTGCTGCTGGCCCGTCAGTGGCTGCCGGATGTGGCGATCAGCCGGGAGCAGATCGGCTATCTGGTGAACGAAGCCTTGCGGGGCGGCGTGGAGGGCCACCGTTCGGAGCTCTACGCCACGCGGGTGGCCCGAGCCCATGCGGCCCTGAGCGGCCGCGACCAGGTGGAGGCGGAAGATCTGCAGGTGGCCGTGCGGCTGGTGATCGCGCCGCGGGCGCGGCAGCAGCCCCCGCCGGATGCGGAACAACCCCTGCAGCCCCCGCCCCCGCCGCCCCGGGGGAGCAGGAGCCCGAGCAGCCCCCCGATGCCGACCCTCCGGAGTCGGAAGAGCCCGACGACGAACCGGAGCAACCTGAGGAGGAGCCCCCCGAAGAACAAGCGCCTCCTTCCATCCCGGAGGAATTTCTGTTGGATCCGGAGGCCACGGCCATCGATCCCGACCTGCTGCTGTTCAACGCGGCGAAGGCGAAGAGCGGCAGCAGCGGCAGCCGGTCGCAGGTGTTGAGCGAAAGCCGGGGACGCTATGTGCGGCCGATCCTGCCCCGGGGCCCCGTGCGCCGCATCGCCGTCGACGCCACCCTGCGCGCCGCCGCGCCCCACCAGAAGGCCCGCCGGGCCCGCGAACCCCATCGCCGCCTGATCGTGGCGGAAGGCGACCTGCGAGCGAAGCAACTGCAGCGCAAGGCCGGTGCCCTGGTGATTTTCCTGGTGGACGCCAGCGGTTCGATGGCGCTCAACCGCATGCAGAGCGCGAAGGGGGCCGTGTTGCGACTGCTGACGGAAGCCTATGAAAACCGCGACGAAGTGTCCCTGATTCCCTTCCGCGGCGAGCAGGCGGATGTGCTCCTGCCCCCCACCCGCTCGATCACCGCCGCCCGCCGCCGCTTGGAGGCGATGCCCTGCGGGGGTGGCTCCCCCCTGGCCCATGGGCTGGCCCTGGCGGCCCGGGTGGGCGCCAACGCGCTGGCCACAGGCGATCTGAGCCAGGTGGTGGTGGTGGCCATCACGGACGGCCGCGGCAATGTGCCCCTCTCCCGTTCCCTGGGCCAGCCCGAGCTGCAAGGCGAAGAACCGGTGGATCTCAAAGACGAGGTGAAACAGGTGGCCTCCCGCTACCGCGCCCTGGGCCTCCGCCTGCTGGTGATCGACACCGAACGCAAGTTCATCGGCAGCGGCATGGGCAAGGATCTGGCGGAAGCAGCCGGAGGGCGTTATGTGCAGCTGCCGAAGGCGAGTGATCAGGCGATTGCGGCCATGGCGTTGGAGGCGTTGGGGGGGGCGCGGTGAGGGGAGGGCGCCCGGGAGATCGCCGCCGACCATTCCATTGCAAGACCCCACAGCTCCCTTGCAGGCAGAAATTCCCACGAGATCAACACTGAAACCCAATCCTGTTCCTGCCGTCCGGGGTTAACGATGTCAGTGGCCGGAACTGTCCAGTAAAAGGCACCCATCTCACTCCGGCCAACGTGGATCCGGCTGCGCTGATGGCGGTGCTGCCGCATGATCATGACCACGCACTCTCGTAGAGCCTGGACCGATAAAGGGGGGCGCATCAGATCTGGATACAGGGATCATTGCAGCCGCCCTGGGGGAACAGTTTCTTTTGCTTCTCGCTGCAGATGCCGACAGATTTTATAATCCCTTCATAGGGCAGTATTGCTCCATTCGATTTTGACGATTGCCGGTGCGGCGCTGTTGTAACTGACAGTGTGTTTGGCCCTGGCATGGCGGAAGACCGTCAGCAAGTAGCGGTCACCGGTTTGGTCGGTGAAATAGAGATACATCGATCCGGAAAAGGGACCTTCTGGTCCTTGCGCATCAACGATGACTTGATAGCTGTAGACGCCAGATACTGGTTGCAAGGAAATGCTGAATACAGCGGCGTTGTTGTTGGCAACAATGCAATGGGAAAGGTCTCGTCTGTCGTTGAGAATCACGCTCTGGCCCGGGTGCAGGCCAGCGGCTGAGGTGGCGTGGGAGTTCTGGCCACAACGGCCAGTGAAATGGCCCTGAAGCGCTCCCGGCAGGACCTCATAGCGAATGAAGAGAGGATGACCTTGCGTGGGAACTTTTCCGGCTGCTTGCCAATCTCCCGAGCCCGACTTGGCCTGGAAACTGCTCCCCCCCGATACGCTGTTGGGATAGACCCCCGTTGGGCAAGAGAAGGTAAAGGCCGTGTCTGTTCCGTCTGGCAAGCGATAGTGGACCGAAGCACCTGATCCAAATGCACTCGGCAGGGGATAATCCTGCACCCATATGGTTGCGCTCTTCCCTGCCGGGATGGTATTCGGGAGGGTGATGTAATGCCCGTGAATGAGGGCCTGTTGAGAGAGCGTCAGGTCTTGGGGTGTGGCGTTGTGAATCGTCGCATAGCAAGAGAAGTCTTCGGATGGACTGACGACGATTGAGGTGGTCGGTGCTGTGGTCGGCGCGATGGAGATGGCGCCATTCGCGTCGCAGGTTGCCTTCATGATCTTGGCGGAGGCCGTGTCCATGTCCACGACGACAAAGCAGACCGGATGGCTCGCCATATCAGGAGCGGAAGGGCATTCAAAGCCTGAGTTGACGTACTGGACCAGGGATTGCTGCAAGCCTGAAATCGGTTCGTGCGTATGGCCCATCACGACAAGCTTGGCGCCAGATTGGAATGCTTGCCGTTGGGCAAACCATCCCATATACGAGGCGTTGTAGTCGGCCAAAGCGGCCTTGGAGGCTACAAGCAAACCATCCTGATCTCCACCATTCCTTGAGATCCAATCAGTGAACAAGGAGTTGTAGACCACTTTGACCTCAGCCAGGGTTGTTTGGCTTCCGTCGGCCAGAATGATGGGTGCGGTTTCCGATACACCTTCCTTGCCAGCTATTCCATCGATCAGTGCTGCGGCGATTGAGACATCTCCCTTGTCAAGGACGCTTTTAATGATTGGATGCCAGTCCAGACCATTGGGATATCCCTGGCCGGAGAGCTCGCTGACGTTCTGCCCTGGCGCCAGATGCGCCGCCCAGTAGCTGGCGACCATCCGTGTTACGAAATGGCCCACCGGCAGCGGCGACCAACGGGTGGACAAGTCCGGCGCATTGAACAGGGTGTAGTCATTTCCGTGGGTAAAAACCACCTGCTGATCCACACCTGGACAGTATGGACTTTGGGCATAAGCCAAGTGGTGCCCTTCGTTGCTCTTGATCAAGCCGACATCGGACGGAGTGACAGCCATGTCGTGGTTGCCGGGAACATAAGTCACGTTTCCCCCCAGGGCATCCATCACCTTCCCCAGACCTTCATTGGGCCCAAAGATATCAGGATGTTTGCTCACAATCGTTGCAAAAGAGGGCGGCTGCACATTGCATGGATAGGTCCACAGGTCGACGACGTCGCCCAACAACACGACCTCGCGAATCGTCGCAGCGTTCGCAACCACCCAATCGAGAATGGCTCGCAGATACGGACCGTGAATCTTGCTCTGGTACCAGCAGGTGGGAGAATCGTCGCCAATGTGGATGTCACTTAAGACAACGACTTCGTTCTTCATGACCGGCTCCCTTGTCTATTAAGAGTCTCCGTCGGGTTGAGTGCCCTGCCGAGCGTTGCAATATTTCTTTAGGAGCAAACTCGTTTGACTCCCTCCCCGGAGCCCCTCTAAACTCAGGAAGCCCGATTACTCCACTCAATTTTGACGATGGCTGGCGCGGCGCTGTTGTAGCTGACGGTGTGTCTGGCCCTGGCATGACGGAAGATGGTCAGTAGGTAGCGGTCACCGGTTTGGTCCGTGAAATAGAGATACATTGATCCGGAAAAGGGGCCTTCCGGTCCCTGGGCATCAACGATGACTTGATAGCTGTAGGTACCAGTACATTGTTGCAAGGAAATCTTGAACACAGCAGCATTGTCATTGGCAACAATGCAACGGGAAAGGTCTCGTCTGTCGTTGAGAATCACGCTCTGGCCCGGGTGCAGGCCAGCGGCTGAGGTGGCGTGAGAGTTCTGGCCACAACGGCCAGTGAAATGGGCCTGAAGCGCTCCTGGCAGGACCTCATAGCGAATGAAGAGGGGATGGCCTTGCGTGGGAACTTGACCCGCTGGCAGCCAATCACCCGAACTTGATTTGGCCTGGAATCTGCTGCCCCCTGAGACGCTGTTGGGATAGAGCCCAGTTGGGCAATCAAAGGTGAAGGCGGTGTCGCTTCCATCCGGAGAGCTGTAGTGAACTGTTGCTGCAGACCCATGCAGCCCAGGTTCCCTTTGGGTCCAGATCATGGCGTTGCCACCCGCCGGGATGCTGGTCGGGAGGGTGATGAAATGCCCGTTCACCAAGTCGTGGCGCTGCAGTGTCAGGGGCCCTGGCAAGCCGTTATGGATCTGCGCATAGCAGGAGAAATCCATGTTGTAGCCAGCCCCGGCCAGCCAGCTGACGACGCGTTCCGCACCGATTAGCAGGTCGTTGGCCAGAATGCTGGCGGCCTGATAGGCCAGTTGACCAATCAGGTGAAGACCCGACGCCAAAAGCTTGCCAAAGAAGTCGGCATCCATGGCGGTAACAGCCGACTCGATCTGCGTGGCCACGTTGGCGGGGATCTGATTCGGATCGTTGTTTGGAAGTTGGAAGGACTGATAGGTGGCGACAATGGCCTTCTGCGCCGCCTGCACGGATGGCAGATTCGGGTTGTTGGCCCAGGGTTGCGGTGAGAAGGGCTTGTCGAAGGTGAAGCAAACAGTCATGCCGTCCTCCTTCACGTCGTAGTTCATTCCTCTGAGGGCGGCGACCAGGCCGGCTTGGATTGCCACCGTTGGCGCCTTGATGGCCACCTCCATGGTCAGTTGATCAGTGCGGGAATAGAGCCCCCATTTGAAGCCTGTCAACCACCAATGTCTTTCCGGCCCACGGGTCAGGAGGGGTTCCCCCAACCGCTTCAGGGTGAAGGACATCTCCAGCATGTCGGAATCATCCGCTGACTGATAAAAGAAACTGTGAGCCGGATCATGGGGTCGTTCGCCCACCACGGCGTCGAGGATCGTGTAAAAGGCAGGAGGATTCAGCGGGCGATTGTAGACACCGATCTCGCATCCGGTTTCGAGTCCGTACTGACCTTTCCACAGCTCGACCATCCACATCTTTCCTTCCGCCGTAAAGAAGATCGGTTCGCAGTCGATCACTGCCTCCATCAGCAAGGCATTGGCGTCATAGAGATAAGCATATCCAAACTGCCGCTGCAGGGCGTCTTTCCGTGAATAGATGATGTCTTGAGTTGGGTCATAAAGAAACCCAGCCAAGTCCACTAGCTTTGCCAAGTTACTGGTTGGAGTCCAACTCGACATGGGCGTCACCGTTTTAATGGTGAATCTACATCAGGACACTCTTCGGTGGGCGTTTGCGGGAGCCTCTCGATCCGTGCACCAATCTTCAAGCAGGTGTTGCATAATTGCATCGAAAACATACAGATCGTTAACCAAAATGAGATCAAAGCCATTGCCGGCATTGGCTGTGCTACGTTCCCGGCAGCAAAAAGGCGGAACCACGAAATCCGCTTCGCAAAACACGTGCCTCAGGGCAAGGCTGGCATTGTATCGGGATTCATTCGGCAATCTCGCTCAATCAGGAGGCAGGTAGAATATAATGCTGATGGATATCTATATGAAGGGTCCTTGGAGCCTGTCTTGCGACGGCGAATGAACCTTGGATCGATCATTTGCTGCCAAGGAATTGAATTATATCTGTTGATACTATTGAACTCAACTCCTCAAGCGGCCCAGGGCTTCAGCGTGGCTGATTTTGCAGGTGCCATGATGTTTTTCGGTCTCGCAGGCGTGACCAGCAAAGGGATGCCTCCTGCTGCTCCAGCCGCTGGCTACCCACCAGCCGTACGATCGCCGGATCGTTGGGGAAGAGGTCAACGACGTTGGAGCGGCATTAGATCTCCTTATTCAGACGCTCAAGCGGGTTGCTGCTCCAAGCTTTCCCTCTGTGATCCTGCGGTAAGTCCAGGATGGCCAGCACATTGTTTCGGCCGGCTTCCATGATCGGCACGGCGGAGGGAACGGCTTCCGCGGCCGGGAAATAGCCAGGATGAGGTCACCCACCCGGGTGGTGAGCACCCGCTCGCCGTAGCCAGTGCGATGGGTGGAGCGCTGATCGAGGCAGCGCCCATGGAGTTGGCGACGGTGACGGCAAAAACCTCAGCCTCCAGCAGGTCCTTGAAAGCCGCGGCGCACGATCTCCGGGATCAAGGCCCCAGCGTTGGTGCCCTCCATGAGCTGAGCCAGCCCGCAGGCGCCACTATGGCAGAGGGTCATGGTCAGTGTTCGGTTTGGTGGTCGTGCTCCAAACAGGGTCACAGACTGGCCCACCCATCGCCACAGCTGAGATCTCAGGGAGGCGAGACGTCAGCCCCGGCTATGCCGGGGCTGCTCCTCATGAGTTCCACCACTCCAGGGAACACTGCTGCCTTGTTGCGGAACTGGAAATCTAAGGAGCCTCTGAAAACCGCTATTCGTTGGTACGGATGCCCGATAGATAGCCCTTGCGACATCTTGCACAGCTGGAGCATGTCACGGGTTTTCCAGAGCTTCCCTGATGTGATTGAGGAATTATGTGAGTTGATATTTCCGCCTCGTTCGACAATGGCCACGCCAGGTGGACAAACCCTCGAATCACTCTTTTCTGCCTGTCTCCCGACTTCAGGTCTGTCGTTCAGGTGCAATGTTGGCCACTCCAAGCGGAAGAACATGCTGTCGGCGAGACAATCTTTCTCATCAGCAGGCCACCCAATCAGGCAACAGACACTCGCAACATGCCCCCTCAAACAACCTCCACAGATCGGCCACGCGCCACCAACAAAGCTGACAGAATCAGCCCGGCGCCCAGCAGGGTGTGGGCCCCCAGCCGTTCGCCCAGCAGCAGATGGGCACTCACCAGCGACACCAGCACGCCCCCATTCCCCCAAAGCGCCACCGTGGTGGCCCCCAGGCCGCGATAGCTGAGCAGGAGCAGGAGTTCACCGCCCACGCTGATGGCAGCGGTGTAGACGAGCAGCACCCCCATCACCCACCACAAGCGCAGGTGCAGAAACTGGGCCGGGCCAAACACCAGGAGGGTGATCACACCAAACACCAGGGCCGCCAGCAGGCTCGACAGGCCGATCGTGAGCCCCGCTCCCCAGCCTTTGTCGGCCACCAGACGATTGAGCACACCAGCGATCGCGAAGGCCGCCACGCTCACCAGCGCCCAGGCGACGCCGACGGGATCCAGACCGGGCCCGCGGGCGCCTGCCGGCAGGGCGAGTGGCATGCTGCGGCTGATCAGCAACCCGGCGGGCAGCAACACCAACGTGAAACCAAATCGCTGGGGGAGCGGTTCCCGCAGCAGCAGGCGGGCCAGCAGGGCCGTGATCGGGAGGATCAGGGTGAACAGCAGGGTCTGACTGATGACCGACAAGCGCTGCAGGGCCAGGAAATAGGCCATGGGCCCCAGCAGGCTGCCGAGGCAGGCGCGCCCAATCAGCAGACCGCGATCGGAGGCGGTGAGCCGCGCCACCTGCTCGCCGAGGCGGCGGTGATCGAGCAACACAAGCGCCAGTCCAGTGCCGAGGTTGGCGAAGAAAAAGACATTGCTGAAACTGATCGGATCCTCCGCTCCACCCGTGCGGAGCAGGGTGGCGGCCCCCCGCTCCTGCAGCCACTTGAGCACGCTGGCGTCACAACCGCGCAGGATCACGTAGGCCAGCAATGCCAACGGAGCCAGCTGCACGCGCTGGACGGATGGGCGGTCGAAGGGCACACCAAGTCCGGCATCCGACCTCAGACTACGCGGCCCATGACAGATGCGCTGGCGACAGCCATCCTGTTGACAACAGCGGTGATCCAAGTGGGCAGCAAGGACTGGCTCTGGCTTCTCCATCCCGCCCTGGCCGTGGCCTTGGTGTATCCCCTGATGGGGATCGTTGCCCGGTTGGGGCTGCAAACCCGCCAGCGGCGGGTGGATGGAGCCCGCCTGCCCCCCTCCACGGGCAAGGAGCACAGCGACCTGGGGCGTTGGCTGGCCCTGGCCGTGGTGGCGATCGTGCTCCTCGCGCTCACCGTGGTGATCAGCACCGCCGTGTCCCCGGCCCAATTTCGCGGGGGCCTCGGGCGGGCGAGCCAACTCGTGCTTGTGCTGCTGGGAACTGGGGCGGCCATGGTCGCGCTCTGGCGGGCCACCTCCCGCCCGCTCCGCCTGGTGTTCACCCTCATCACCTGGCTGGGGCTGCTCACCCTGGGGGCGCAACCGGAGGTGTTCCGCAGGGGGGACAGCCCCCTGCAGGCGGAGTTCTGGAACTCCCACTACTGGGGAGGAATGGCCCTGGTGGGCCTGCTGCTCTTCTCCCTGGGCGCCAGAGCGGACATCCTGCGGGAGAAACGCTGGCGACGGATGCATCTGGCCGCCAGTGTGTTGGCGGGGGTTCTCTTCCTCAGTCAGGCCATCAGCGGCACCCGCGACCTGCTGGAGATTCCCCTCTCCTGGCAGAAGCCAGCCCTGGCTGCCTGCGACTGGGAGGCTCGGATCTGCCACGCTCCGCCGATGGCGAACAGAACGCCCATCCAGCCGTGACAGATGTCTCCGGAATTCAAGGGGCAGCCAAAACCAACCAAACAGCATCTGGCCCGTCAGGCCATCCCCCTTACAACCCCCGCACCCCCGGCGCCATGGACGGCGCATTGCTGCGGGGCGCCAAGCGGCTGGCATCCGCCTCCCGCTGCCGTTGCCAGCGGTCGCGACGGGCCGCTTCGCGGGATTGCTGATCCCGTGCGGCGCCCACCTTCGCGGGATAGAGCTCATCGAAGAACTTGCCCAGCCCAACCGACACGCTCAACACCCCATCCATGAACTTCGGATCGCCGGTGAGTTTGCTCACATCACGTCCCACGGCGTTCCAGCGATCGGTGAGTTTGCGGGCGTTCACCAGGGTGGCCTGCAGGTCCTCCGTCATCTTGGGGTTGTCGATCCGGGCGGCGACGGCGCGGGCATGGCGGGTGGCGGCGGCCGCCTCGGCGCTGGCCTTGTTGAGGTTGGCCAGGATCGGATCCGCCTTGCGCACCGATGCGTTCAGCTCGTTCACCAGGCGCTGGGCATCCTTCACAAACACCTGACCATCGCGGGAGAGCTTCTCCGTTTCACTCGCGGTTTTCTCAAACGCCCGCGTGGCGGCCGCCATCTGGGGCACGACCCGCTCCCGCTCCGCCTGGCTCAGCAGCCGATGGACCGTTTCGGTGACCGACTCCAGGGTGGGCGCGGCCACGCCCTGCACCCTGCCCCCATCGCACACCTGGCGTCGCTCCTCACAGGCCGGATCCCGGGGGCCAGGCCCGGAGGACAGGGGGGAGCCGGAGCTGATGAGCGACACCACGGCATCGCCGCCCAACAGGGAGCTGCTGGCGATTCGCGCCACCACCGGGCGGGACAGGCGCAGCTGGGGATCGCTGATCTCCAGCCGGGCCATCACCCCCTGATCCGTCACCTTGATGCGGCGCACATTGCCGATCTGCACCCCCCTGTACATCACGGCGGAACGATCCGCCAGGCCTGCCGCGTCGGCGAACACGGCCTCGATCGTCCAGAGGTTCCGCTGGAGGGAGATCCCCTTCAACCACAGCCAAAAGCCGATGCCGCCGGCCAGACCCGCCAGCAGGGACACTCCAACCAAGGCTTCTCGAACACTGCGGCGCATGGAATCAAAAACTCGTCGTCAGTGCTCGGCGGGCTGCATCGGCCCGCTCAGACTACCTGTCCTGAACTGAACCACGTAGGGATCGGTGCACTCCCGATACTGATCCGCACTGCCCATCCAGCGAAAGCGGCCCTCGTAGAGCAGGATCACCCGATCGGCGCAGCGGTCGATGGTGCTGTGCACATGGCTCACCACCACGCCGGAGGCATGGGCCAGGCCCGTGGCCCGCACGATCAGATCCTCGATGCGGGTGCAGGCCACCGGATCCAGGCCCGCCGTGGGTTCGTCGAAGAGCAGCAAGGGCACACCGGAGCGGCTCTCGCCGGGATCCTCGATCAGGGCCCGGGCAAAGCTCACCCGCTTCTGCATGCCGCCGCTCAGCTCCCCGGGCAGCCGCTCCTCCGTGCCCTCCAGCCCCACGGCCCGCAAGGCCTCTCCCACCCGTTCCTTGATCTCCCGCTCACTGAGGCGGCTGCGCCGATAGAGGAGGAAGCCCACGTTTTCCCGCACCGTGAGCGAGGCCAGCAGGGCGGGGTTTTGAAACACCAGGCGCACATCGGGGGGATGGCGCTGATCGAGCCGCAGATAGCGCTGCTCCACCCCCTGCATCCTCACCACCCCGGTGGTGGGCAGCAGCAGACCCGCCATCAAGCGCAGGATCGTGGACTTGCCCGAGCCGGAGGGCCCCACCACCACCAGCCGCTCTCCGGGCCGCACCTCCAGGGCGACCCGATCCAGGATCAGCCGCTCGCCCCAGGCCATGGAGACGGCGTCGAACTCCACCACAGGCGGCCCGCCCGCCGCCTTCCCCCGCCCCCCGGGGGAGGATCCAACGATCCCGGGCGTGACCAGCTCCAGGGAACTCCAGCGGCTGTCCACCATCCTGCCGCTCCCTCCCCCTGCCTACAGTTCGGACAGTGTTTTCAGCGTCCGCGCCCCGATCCCTTGCCCGACCGAGGCCCAACCGCGCGCCCGCCCCGCCGGCCCCGCCCCTCCCGTCCCCCCGAGCGTCCCGAATGGATCGGTCGGGGAGAACGGCGCCAGCAGGATCTTGTGAGCTCCTCCCGCCGGGCCTTCCGCTGGCTTCAACCCGGCCTGGTCGTCAAGCGCTGGATGATCACCTCCGGCCTTGGCCTCCTCATCGCCCTGCTGGGGGCGGCGGTGTGGGCCGATCTGCAGCCGATCTACTGGAGCCTGGAATCCATCCGCTGGCTCCTCTCCCGGGTCACCCGGGTGCTGCCCCGCGGCGTCACGGGGCCCCTGGTGCTGCTGCTGGGGGGACTGTTGGTGTGGCTGGGGCTCAACCGCAGCTTCGGCTCCATCCAGCAGGCCCTCGCCCCGGAGAAGGACACCCACCTGGTGGATGCCCTCCTCGCCCAGCGGCGCCTCAACCGCGGCCCCAACATCGTGGCCATCGGCGGCGGCACGGGCCTGGCCACGCTTCTGAGCGGCCTGAAGCGTTACAGCAGCAACCTCACCGCCATCGTCACCGTGGCGGACGACGGCGGCAGCAGTGGCGTGCTCCGCCGGGAGCTGGGCGTGCAGCCCCCCGGCGACATCCGCAACTGCCTGGTGGCCCTCGCCCGGGAGGAGCCCCTCCTCACCCGCCTGTTCCAATACCGCTTCAAGGCCGGCAGCGGCCTGGAGGGCCACAGCTTCGGCAACCTCTTCCTCTCCGCCCTCACGGCCATCACGGGCAGCCTGGAGGCGGCGATTTCCGCCAGCAGCCGGGTGCTCGCCGTGCAGGGCCAGGTGGTGCCCGCCACCAACGCCGATGTGCGCCTCTGGGCGGAGCTGGAGAATGGCGACCGCATCGAGGGAGAATCCTGCATTGGTCGGGCCACCAGCCCGATCGTGCGCCTCGGCTGCACGCCCGACCGTCCCCCGGCCCTGCCCCGCGCCCTGGAGGCCATCGCCCACGCGGATCTGATCGTGCTCGGGCCCGGCAGCCTCTACACCTCCCTTCTGCCCAACCTGCTCGTGCCCGAACTGGTGCAGGCCATCCAGCGCAGCCGAGCCCCCCGTCTCTACGTGTGCAACCTGATGACCCAGCCCGGCGAGACGGACGGCATGGACGTGAGCGGCCACCTGCGGGCGATCGAGGCCCAACTGGCCACCCTGGGGGTGGACGAACGGCTCTTCAGCGCCGTGCTTGCGCAGGAGGACCTGGAAAACTCTCCCCTGGTGGAGCACTACCGCCGCCGCGGCGCTGAACCCGTGCTGTGTGATGAAGCCGGCCTGCTCAGCCACGGCTATGAGGTGTTGCGGGCCCATCTGCAGGGAGCCCGCCCGAGCGCGACCTTGCGCCATGACCCCCGCAGCGTCGCCAGCGCGGTGATGCGCTTCTATCGCAAACACCGCTGGGACGGTTGAGCGGGCCCGATCTCAAGTTGAGCGGGCCCGATCTCAATAGGCGTCCTGCATTTCGTAAAAATCGGGCTGCACGTAGTCCTTCCGCAGGGGCCAACCCTTCCAGTCCTCGGGCATCAGCAGCCGCTTGGGATGGGGGTGACCCTCGTAGACGATGCCGAACATGTCATAGGTTTCGCGCTCCTGCCAATCAGCGCCGCGCCAGAGGCCATAGAGGCTGGGCACCGGCACGGAGCCATCCCGCGGCAGGAACACCTTCAGGCGCACCTCCTCCGGTCGCTGATCCGCCGCCAGGGGCTGGTTGGTGCCGGCGGGGGCGGAGGCGGCGGCCACCTGGTCGGCCAGGGCGGCCAGCTTCACCAAGTGGTAGAAGCTCACCAGCCGTCCGCCGGGCCCCTCGTCGTAGCCGCCCTGACACTGGAGATAGTCGAAGCCACAGGCCTTCAGGGCCGTGGCGATCAGGGGCAGCCCCGCCGGTTCGATGCCCAGAACCTCCACGCCGATGTGGTCGGAGGGGAGCGGGTCATGGTCGAAGCCCTGGGCGCTGAGCCAGGTGCTCACCGGGCCGGGGCTGGGGGCGGTGTCGGGGGCGGTGGCGTCAGCCATGGCTCAGGACGGCAACAACGGGATGGTGGGTGGGGCCGGATCGCTCCGGAGGGGGAGATGGAGCGCGGGTTCAGGCCCCGGCGCCCTTGGAGGGGTTGGCGGGCTCCAGGGCTGGCTCGGCGGTGGCGGGGGCGCCCAGGGGGAGCGAAGCCGCGGCGGCGAGGGCGGCCCGCTGGGTTTCGGCCGACAGGTAGGCCCCCGTGATCAGGGGCTCCACCGGCCGGAGCTGATGGGGCACGGTGCAGTAGCGGTGGGTGGGCTTGAGGCGATGGCGTTCCAGGAACGATTCGTTGCCCACCTTCTTGCGCAGCTTGATCACCGCGTCGAAGATCGCCTCGGGCCGGGGAGGGCAGCCGGGAAGGTAGAGGTCCACCGGGATCAACTTGTCAACACCACGCACGGCCGTGGTGGAATCGGCGGAGAACATGCCACCAGTGATCGTGCAGGCCCCCATGGCGATCACATATTTCGGATCAGGCATCTGCTCATAGAGCCTCACCAGGGCCGGCCCCATCTTCATCGTCACGGTGCCAGCCACGATCAGCAGATCCGCCTGGCGGGGGCTGGAGCGAGGCACCAGGCCAAAGCGGTCGAAATCAAAGCGGGAGCCGATCAGGGCGGCGAATTCAATGAAGCAGCAGGCCGTGCCGTAGAGCAGAGGCCAGAGACTGCTCAGCCGCGCCCAGTTGTGCAGGTCGTCGAGGCTGGTGAGGATGATGTTCTCCGACAGGTCGGAGGTGATGGCGGGCGGGCCCACCGGGGCGCAGGTGGCGGCGCGCTGGTCGCGCAGGGCAGCCACGGAGAGGGCCTCAGCGAGGCCGGCCGTGGCGGAAGGCGGGGTGACGGTCATGGGAAATCAACTCCATTCAAGGGCGCCCTTGCGCCAGGCATAGGCCAGAGCCACCAACAGGATGGCAATGAACACCAGGGCTTCGATGAAGGCCAGCAGACCCAACCGATGGAAGGCCACGGCCCAGGGGTAGAGGAAGACGGTCTCCACGTCAAAAACGACGAAGACCAGGGCAAACATGTAATAGCGGATGTTGAATTGGATCCAGGCGCCCCCGATCGGTTCCATCCCCGATTCATAGGTGAGCTCCCTCTCCCCCCGCTGGCTCGCGGGCGCCAGCAGTTTGTTGGCCACCAACGCCAACACAGGCACCGCCGCCGCGATCAGCAGGAAGCCCAGGAAGGCGTCGTAGCCGGAGAGCACGAACATCGTTCAGCCCCAAGGTGGGCCGCAGTCTGGCACCTGCTTCCGGCCCTTGGGGCTGCTTACAGTCCACGCAGTCCAACGGCCCCGCCATGAGCAGCTCGTCCAGCGCCGAGGGCCCCGCACCGGTGCCTGAACCCACGCCATTGTCCGGGGACGCCCCAACCCCTTCGTCGCCGGCGACGGAGGACGCGGTCGCCCCCCCCCTGCCCGCTGAAACTCCCGAGCCGGAGCCGGAGCCGGAGCCCGAGCCGGAGCCGGAGGAGGAGGACACCTCCAGCCACCGCTTCGAATGCCGCAGCTGCGGTTTCGTGTATGACCCGGCGGAGGGGGTGCGCAAACTGGGCATCGAACCGGGCACCCCCTTCGAGACCCTGGATGGCCTCACCTTCCGCTGCCCGGTGTGCCGCAGCAAGGTGGGTGCCTTCCGCGACATCGGCCCTCGCGAGAAGCCCAGCGGCTTCGAGGAGAATCTCAACTTCGGCCTGGGCGTCAACCGCCTGACGCCGGGTCAGAAAAACGTGTTGATCTTCGGCGGCTTCGCCCTGGCGATCGCCTTCTTCCCTTCCCTTTACTCCCTGCGCTGATGGATCCCTCCCGCCCCCCCCTCGCCGCGCCGTCGCCGCTGGCCGGCCCGTGCCGTGCCCTGCTGTCGCTGCTGCTCACCCTGGTGGTGGCCGTGGCGCTGCCGGGCTGTGTCACCACCGGCCTGCCCCTCGCCAGCGGCAGTCCCTGGCAGGCCGTGCCCCTGGCCACCCAGTCGAATCCCCTGGATGTGGCCTTCAGCGACCGGCAGCACGGCTTCCTGGTGGGCAGCAACCGCCTGATCATGGAAACCAATGACGGCGGCGCCAGCTGGGAGGAGCGCAGCCTGGCCCTGCCGGAGGAAGACAACTTCCGCCTGATCAGCATCGACTTCAACGGCCAGGAGGGCTGGATCGTGGGCCAGCCCGGCCTCCTGCTCCACAGCACCGATGGCGGCGCCAACTGGAATCGCCTCTTCCTCGACACCAAGCTTCCTGGCGAGCCCTACCTGATCACCGCCCTGGGCAGCGACACCGCGGAGCTGGCCACCAACGTGGGGGCGATCTACCAAACCAAGGATGGCGGCAAGAGCTGGCAGGCCCTGGTGGGTGACGCGGCCGGGGCGGTGCGCGATCTGCGTCGCGGCCCCGATGGCCGCTATGTGAGCGTGAGCAGCCTGGGCAACTTCGTCGCCACCTGGGAGCCTGGAAAGGCCGACTGGAGCGTGCACCAGCGGGTGAGCAGCCAGCGGCTGCAGGCCATGGGCTTCCAGCCTGACGGCAACCTCTGGCTGGTGGCCCGGGGCGCCCAGCTCCGCTTCAACGCGGAACCCGACAACGTGGAGGCCTGGGGTCCAGCGATCATCCCGATCACCAACGGCTACGGCTACCTCGATCTGGCCTGGGATCCCAAGGGCCACCTCTGGACCGGCGGCGGCAGCGGCACCCTGCTCACCAGCGAGGACGGCGGCGCCACCTGGAGAAAGGATCCGGTGGGGGCTGCCCAGCCCACCAATTTCACCCGCATCGC
>JBKDTB010000072.1:0-5850 GCA_046340515.1 Cyanobacteriota bacterium | reverse complement strand
CCATCATGGGCATCGTCGCCAACCGCCACGGCTGGTCTTTGGAGGGCACCACCGCCCGGGTGGACAAAACCATGACCACCAGCGGCGTGCGCAAAATTGCCCAACTGGAGGTGTGGATCGCCCTGCCGTCAACCCTGCCCGAGGAGGCGTTCAACGTCTTGCGGGAGGCCGGCGAGGGTTGCCCGGTGAAACGCAGCCTGGAAGGGGCCGTGCCGATGGTGTTGCACTGGGTGGTGGGGCTGGATGGATCTTCATGAACCGGCCTCGGCCGACCATGGTCATGCTTTTAGTGCAGATGAATAACTTTGCCTTTTGGTTTATACAGGAATGAAAACAACCGCCTGAATTATTACCCATTCTTGAAGTGGCTTCCTGATTCGTTGTTAGGTTATTGAGGGCTAGCCTTGCTATTGAGGCTCTTGGCTGCCCTCATCAAGCATTATCCTAGCGTGCAAGTCCTCTCCTTGTAATCGCCAGAATGTCTGTAGGTATTATGGTTTAAGTTTTTCGTCTTTCTTCTGCAGTCTATAGATAGTTGACGTCCCAGTCTGACTCTTTATGGCTATCCAATTCTCTGAGGACAATGCAGGTCAGTGATTGATCGACTTCTGCAGCAGATTCTCTGAACTCTGGAAAAGATCAGAAGCAGGAGGATCGGGAATGGGCACCCTGATGAATCTGTTTCATCCATCGGTTGGCATCTTGTGCTAATCCAAGAAACTCTTGTTTTGTCGGGTACCTTAATCCTTTTTGTTCAGAATGATTTTTATAGCAAAGATGATACGCTGGTTTTAAGTTCGCCATGAGGGCAGAACGGCCTGGCTTCAGGCGGGTCGAGACAAGCAACGCTCCCACTATTTCGGACAACTCTCCTCTGAACTAACATGGGGATGTTTGATTTGGTCGCTTACAATTGGCAAGTTTTGTGGTCAGTCATAACTCAGCTCACCTTGCCCCAATCAAAAATGAAAAAAGTCTTGCGGATCAAATTTTTGCATCTACAAACATCGCTGCGCTTCTTGCTCCGAGATGATGAGGCAGAGAGTTCCACATCTGTTTTTGACATGTTTATTGCATCTCTCATCCTGTGTATGAGGCCTATGGTTGCATAAGCCCTCTTACTAGATCACTTGCGACTGAGATTGCAGATAAGGTGGATCAAGGACTTGAAGATGTCCGCATTCCCGTTTTTCCCCGGGACAAAATCTTTGAGCGGAAAATGACTTGATCGTATTGGTTCTCATTTCAGCGTTCGATCGAATCTGGCAAAATAGATACCTCTATAGCTCTTGTGAAGAAGTATAACGCAGTCAATACGATATTTCCAGCCCTGTATAGACAGTTTCCATGCCGAACTGCATTTCAATGGCCACACCTGTGATTGATCTTCTTCTCCGAGCAAGTGGAATTTCAAATCAAGATGGCACACATAGTGCAATTGTCCACGGTGGTACTGAAGTCCCTGGTCCAGGCACCTCCTCATTAGGAGCACGTCCGACAGCCATAAGATTTGGTTCCGGTGTTTCATGCAGACTGCAGATCTCGCCCGGTGAACTGGATTCAACACGATTTGCAGTCCGGGTCTTGTTTCGTGTCACCTCTCCAGTGACAACTCGCGGTAACTTGGTCGAGTGCACCGCGTTACCCTTCACCATCTTTGTTCAACCTGGCGCGGCTGCTGACCGCTTCAATATCGAAGCGATGGTTGCTAATGGCGCCACAGGTTGGACCGGAACGACGACTGCCAATCGCCGTGTGTTGCTGCTGAATCAATGGTATGTGGCAAGTCTGATTTATGATCTTGATACACTTGCACTGATCGTTGATAACACAGTGCTAGCTGTTTCAGCTTTCCCACTTGGCGGTTTGCAAGCACCGACGGGTGACCAACTTCACGTTGGCACCTGGGTTGATGATATCCGTTGGCCTTTCGTGGGAGACATTGCAGGGGTACAGGTCTGGAGGGATATCCCAGCAGATCTTGAAGCCAAACTTGATGCTGAACGAGGCAACGCAGAATGGCACCTCTCTCGTAAGGAAAATGAGGTACGGGGAACGCTGAATCTCGGGCCCAAAACAGCTGACTTTTACTATGATCCTGTTACAAGTAGCTATCTACAGCCATATTCTCTAGCGGTGATCTCATTTACAGAGGCTTATGGAACTGCCTTTGTGATGTACGGTTCTATTGTTGCGAAGTGGCGTTCTGATCAGAATCTACGTTCTAGCCTCGGCGCCTTGGCTTCTGATGAACTGCCTGGGCGCCAGTCTGGGAGCCGTAAGAGCGTTTTCGCTCGTGGGTGCATCTACTGGTCCTGGCCAACCGGTGCCGTTCCAGTCCTTGGTCGCATCTACCTGGACTTTGAGTTGATTGGTGAGGGTTCTCATCCCATTGGGCTTCCTGTCGCTGACGTGGAGACGATCCCTGGTGGTCAGGTGCAACGCTTCCAGAATGGCAAGATGTTCTTGAGAACAGGAGCTAGTAATGCATTTGAAGTCCACGGCTCAATATTAGCAAAATATGTTGCAACAGGCGGACCTGGTCGTTTTGGCTTCCCCACGACTCACGAATGTAATGTTCTCCGTGGACAAACTGTTATCGGGAAAGTCAGTGAGTTTGAACGGTGCACAATTTACTGGTCGCCATCCACTCCAGCAGCAGTCATTTATGGGTCAATTAGGGATTCTTATCGAGGCTCTCCTAACGTCGTCGGTGTGGGTGGCCCCACAGGCGATCTTGGTTTCCCTACCTCTGATGAAGGCGATATTCCAGGAGCTGCTGGTGCTCGCTATAATACTTTCCAGGGTGGAAGCATTTTATGGTTTAATGGCCAAGTCGTTGTTTGTCGACCCTTTACCATATTTCTAGGCCGCCTTGACACAATAGAGGAGGATCGAGATTTCTTTGATGCAGATGGACAAAATGATCTATATTGCCGTATTAGCGTCGATGTGAATGGTGGTCGAGTATTTGATCGAAGGTATCCCGAGAATAGCACTCACTATCCTTCTGCCAATATCTTTGATCTCAATCTGAGCATCCCCTATACAATCAATCCAAATCATCCAGGATTATCTGCCTGCGTTCGTGTAGAAGTCTGGGAGGCTGATGCTAACCAACTCTTTGCAGGGGGAGATGATAATCTTGGTACTATGACTAGTGTGCTAAATATGGCTAATGCCTGGGGCATGCGCTCAAATAATGGTCTTTATCGATCCAGTAACTTTGGGCCCTGGGTGAACTTTCTTGATTGGGCGATCAGACCAGTGGTATCTACCAGCACTCCACTTGATACCTGGGGTGTGCGTAATCAGTCTACTTCTGTGATCGATAAAAATGAGTATGCTGTTGCCTTTAGTGACTTTGACCCAGAGTCCGAATTTAGTTTCGGATTCCTTGATGATAAACTTAAAAATCTTTTCTACGACTTGGTCGTAAAAGGACTAGCTGCTAATGGGAATTGTTTTGGGATGGCATTGGAAAATATCTATGCCTGGAAGGGGCAATCGCGTCTGGGTCGCCCACTGAGCCGTTTTGAGACCTGGTCAGAAGTAGAGAATGACTTTAATGTAAAGCATATCTATCAGGTCGGAGCTGATGCCGTCTGGTGGTTTGTTCATCAGTTCTTAAATGGCCATACACATGATCCCATGAGTGTTTTCCAGGCTTCCTGGGATGCTTTTAATCGCGGTGACAACCCGGTCATCTGTCTTGCCCAAAATTATGATTTTTCGGGTGAACCCCATACCATCTTGCCTATTGGTTGGAATCGTAATGTGAGTCCTTGGCAAATGACGGTGTTTGATTCTAATTTTCCCAATCAACGTCGCACACTTACTATTGATCCAGCGGCTAATCGTTTCCGTTATGATGGAGCTAGTCTTTATACAGGAGATGCCTGGTCTGGCGGGAGATTCCACTACATGCCTTGGTCCGTATTGAATCATCGACAGCGCACGCCTGTTTGGGATGCGGTTCTTCTTTTGCTCAATGGAATCGTCATGATCTTTGCGGACAGTTCTGAAGTTGTCGCATTAACAGACGAGAATGGGAAAAATCTTGATGCTTCTTCTGCTCGAAGCAAGGATGAATTAAAAGGAAAACTACTTAGAGTCCCTGGTCTTTCAGGTGGTGGCTCAATTTTGGGGAGTTTCTATATTGGCGTTCAAGAACCTACTCCTTTCTTCTTTAATCCGAATGTTGTTGCTGCGATCAATCAGCTGCAATCTACACCTCAAGCCAATGAACCTGCTCCGCCGTTTCAAGCAGGTACAATTCGTAATTACTTACGTGAAGCCCCACCGGTGCGGCTCCCCGTTGCGAATGATGCGCTCCCCAATTCAATTCCTGGTTCCAACCTAATGGAGCTTGAGCGTGCTAATGGCCTTGCCTTCCTCAGACCTCAACAGGTAGCGCCTCTTGATTCCGTTCGCTGTAGGCTAAGAGGGAAGTCCACTGGCAAGTTAAGAAACTATTACAAGCGTGCTCTGCTTGGGGTTGAGGTCAATGGTGACTTGGTAGCAGGTGAAGAGGTTTCCATTAGCTATGAACGTATGTCTGGCAGGGAGAACAAAGTCAGCATAACGACCGATCGGCAGCGCCAGTATGCCATCACAATGAGTTATAAACTTGGTGCTGGTAAGGATTTCATGAAGGTTATAATTGAAGGTTTAGTTGTTGAAGCTGGTCAGCCCTTGTCCTTGAATTTTCAGCCGGGAAATCGAGTCATAAACCTCAGCTCTAGAAACAAACCTACATCGATTCAGGTCCTCCTGGAGGGTGTTGTAAATGGTAAGAAAACAAACTCCGTCTTCAATACACAATTGCAAGGTGGACATCGCCTGGTGTTTCCAGATCTGATTGATCCTGGCAAGCTCAAGATTGAGGAGATCGATCAGCTTCAAGGCCCAGGGCGCAATGCTCGTATTATCAATAGACAATGATCTGATTGGACTTATTTGTTAGCAACACTTTCTCGTCTGATGGGTTGATCTGAGGCAAATGACAAGGTCAGATCGCTGGTAATACGCGATCTGATCTTGTCAAGTACTGGAACTAATATCCTTACTTGAAGTCTACATGCTAAGACTATGCCTGTCCCCTGAACGCATGGTTTTTAATGGCCAGCTCAATTCTAATGGTGTCCTTTCTCCACCAGCAACCAGCACTCCACTAGCCGACACCAAAGGGCATTGATACTCCTGTTGGTGTGAGCATCAAAGACAACCCATCCGGTTCTTTCTAGAAGGGATTTGGCGAACTGGCGCCATCTCGCTCTACACCGCTGGAAGGGATTACCTAGGCAACATGATGGAGTTCCTTCAGAAAGCGAGTTTCGCTTGCCTGGTGATGGGTCGAGATGGTCAGATTGATCTGCTTTCCTGCCTCATGCGGTGAGGCCCATAGCGGGCCCTGTCACCTTGAACCTTCCGTCAGCTTGGACATTATCTCCGCTGGTCGCGGTTCATTCGTTGTGGTGGATGGGTTAACAACGTATGCCCCGTGGCTCGCCAGTATGAAACGTCATCCCTGTAACCAAGGTGGGCGCCCTGGCACCAAGAATGATCCTGGCGGTGCCCTCTCCATGACCATGCCTGGATTTCGGTTCCTTCTCAACCAGAAATGCACAGAGTTGCAGGCCATGACGCCTGAGGAGGAACAGGCAGTATTCGGCCACGCCTAGGATTTGGCTGACTGGGGATCGCCGTTGCCCCTCAGGCCACAGGGTTGCCCGCCAGGGCCAGGGTGCGATCCAACGCCGCCACCAACGACGCGTGGCCCTTCAGCAAGTAGCCGTAGTGAAAGATGGAGATGCCCCTCAAGCCGCTCTGGTGGCAGGCGCGCACCAT
>JBKDTB010000071.1:0-3484 GCA_046340515.1 Cyanobacteriota bacterium | reverse complement strand
CCCGGAAGCGGCGGCCAGCCGCTCCAGGGCGAGAAAACCCACGTTGTGGCGTGTGTGGCTGTAGCGCGGGCCCGGATTGCCCAGACCCACGACCAACTGAAGATCCACCAGATCCGTTGCCGCTCAGGCCGAGGGGGGCGGGGAAGCCGTGGTGACGCCTTCCAGGCCCACCACCTCGGCTGGGGCCGGATCGATGGCCAACGGGGGAGACGGCGGAGGGCTGGAGGGCGCCAGAACAGCTGGTGGGGGGGAGGATGCGGAGACCTCTTCCTCCGTGCGCAGGGCCGAACGAAACTCCTGCTCGAATTCCTGGGAGGCCGATTGGAATCCCTTCAGGGTGCGCCCCAGGGTTTTACCCATCTCCGGCAAGCGCTTCGGCCCGAAGACGATCAGGGCGATGGCCGCGATCACGGCCATCTCCGGCAGGCCGATACCAAAGATGTTCATCGGGGGCGGATGGAAAGGAAGGACCTCAGGCGGCGCTGTTCCAGTTCACATTGATCCCTTCCAGCAGGAGGGACTTGTTGTAAAGCTGCAGGATCACCAGCAGGAACACCAGAAAGAGCACCATGAACAGCCCCATGACCGGAGTGGTGCCCCAGCCGGGAACCACCTTGCCGTATTCAGAGTTCAAAGGGCGCAGGATGTCTCCCAGGCGGGTGCGTTGGGCCATGGCGGCTCGATCCTCTCGGATGGGTCAGCGTGCTGGCTACTGTAAGGGTCGCGACCGTCCTTCCACGCGGGGCTGTCGAGAGTTGTGACGTAAACCCCCTCTCCCCGCCGGCCGCGCTCCGCCACCGCATCCCATGGACCCTTCCCTGAACACCGCCTCTCCTGCCCTGTCGGTGGCGTTGACCGTCCTGGCGGTGCTCCTGGCCCTGACCGGGTTCGGCATCTATCAAGCCTTCGGGCCTCCCTCCAAGGGCCTCACCGATCCGTTCGACGATCACGAGGACTGATCTCTCCTCGCTCAAGACGACGGATCGACCCTTCCGCCATCGGAACGGCGTCCCGGGGACCTCTCAACCCGATTCGGGAGCTCCCAGGCGCACCTCCCAGAACGTCAGGCTCCAGGGCGCCAGCACAGCCTCGGGTCTGTTGCCTTCGGGCCATCCCCCATCCATTCCGGCGTCCGGCGGATCGAGCGGGTCGTGCAGGCCGGCGAGTTGACGCGCCACTTCCCCGCGGACCCCGAGCCGCAGTCGCCGGCGACAGGGACCAAGGTTCTGCACGCTGAGCACACTCCTGCCGCCGCCGCCGGGAGCCGCTTGCAACCCCACCACCTGCACGTCCGGCTCCTGGCTCGGCAGGGTGGCCATCGTCGGTTGGGAGCCGGGCCGGGGCCGGGGACGCAGCCAGAGCGGCTCCCGGAAGCGGCAAGCGTGCTGGGCCACCGCCGATGCCCTCCAGCCCGCCGTGGCGGGCATCAGCGCCAGCCGCAGGCGTTGCGGGCCGTTGTCCGCGCCGGGATCGGGCCAGGTGGGCGCCCGCAGGAGGGAGACGCCCAGCTCCTCCGGCGTGGCCGATGCCCCCTGGGGACCGTCCAGCAGCACGGCCAGGCCATCGCCCCGCCCCTGAGCCACCGAGGCGATCCAGCTCACGGCGCTCACCTCCCAGCGGCTCTGTTCCCGGGGGGTGTGGGGAACGGTCGGTCGCTCGCTCACCCCCCCGGGGGCGTCGGCCGCCCAGCGACAGGCCCGAGAGGCCAGGGGAACCTGCAGCCGCAGCAGCTCATGGCGCTGCCGCCAGTCGAGCCGCAGCACCAGCTCAAACCACGGGGTGCCCGCCAGGAGCCGTCCATCCAGCCGCACGGGACTCTGTCCGCAGCGGCCGCGCCACACCACATGGCCGCAGAGCGGCCCCCGCGCGAGCCACTGCGGTTCTCCGTCCCAGATCCAGGGCAGCGGATGGTCGCGGTAGGTCGGGGCCAGATCCCAGGCATCCCAGAATTCGCCCCGATCGCCATAGCGGCACCAGCGCGGGGGCGCCGCCAGCAGGGGGTGGCCCGTGGCGTCCTCCATCTCCTCGACTCCCAAGGGCCCCAGGGTCACGGCCAGCAGGCCGTTGGCCAGTCGCCAGCGCTCGGCCTCCCCCGGCAGGCGCTGGAGTGTCACGGGGTGGTGCGGGGGCACGGGAGGGGCGCCGGCCGCCGGGGCGCCGCGCCAACGCGTGAGGGGGAGCGCCGCCACGCCATCCAGACCGGGCAGCTGCACCCACTCCCCCCCCTCCGGGGCCCCCTGGGCGGCCAAGGGCAGCCCCTGGCACCACCAGGGTCCCTTCGGCAGGCGCACGGTGCGGGGAGTGGCGGGCAGGCACGACAGTTGGACGGCCGTCCAGGCCGTGCCGTCGTTCCCGGCTCCAGCCCGTCGCCCGCTGTCGCGCTGCCGGCCATCAAGTTCCGGGCCAGGCGCCTCCGGGTTGTCCAGCAGCCTCCGCAGCGCCTGATCCCGCAGCCCTCGGCTGTCCCGTCGGGCCCGTCGCCAGATCGGCTCCGCCTGTTCAAACACCTCGGGGATCGAGGTGCCTGGAAGGATGTCATGAAATTGCTGAAAGAGGAGGGGCCGCCAATTCGGCGCCGCCAACCCCGCCGCCCCGGCCTCCCCTCCAGCGTCCTCTCCGGCGGCCAGCAGGGCCCGGGCGGTCTCCGCCTCCCGCAGCAGCCGTTCCAGGGAACGGTTGTGGCGCTTCTGATCCGGCCGGCTGGTGGGGCAGCCGCGATGCAGCTCCAGATACAACTCATCCCGCCACACCGGCAGGTGGGGGGCCAGGGGCTCCAGCCGGGCCAGATGGTCCCGCAGGGTTCCATGGGTCTGGGGCACCGTGCCCTCGCGCCCCTGCCAGAGGGCCAGCTGTTCCAGCATCTCCAGGGTGGGGCCGCCACCGTGGTCGCCCACCCCCGGCAGCCAGAGCGCCTCCGCCACCCCGCTGTCCCGTTCCCATCCCAGGCGCCAGCGTTCCATCGCCACGGGATCACCATCGGTGCCGATCGCCGCTGTCATCAGGGCCAGCACCTCCCGGCCGCAGCGGCCGCGCCAGCGAAACAGGCGGTGGGGGAAAGGGTTCTCGCCGGTCCAGGCCAGCTTGTGGGTGCAGAACCAGCGCACGCCGGTGGCCGCCGCCACGGGGGGCAGCCCGGCGCTGAAGCCGAAGCTGTCGGGCAGCCAGGCCAGGGCGTGGCTCCATTCCGGGAAGGCGCTCCGGGAATACCACTGGCCCTCCTGAAACTGCCGCAGCAGCGACGCGGTGGCGAGGAGCACGCAATCGCATTCCACCCACGGGCCGTTGAGGGGCTCCCAGCGGCCCTGACGCATCACGGTCCGGATGCGCGCGTGCAAGGCGGGGCGGTGCCGCTCCAGCCAGGCGTAGAGGGCGGGGGTGGAGTGGCCGAAGTGCAATTGCTCCTGGTGCTCCATCAGCTGGAGCACGGAGCGGAAGGTGCGCTCCGCCGCCTGCCAGGTGTCGGCGACGGGCCACAGCCAGGCCA
>JBKDTB010000070.1:0-2524 GCA_046340515.1 Cyanobacteriota bacterium | reverse complement strand
GGTGGTGCTTTCGGTCTGGATCCTCCCCCGCTCGCAGCGCACCAGCTCAGAACGCTCCGTCTCCCAGTGCCGATCGGTGCCAGGCCCGAAGGATGCGACGTTGAGGGTGGCCACGTCCGGGGCAATGCCTGAGGCCTCCAGCTCCGCCCAATGGCCGGGGAGGATGCCAGGGGGGCGTAGGGAGGCCTGAAGGGGCGTCAAGCCACCGCGTGACGGATTGTTGCAATTTGTAAAGCTCCCCTCTCCTTGCGTGCTTCTGTACCGCACAGCGTTAGGCTCAGTTCCATGAGGGATGCACAGTTCCCCTGCGGATCTTGAAATCTGCTGCGCTGCCAGAGCCTCTTGGCTGCTGGAAAAGTTAAACTGTGTAGATACAGGAAGGGTTGCACCCCTCCCCTGGATCAGTTTCATTGGTCTTTGCTCAGACCGCCATCCTTCGAACCCCTCTCCGTTGACTGCCAGGAAAACGGTGAGGGGTTTTTGGCATGTGCCAACCCCTCAAGAGGAAGCCCGAACCGGGCGGGATCCTCTGAGTGTAAGCCAAGCAGCTCAGCCCATACACCAGAGCTGCTGCTATCTGGCGCCGACAACCACTACTGATAGTGGTTTGAGTATTTATACTTACCCCTATACTCTCCTGCCTATTCTCCACTTTTCTTTATATTGGCTGCGGCTTTTAGGGATCCAACTTTAGTCTAAGATCCCAAACTTAGCCTAAGATTTAGGGAGGGGTAAGGTGTGTCTAATCGGCTGGTGACTTAGGCCTAATTTTGTGGATTCGCTAGGCATCTTCCGTGGCTCGAATCCACCCGCACCACAGACCACCCGGAAGGACCCGCCGAAAGTTTGTAAGTACAAAGGGGATTGTAAGTGTGTTCGTTGTCTATATCTTGCCCCTTGCCGTGGCTCGAATCCACCCGCGCCAGACAGGGCCAGGGAGGACCCGTGGGTCCTTCCACCGGTTCGATCGTGACGCCCACCGTGTCGCCCGTTTTTTGACTTGATACAAGCGAGCCAGCTTATGTGAGTTCAGTCGCTATAGGGAATCTTGGGTACACCCCCCCACACACACATCAAAAAGACTCACATAAGGCTGTTGTGAGTTTTGCGAGAATCTGATCTCCGTGAGCCACCCAAGTCAGCAGATCAGGCTGGAGCCAAGAACACCATGTGAACTTTCCTGAACAAAGAGGGAAGAGTCTCGGCACCCCGACCTAGCTCAGAGTGACCACCAATAAGCCCAAAGCCCCCCAGGACTCTCACCTCCTGAAGGGCTTTGTTGGTGGCCGATTCACTCGCAGCAAACCTTATGGCCAGTGTATTGCGCATCCTCAAACAAGTCTGGGGAGTCATTGTCTCCCTTGAACGTCTGAAGCCAGCCCTTCCCTTCAAGGGAAAAATCAGGGCCTTTCTGGCTTGGGACTTCCGAGGGGACCGATAACGGCAGGCCCAGGAGGGCTGCCCCCTTCCATGTCAGCACCTCAAGCCGGGGCCAGGGCCACCAGCAGCTCTGCGCGGCGGCAGGGAAAGGGGATCGGGCGGAGATCCGAACCTTTGTGCCACCCGCTTGCCTTTGACGTGCGCCCCATGTTTGTGGCTGGTTCACTCGCAGCAAACCTTATGCCCAGTGTATTGCGCATCCTCAAGCAAGGGTGGGGATTTTTTTCCTCCCTTGAAAACTTGAAGCTAAATCTTCCGCTCAAGGGAAAAATCAGGGCCTTTCTGGCTTGGGATTTCCGAATGGACAGGTAAGGACAGGGCTAGGGGAGGACTTGCCCCTCCCCACGGCGTTCGCCCCCTTGCAGTTCTCTATCACAATGGCCGCAGCCTGGCAGCAATAACCAAGCCAGCCCTTATTTTTGTTATGCTGTTTTCGGAATATGTGGGAACTAAGCTATGTCAATGGCTACAGCTTATTTATTATGTCTTGCTTGGTTCTCGTCTGTGTGGCGGTCGTATCACATATTCTGATGTTGCCAAATTCTGACCAATCGCCCGCACGAATAGGCGCGGGGCAGAGATTCCCATACAGTCTTCAGAAGCTACCAAAGCCCAAAGCCCCCCAGGAGGGTGAGATCTCCTGAAGGGCTTTATTGGTGGCTGATTCACTTACGCAGTAAATCCATGACCATTGTATTGCACGCTTTCAAACAAGCCTGGGAATTTGTCGTCTCCCTCAAACAAGCCTGGGGATTTTGTGCCTCCCTTGAACGATTAAAGCAAACCCTTCCCTTCAAGGGAAAAATCAGCGCTTCGCTTGTTTGGGACTTCCGGGGCGAACGGTAGGGGTCAGAAGGGCCGCCATCACCCCACAATGGCGGCCAATATCTCGCTTTCGTCCGCTTCCAAGTAGTGGCCCAGGGATCCCAAGCTCTTATGGCCAGTGATCCGCTGAACCACGTTGAGGGCCACCCCCCGGCGCACGGCGGCGGTGGCCAGCGAACGACGGAAGCTATGGGTTGAAACTCCCTCCAACCCCAGGCGGGAGCAGGTCTGCCTGAGAGCTTTGTCGGCGGCTTGCCGC
>JBKDTB010000069.1:0-9998 GCA_046340515.1 Cyanobacteriota bacterium | reverse complement strand
GACCTATCCCGAACTGGATGGGTTCATTTATGTCAACGCCCACAACGGTGCGGAAGCACTGGCCCTGTTTGATCTGGCTGATGGCGCCTTGACCCTGGAGCACGATCTCGCCCGGGCTGAATGAGCTCCAGCTTCCTCGCATTACCGCCCCCATGCGTTGAGCAAGGTCAGGAGGAGTGAACCGGCTTGTCGTCCCACGATGTCCCAGCCCATCCCACCCAAGCCCGGAAAAGTGGTGGTGCAAATGGTGGTGTATTTGCCGAGTACCCTCACCCAGAAGCCAGTGCTGGCAAGCTTTCTTAAAGGCGGTTCAGAGGAGACCGTCTCCTTTTCCAGGTCGATGGCCAGATCGTGCTCCATGGCGATTCTGGCAATCGTTTTGGTGGTCTGCCTTCTGTGATCGGCAACAGCATCCATGCCAACGGCCACCAGACGCGTCGCGGCATCGTCATGGGCCACTACGACTTCGAGCTCAAGGCCAGGGGCTCTTTGATGCCCCGCCACCTCTGATCCAGCTGCCGGCCCGGTCTTCATCGGCTCCACGCGCACACGAGGCGCCAGCACCAATTAGCACCCGCATCAGGGATCCCTGCTCTCCGGCTCTGGTGGAGATCGTGGCGGCAATGGGGAAACACGAGGGGGAGCGGCGCGACCGGCAGCTGGGCTGCTCTGGCCGCGAGGAGTGTGGAAGCGGTTTTAACGCCCGAGTGTGCTGCGGATGTCCTTGAGCAACAGCAGCAGGTGTGAGGGATCGGTGGGTGAACGCTCGAACTCCGGGATCAGGTGCTCGTAAAAGCCCGGGGCCTGCTCGGATTCGGCATGCACCAGCAAGCCGCGGCAGCCGATGGCGTCGCTGAGGCTGCTGGCCCTGCTGATCCCATCGAGCAGCAGGGCCGCACCGAGGCCCTGGCCTTCGTGGCGTTCGTCCACACCCCCGTCGGCGTTGCCGGTGGGGGCACCGGTTTCATCCATGTAGACCACCGGCTGCAGCCGGGCCTCCCTCAGGGCTTCCTCCGTCGGTTCACGCAGGCAGGCCGCCAGCCGCGCGCGAATCGCCACGATCGCTCCGCCGCTGATCGACACCCCGAGCAACCTATCCAGCAGCTCTGATGTTTTGCCAATGCTCAGCGGAAACGCACTGCCCAGCAGACCCACCAGGGAACTGAGGCGAGGGCCGTAGTGACTGCTCTCCACCCCCTGGGGCAGCTCAGCGCAGGTGCTGGTGGAGCATCGGGGACAGAGCAAGCGGTGCAGCCGGTGTTCGATCACCTCCGCCTGGATCGGCGGGATGTCGATCACCTGATGGCGGTGGGGCGCTGGATCCACTCCCGATAGTGGGTTGCCGCAACGCCGACAGGTGTCAGGCAGATGATCATGGGACTCCTTGCAGCGTTCCACCGGCAGCAGCTCTGGCCCGGCTCCGGGATGGCATGGCTGGCCACCCCGCTTGCGGCCACTGCCTTTGCGTTTCAGGGGAGGCTTGAATCCTTGGCTGTCACTGGAGGGTGGTTTGGACGAATTGCGGGAGTTGCGGCCCATGCGCTCCCGCAGGCTGGCCAGTTCGGCCGCCAGGGCGGTGAGCTGTTGGCGCATCTGTTCCTTCTCCTGGCGCAGCACCAGGAGCTCCTCCCGCTGCGCCCTTATCTCCTGCTGTTGAGCAAGGATGAACGTCCTGACAGCAGCAGGCAACGACAACCAGTCGGCTTCTGAGATGCCAGAGGGTGGCGCGGTCATCGCATGCAGTCTCCTGCAGAGATGCAATCGGGAATCAGGCTGACGTCAAGTGCTGGCCAGGCTCAAAGCACCAGCCCGCTCGTCCCACCCCCTGAATGGGTACCCAAATGTTTTGGGCCGGAAATCAAGAGAGGCATCGCGTTTGCCCTCCAGCTCAAGGAACATCAGATCAAAAAAGCAGACGAAAGATCAGGCGGGAAAGACTGCAAGTTTGTTTCTCCATGGGTCTTGCCGTTTGCGCTGACGGTGGTCAGAAACAATTCCGGAGATGACCAGCACCTTTGGTTTACGGTGTGGGATCCCGATCAGAATGCATGGGGTAAGCAGGGAGAGTTCAACGGAGAAGATGTCTTGAGTTTAAGTGGCCCTGCCTTGGCCCAACACGGAGATTTCTCATACTGCCTACCGCAGTGGCAGCGGCGACACAGCCTTGTATTGGACAGTGTATTCGACCGAGGATGGTTGGCGTGATGATCAACGGTTTCCCACAACTGAGCGACACAACTCCTAGTCTCGTTAATTTCGGACAACATTTATACTGCTTTTACCAGGGAGCGGGCAACAGTTGTCTCTATTTCTGCCGCTTCAATGCCGAGGGCCAGACTTGGGACAACAACGCTCATGTCAAAGTTGGTGGCAATGATCTAGGCTGCATAAACGGCTGTGGGGTAGCTGTTTTCAACGACGAAACCGATCCCGGCATGATTGTCCCTCGTCTCATTTGCGTTCACCGCAGCTGGGGGAAATAATCATCGCCACAAAAGGGGGGCCTTTCGCCTCGGGAGGCCCCCCAGGGCTCATTAGAAGTGTCACAGTAGGCCTCGACGCCCCTTGTCTCATGCGGTTCGGTTTGACCATCCCGCTTGTCACCCCTTGGTTCCTTTGCTTGAAAACCCAGCCGCTGCAACGGATCTGATCAGCTTTCTCAAGGCCCTGCCAGACTGTCGCATGCGGCGCGGCATCCGCTTTCCCCAGTGGTGGATGCTCCTGGTGGCGATCCTCGCCATTCTCAGCAACCAGGGCTCGCTGATGGGCATGGAGAGGTTTGGCAAACGCCATCGCAAGACGCTGAACCACACTCTCGGCACCCACATCCTCAAGTCGCCATCAGATTCCACATTCCGCCTGTTGTTTGCCCAGCTGGACGTTGAGCGCTTTGAGGGGCTGCTGCGGAACTGGATCAGCGCCCGTCACAGCCATGCCGAACCCATCGACTCCCTGGTCTGCGACGGGAAGACACTCAGGGGCTCAGTCGCCGAAAACGCCTCTGGCGCAGAGCGTTTTATTGCTCAGGTGAGCCTCTATGCCAACACTCTCGGCGTGGCCAACTGCTTTGCAGAAGCCTGGCGGCTACGCCCAGATCACTTACGCCACCGACGAAGGCGGAGAGATCGCGGCTCTCCGTGCGTTGCTGGAGCATGTGGAGCTGGAGGGGGTGTTGGTGCAAGCGGATGCGTTGCATGCGAACCGCCCTTTTTTCTCTACCTCGAGAAGCGCGGTGCCGACTTCCTGATTGCGGTTAAAAACAGTCGCCACAAGGGTTTTCAGGTGATCAGGGAGCACTTGACGCACTGTTCGACGATCACCCACCAGACAAGCAAGCGTGAACGCGGACATGGCCGTGACATCACTTGGATTCTCCGTGCCATGCCCGCACCAGCCTGGGTTGTGGAGAATTGGCCCGGCAGCGCCATGATCATCGCGGTGCGCAGCAAGGGCAAGAGAGGCAGGAAGCTCATCGACGAAACCCGTTACTACATCACGAGTTTGCGTACTGGCGCCGATGCTCTTTCGCGGCATGTGCGTGATCGTTGGAGCATTGAGAACTGCTGGCACTGGCCCCGTGACACCAGGCTCGATGAGGATGGACATCTCTACCGTGAGCGCAACGGCGTGCAGGTGATGGCGACACTTCGTAGCTTGGCCATGAACGCCCTACGTCTCGGTGGCTTCTGGTCCATCACCATGGGCTCGACGCCCTGGCCCACGACGTCAAGGGCCTGCTGGAACTTTTGGGCTGGCGAGAGCCTAAGCGGGGACTTAGTTCTGCCTGACATCTAATGAGCCCTGATGTTCCGTCTGGTCGAGGTGGTCCTCAAACCAGGGAAGCGGGCCTGCCCCCCCTTGCAAGCACCGTAGCCATGAGCGGTGGTCAGCTCAGCCCCGTCGTCTTCGGGGCTGAGGCCCCAGGTAACCTCAACCACTTGGCAGGACGAGGGCAAGATTAAGCTTTATTACATTCCCACGCCTCCCCTTGGAAGGCCCAAATTTTACTGATATGTTTCAAATGTCGCTCATAAGTAGACCGTGGCCAGAACAATCAAGCTACAAAATGTAGCAAAAACAGCTCTGGGCAGAATGGATGAAAAAGAAATCACTGCTATGGTCGAGAAACTGGCCGATCAAATGCTACGCTCACTTCCAGAAGAGTTAAAAGTATCAGATATTAATTCCATACAATTGGAATCGAGCCTTAAGGAAGTAGCCGCTGACGGCGTATGGGCTCAATGGACACGTGCCTGCTGTGACAAGCGTCGAGATATTGCTGATTTCATTGACCCTGTGATCAGCGAACTGGCTGTGAACACTCCACAAATCGAAAGAGCAGTTTTTCAAGATCATTTTGACACAAATTTTGTTGTCAAAAAAGTTACTGAGCCCAATTCCTTGAAGAAGATAGAAAAACGCAACCTTTCTGACTGAGACTTGTTTGTGACCACATCATGGTGGCTAGCATCAAAGCAAGGGCGCATCTTGATTTCGACAGACTGCACTCCTTGGATCGCGAAGATAAGGTATTAGTCATTGACCGTGTCAATGGTCGGTGGGTCATGTTGCCTATATCTGTAAAATGTCTTCTACCCTTGCTTTGTGCGCCTGCTAATAGCATTTCAGATCAACGCTTAGAGGCACGTGTTGAGGAATTAGCTCGCCTCTTAGCCGAGCGTGGAATTGGAATTGCCCCCCCCCTTGAACATAAGTCACTCAACACAGTCATCCTCAAGCTGACCAAAGTCTGTAATCTGGCTTGTTCTTATTGCTACGATTTTGAGCCGGATGACAGAATCCTCCATCAGCAAACGAAGATTATTTTAGATGTAATTAGGCAGGCCATAGATATGAGCACTGGAGTTACCAACTTCATTCTGCATGGAGGTGAACCCATGCTGGTATGGAATATGATTGAACAACTGGTAACCTTTGGTGAAAGTTACGGGCAAGAAGAGGGTGTTGATGTTCGCTTTATCGGGCAAACCAACCTAACCCAGCTCGATCAGAGAAAAGTTAACTTTTCCATGCTGCATGGGATTCGTTGGGGTGTTTCGCTGGATGGTAACGGCAACCTCAATGACAAGTTTCGCGTTTTTCACAACGGAGCCGGCTCTTATGAAGCTATACGTCAAAAAATCGCTATGTTTCCGGAATTCATCCAGCGAAGCAATGCACTAAGCACCATTACGGCATCGAATCAAAGCCACCTGCTTGAAATAGCCTGCCACATGCAATCACTAGGTTTTGCTGGTTGGGATTGGACCCTGTTTCAACCAATTGGAAGAGGGCGTCAAGAGACACACTTTGAATATGATGTAGATGCGCTTATCCACGCTTGGGATGAGCTATTTGACGCCATACTACAGGGTCAGTTTATAGGTTTTGCAGTCGAGCCAATTCTAAAATATCTGAATAACTTCATTGACGGTCCTGTCGCTAATATGTGCATGCGGTCACAGTGCGGTGCGTCTCGAGATCTGCTCTCTGTCAGCTTCGATGGAACGATCGAAGCCTGCGATTGCATTGATCCCTGTGGAGATCTAGCTCATCTTGGCCACATGGAGAATGGTGGGTTGACCGTCGCGTACAGCTCAGAGAAGGCTGATTTCATCCGCTCCCGTAATGTGGAAATGCTTCAATGCGGTAGTTGTCTTTGGCAAGCAGTCTGCGGAGGTACTTGCTTGGCTAGGGCGGGAGGCATCTACGAAATTTGCCAAAACGAATGCAAGTTATCTTTACATGCCTTTGACCGAATTTCTAGCTCGATAGCAGCTTCAGACTCACTGCTTCGCTATAAGCTCAGTTGTAGTTAGATGGATCATTGGTTATACAAAAGCTTGGATTATTCGCTTTGCAGATTACTAGAGACCTCAGAAGGCATATCCTTTCTTCAGGCATTGAATGCTGCAAGTATTTCCGAACTTGGCAGTCAGTTGCTAAGTGAAGATCCTTTTCACGACAAAGATTTACTCGCCACCAGTGTACGATGTCTATGGAGTTGCGACTCACCACTTGAATTCCTTTGTCATTGCCTGTGGTGTGCGCATCGTGAAGCTCTATGGCGAATGCCTGCTAGTGAACGGGGAGAAATTAGGCTGCCGGTCAAAATTACGGGAAGTGAACATCTCTTAGACACTCACAACGAGGCAACAATTCTTATCGCTCCAATGACAATATGCATGGGTGATGCGATTGATAGCGTTATCAATATTCTCTGCCGCTGCCAGCCGGGCCGATCATTAGTAATATACGGCGAGGATATGGATACATATTTGAAGCGAGAACCCCAGATGGAACCATTGTTTGCTCCGGACACAACTTCTGGAATCAAAAAAATTCGCACAGTGCTCAATCAGAAGGGCATATTCATGACATACCCGGACTTTGTTTACTCAAAACATGCCGTCCAAGTTGGTGAGTTATTTGGCATGGCAAGACCCTACTCCGGTGGTTTTTTGTCCATTGCAGCTGCGAGCCGAGCCACCCTGCTGCCATTGAGAGTTTATTATCACGAGGGAGATTTGGAGCTTCAATTTTTTTCTCCGGTTCGGCAGCCTGATTGGCAGCCTGCGCCCCCACGCTTCATTCAAACACAAGTGATTCGTCTAGTGGTCGGAAAGTTACTAGAGGGTTTGATTAAGCAAGTGCCTAACCAATGGCGTCTGCTACCCACACTTTCTCATGATTCCGAAGATATGGCCAGACTAGCTGATATTCAGGCATAAAAACCTTGTACCCGTTCAGAGGACGTGACGGCTTGGCATGCCCATCGCCCCCTCTTAACCCTTGACAGCAGCTTGATTCCCGCTTGCATCTCAGGCAGAGACTTCCTGTGATGAGCACACCTCCTGCTGGGATTCCAGAAGCTGATTGGTTGGCAACACCAGCCAGCGTCAGAACGCTGATCCTGGCTCAGCAGCAGGAGATTCAGGCTCTCAGGCGGGAGAACGACGAACTCCGCAATCAACTCACCGCCCTGGCCACAGAGTTGGCGAACCTGCGGGAGCGAATCGGCCGCAGCTCGCGCAACTCCTCCAAACCGCCCTCCAGCGATGGCCCTGGTTTCAAGCCGCCAGAAGGGCGCAAGGGCAGTGGCCGCAAGCGAGGCGGCCAGCCGAACCATCCCGGATCCGGGCCGGAGCCGCTGCCGATCGAGCGAGTGGATGAGGTGGTGGAGCACCACCCCGATGCCTGTCGCCGCTGCGGCACCTTGTTGCAAGGCGAGGATCCAGACCCGTTGCGCCACCAGGTGATCGAGATTCCGCCAATCACTCCGATGGTGATCGAACACCGGCTGCACCGGCTGGTGTGCCCCTGCTGTTCCACCAGCACCTGCGCACACACCCAGGCGGGCCGGCAGGGCAACGGGCTGGGGGTAGCGGCTGGCGCCACGGCGCAGCTGCTTGCTCTCAGGCACCCCTCAGCGGATGGCGTCCACCACCACCGCCCAGCCCTTGCCCGGGGCAGGGCGGTAGGCACCGCCGCCGATCGGCTCCACCATCCAGCGCTTGCCGTAGCCGCAGGCCCGCGCAGCGGTAGTTCAGCCTTGAGAAGCGCAGCCCCATGCCGTTGGCGTTGAAGGTGGTGCCGTGGATCAGGTCGGGCTCTCCCCAGGGATCGTTCACCAGCACCTGGGTGGGGGTGTGGCCCATGACGATCAGCCAGTGGCCCGTGCCGGTGGGCCGATCGACCGGAGCGCGGTGGAGATAGCCGCACGGGACGGGGATGCCGCGGTTGATCTGCTGCTCAAGCACATGGAAGCCGGCGCTCTGCACCAGTCAACCTACTAGAGCTATAGACGCTAAACTTGGAAGCAATCAGCTGATTGGACATTGACAAATGAATTGGCCTGCTGCTGTTTTTGCCGTGGCACTGTTGGGGTTCATAGCTCCTCCAACGAAAGCGGCCCAACCCGAGATATGCCGTGCCGTCACTGGCCTGTGCGCCCAGCGACACCTCAACTCGCTGGAGGAGCTGCGCCGAAGTGTTAGCCCCACGCTGTGGAAGCAGTTGATGGCAACCCAAGCGCTGGCCGACCAAAACCCACCTCTTTGGGCGAGAACTGGCGATCCGGCATTGCGGGGTATGGCGGGTACTGGCGCTGATTCCGTGCGGCGGGGCACTTCGGTGGATGGTGCAGGCAAAAACAGTTCCTCTGGCAATGCGGGTCTGATCACCAGCGTTTTCGGCCCGCGGGCTCGGCAGGGAGAAGACGCCTTTTTGAATGCCAATCAGCAACGAGCGACACAGCCTAATCGCATCACAGGCTCGGCCGGATCAATCAGCAATTCGCTCCAGCAAAACTCCAGGTCCTTACCAGGAAGAAGTGGTTGGGCTGCGGGAGGCGGAGTGTTGCCGGGTGAAAATAAGCAGCCCAGAAAAGATGATCGCGGGGTTGACATCAGCTCGCCTAATACCCACGGTGGAACCACCCGTTTGACAATCTCAGGTGGATCCACCAAGGTTGTCGAGACAAGGACAAGTCCTAACGGAGCGAGTAGTGTTACGGTGACGGTAGTTAATGCTGATGGTTCAACTTCAATCACCCATAGTCATGCGGGGCCTCCGATGAGGGAGGATGGTCAATATTTATTCGTCTTACACGCCGAGCGTCCGGGGCCGATTGGTTTTTATGAGTACCGCGAACATGAGTCTACGGATGGTGGTGATACCTGGCGAGAGATCAGCAGAGGCAGAACAGTGGAGTTGCCGGCCCTCGGGTTCGGGGGAGAATCACCTGCACGAAATGTTGATCCAGATGCTCCAGCCTCCCGCAGTAAATATCCACCCGTTTGCGCTATTGCAAACCCTGATTGCGACTTGCCCCTCTTGGTTCGTTTTGTTCGCGATCGCCCGGGTGTTCGCTCGCGTCCCGATGACAGCCCCATTGGTGATGTTCCCCGCCTGCCAACTGATCTGCACGGCACTGTGGTCAACCCAGGCCTTGAGCCCGCTGCCGGAGGCTCACTGGGCTCTCCCGGCCGATCTTCGCGCAGCTTTGATGGCGGCGCCTTGGTTAATCCAGCCGGCGAGCGCCCTGGTACCAGCACCAACAAGCCATAGGCAGGGAGAAGTCTGGGAGGTTGCTGCGCCGCTTCCATGTCGGGGGACGAAAGTCCCTCGTGTGATTTTGTCCTGAGGGTATGCAAAGGATGAATGCAATCTGCAAACCATGGCGGTTGCTCTCGCCCTGAGACCCTTCTGTTCCGTGACAATGACGTTGGCCGGCCAACGTCATTGGCGCGGAACACCAGGCCTCCAGCTCCGAGCAGAAGATCTCTTCATAGCCCTGCTTCAGCTCGCCCAGGATGATGCCCGCCTTGATCACGGCCTGACGGAAGAACTGGGCGATGGCGCCACCACAGCCGAGGAACCCCGGGCCCTGATCCACCCGAGGGCGGTGCACCCGCCTGATGGTGGGCTTGCTGCTGGCGGATCCCAACGGCCCGCCGCCCCTATCCCTGCTTCCCCCCGCCACGACCAAACCCCCTCAGGGGGGAAGGCCACGGGGGGCAAGGCTCGTCCCACAGAGCACCAAGCCCTGGAGCAGCGTCTCGATCGGCTGAAGCGGCTGCTGCCGCTGGCTGCTCCGGAGGCCTGAGAGAGCAGACAACCAGCGACAGGCGTCCTGGATTCGCTAATGACAAATATTGAAGACCTCGCGCTCGATCTGATGCCAACCCAGGGCGAGACATCCCGCCGATCCAGGCGGAGGTGATCGAACACCGGCTGCTGTCGCCTGCTCTGTCCCCGATGCTCCACCAGCACCTGCGCTGAGCTGCCCCGGGGAGTGGAGAGCTGTCACTACGGCCCCCGCCTTGGTTCCCTGGTGGGCCTGTTGGGCAGTGCGTTTCCGCTGAGCATGGACAAGACTTCAGAGCTGCTGGAGCGGTTGCTTGGAGTCTCGATCAGCTGTGGAGCCATCGTGGCGATTCACGCGAGGCTGGCGGCCTGCCTGCGCGAACCGACGGAGGAAGCCCTGAGGGAAGCCC
>JBKDTB010000068.1:0-2669 GCA_046340515.1 Cyanobacteriota bacterium | reverse complement strand
CCAAAGAACCCCACCAGATGTTGCCAGTGGATCCTTGGCGGGTGTGGGCGCCGTCGGCGGAAGTTGCGGCGGCGGCGGGAGGAGGGATCAGTCATCGACCTCGGCCTCCAGCTCGGCGGCAATGTCTAGCAGTCGGCGGTGGATCACGCCTTGTTGCCCCTCGCAGCAAGTCACCATGCACAGCGGCACCGGGGCCACCTGATCAGCAGCAGATCGCAAGGCAGCGGCAAGACCCAGCCTGTCGACCATTCGGTGGTCGTGGTGAAGCGAAGCGGTTTCGTAAGCATTCAGCACCGCCTGCGCGGCGGGAGAGAGATCGGTCATCGAGGGATGGGGTGTGGGGGTTGCCGGGATGTGCTTCCGGCGAGGCACGGGGTCAATCCAGTTCGACATAAGCCACCCAGTTGGGGTCGGTTTCATCGTAGGCAGCCTCAAGGGCCGCCCGCAGTTGCTTAGTGGTGAGGCGGATTGTTCCGTCTTCAACATCGAAATCGTGCAAACTGTTGCCGACATATGTATCAAGCAAAACTTCTTCAACGGTTGGAATTGGGGTGTTCATGGCGAAAGCTTAAGGAACTTCAACACGATGGTGGCAAGCGTGAAAAAGAAGATATCAAGACAAGATCATCTTCTATCCCAAACCATTTGCGTAAACATTCGAGCCTCTTCAAATTTAGCGTCTACAGCACGTCCAACCGTGCCATGGTAGAGCATCAGAACCCACTCATAACCAATCTTTTCTATTTCTTCCTTGCATAGGATTACTCCTTCTGGAGCCCTGCCCTTTAGTTTAAAACACAGAAGCCGATCGCCGGCTTCAGGTGTCACCTGAATGCGTGACACTGGGATTGTTTTCCCTAATAGTTTTCCCATGAGAGCCGCAGTGGAGTCATGTCCCACAGCAGACACCCACTTAAACTCCTGAAGGTTTAGTTTTGCAGACTCCACCGGAATTGTGATTGCCTCCCAGATGCCGTCACATCCTGAAGGGATAACGGTTGTGTTCATTACGTAAAGCATGGCGAAAATGGTGAATGAGTTTGGTTAATGGTTAAAGATTAAATTAGCGCCTGCGGTTTTTTTCTTGCTTTGCGCTTTTCTTTCTCTGCACGGCGTTGATCTTGGGTGATGTAAAGACCTAGGCTGATCACGAAGTAGAGCCAATAGCACACAGCAAAAATAGCCAGTGCGCCTACAACTGCAAGAAAATTAAGTAAAATAGTCATGAGCATGTGGCGAGGTGTGGATGGTGGGCGGTGGTGGTGAAGTGGTGTGCAGGAATTGCCGAGATGGGCTCCCGGCGGGCCGTGGGAATCAGTCCAGCTCGACAATCTTCAGAGTGCCGCCACAGCAAATATCAGCGCGGTCTTTCAGGGCTTCAGCTTCTTCCAATGTGACGCCATCTGGGCGTTGAAACGTAAAGCAGGGCATGATCTTGGAGCTTGACTCCCAGCGGATCCAGGCGAGAGTGGGCCCATCAACGGAAACGACGTAAGACATGGCGAGCGGTGGGTGGGTGAAGAATGAAACAGGAGAAGGCGACCTTAAATAATTTCAAATAGTTTGAACAAATTCGCCATCTTCAAACATACGAATAATCCATCCACGTCCGTTGTTGAATAAATCAAAAGTTTCTCCAGGGCAAGCAGTTTCGATTGCGATTGCTAAGGTTTCTTCGGCGCGAGCTTTGCCGGCTTCATTGTTGCGGTAAATGGTGGAGGAGTAACCGATTTTTTCGAGGCTAAACATGACAGGTGGTAGGTGAGTGGGTGAGTGGGTGGCCCGGTGGCCCGGTGGCCTCCGATGGACACACCATAACATCAGACTGTGACGACTGTCGGCCGAGTTGACGCATTCCGAAACAATTCCCGGCCGTGCCACTCTGACGGTAGTGTGGGCCGATAGCAACCGCATCCCATGGCAGCACGACGCCCGCGCCTTCACAGGTTGGTGATCCAGATCACGCCAGATCAGAGGCAGTATTTGGAGGAGCGGGCGGGACACGCGCGGTCCCTGGCGCTGGTGGTCCGCGACGCCATCGAAGACGCCATGGCGGCTCAGGCCAATGACAGCCGCCAGCCCAGGGGCTGAGCCCCATGGGAAGCTCTGACACGATGGCCGCGGCCTCAGGCCGGTGGCCGCAGATTCTGGCCGACCTTGGCGGGATCAGGCCAGAACAGCTTTGCCGGCGAGAGGGGCCCTGCCCGAACTGCGGGGGGAACACCCGGTTCCGCTGGGATGACGACACGGTCGACGGTGCCTGGCACTGCTCACACTGCGGCGGGAAGGATCGCACGGGCGGGGGAGGCACGGGGGTCGATTTGTTGATGCGCGTGAGGGGTTGGACGTTCAGCGAGGCCGCTGCTCAGGTGGATTCATATCTGGGGCGGGGCCCGGAATCTTCACCATCGAGGCGACGGCGACGGAAGTCGTCCGAACCGTCGCCTCCTTCACGCCAGGCGCATCCAGCTCCATCGGAGCGGGTGGCGTGTGATTGGCTGGAGCAGGCGGGCCAGTTGGCTGAGGACGAGATGTTCTCGCCCCCCCGGGCCAAGGGCCGCGCCTACTCCTCCCGCTGGCTCCGGTGGAGCGGGGAAAACGTTGATCTGGCGGCGTCCATAGTCCTGGAGTACCAGGCCTCTGTGGGGTTGGACCGGGCGCCAGAACCG
>JBKDTB010000067.1:0-5838 GCA_046340515.1 Cyanobacteriota bacterium | reverse complement strand
GGAATGAGACGCTTGGGACTCATAAGTTGAATCGCTTGACGACGACGCTCCAAACGTAGTGATCGCCTTAAGAGGGTCTTCCGCAGGTCATGTTTTCTTAAGCATGCCGTTTTCAACCCGAGCCCCGGGGCTTCCCCCCGGGTCGGTCAGCCCTCGGCCTCCGGGGCAGGGGCGAGGGTTCCGGCATGAAAGTAGGCATCACGATCGGCGCCCGAGTAGCGCTGGTAGTCGTAGATGTTGAGCAGGCTCAGGTGGCGGTGCCGGACCAATGGGGTCACGGCGGGGCGCATCCCCCGCGCTCGAAAGGCCTCCGCCAGCTGCCAGTCGGGCAAGGCTTCAATCTCCTTCATGGCGTCGGAGCGCAGCAACAGCAATCGTCCCGGGGGGTTGGCGAGGGGAAAGGGGGGCTCCGTGATGAAAAACTCGGCGCTCGCCTCCGTCCAGCCGGAGGAGCCGAGAAAGGCTCGCTCCGGACTGTTGAGCTTGGCCAGGAAAGCGGCCACCTCCCCATCCCCCCCGGTCAGGGCGAGGGCCGTCTCCGGGGAGACGAAATCCCCGGGATCCACCAGGCTTCCGAGCATGCCGATCCAGGGATGGGCCGCCAGGATCCGCGTCATCGTCGCCAGCCAACAGCCCGCCCCGGCCTGGATGACCGCATCACTCTCCATGTAAACGTGCACAGCGCCCACCCCATCCAGCCGCTCCCGGTAGGCGGTGCGCAGGTTGTTCCAGGAATTGGTGGGAAAGCGCACCACCTCCGCAAACAGTCCACGGCGCTGAAACCCCTCGATCACCTCCCCCACCAGAGGCGATGGATCGGCGTTGTCGAGGAGCACGACCCGCGTGGCGGTGTCGGTGTGACGCCAGAGGGCGTCAAGGCACTGCCACAGATAGACCGGGCGACCGCAGGAGGCCAGGAATATGGTGATCGGCCCCTCCCCGGAGAGGGTCTCCAAGGCGCCGAAACCAGAGGCTGTTGCGCTCATGCCCCCCGCTCAGCCGCGGCCCGGGCAGCCAGTTGTTCGGCCATGGCCGGCGTGCGGGCGTTGGAGCGGGGAATGGGGATGGCGGGGTTCGGCGCCAGGCCGACAAAGGACAGCAGATCATGAAAGGTCTCGGGGGCCTCCAGGGACCCCGTGAACAGCCTCTCCGGCTCCCGGGCGAAAAAGGCCTTCACATCTTCGCTGTGTCGGCGATAGATCATGGTGTAGTGGCTGCGATGTCCCAACAACGGGAGCAGGCCGGGGGCGCCGGGGTGGAGATCAGGCCGTCGGGCCAGAAGGTCGTTCAGCTCTTCCTCCCGCCCGTAGATCCTGGCATGCAGATCGGTGGGCCCTGGATTCACCCCGCCACTGTGATGGCAGAGGGAGTCGAACCAGGCGTCGGGATCGCGGGTGAGGAGCAGGAAACGGGCCCGGGGGAAGCGCTCGGCCAGAACGCGGTGGAACCCCGGGACCCACCAGGGGTCGTCCTCCAGAATCTCCGCCCGCTGGAATTCGGCACTGTCGAAGATGGCCTCCAGCTCGCCGCGCCCCCAGAGCAGGCTCCAGCCGAGGCGGGCGGAGGTGGGGTGGCCCGCCCGCGCCAGGCCATGGGCCTCCAGCCAATCGCCCACGCTTGTGGTGCCGCTGCGCTGCATCGACAGACAGAAGAAGGGCTGGGGGCAGCGGGGCCGCAGCCCCAGGGGTTGCGCATTCAGGCGGCGGAATCCCTCCACATGGGACGCCGTGAGGGGAAGGACGGGGGCGGGGGCCGGGGGCGGGGCAAAATCCCCCAACCAGGCCCGCGCCTGGCCCCCCAGCACCTCAGCGAGGATCTCCATCTCCGGCCGGTAGGCCGCCTGGATCCGCGCCCGCAACGTGGGCGGCATCGGCTGAGGCGCGGCCGCCTGATTCACCGGCTGGGCGATCGCCGCGGGATCCAGCGCCATCTCCGGCAAGCCCAGAAACCGCTGGATGGCCCCCAGGACGGTGGCTGGATCCCGAGCGACGCCATCGAGAAAGATGAGCAGGATCTGGTCGGGAGAAAAGTGGCGGCAATAGCGAAGAATCGTCTTTGAATACTCTCCGCGGGGGCGGCCATTGGCGGTGTCAAACAGGCGCATCGCCGGCGGGTCCCCCGGCGGCAAGGATCCGTCCGCCTGTTTCATCAGGCATTGCGACCAGAACCGATCCACGGGATGGCGAAGCAGGAACAGCAGCTTGGCCTTGGGGGCCAGGGCATGCATGTGGGCGATTTCGTCGTCGGTGCAGACCGCATAACGCGGTGTGATCTCCCCCGCCAGGCTGGTGGCTGGCGCCAGGGCGAAAATCATCCGATACCAGGCCTCATCCCGGTCGACGAGTTGGTCGAGGGCCGACCAGGCGAGGCTGGAGAGATCCCCCCGCTCCACCGCGCTCCGCAGGGCCCCCAGCGCCGGGGCGCGCCAGGCGGGATCCTCCAGCCGCTCCAGCACCGAGGGGGGGGGAGGCTGGCCGTCGGGGAGCTGGCGATCGAAATAATGCAACTCCGGCCGTGGCGGCATCCAGATCTGGGGATGGCGGGCCAGATGGCGTCGCAGCCAGTAGGTGCCGGCTTTTTGCGCGCCGATGCCGATGAAATCTGGACTGCGAGGCTGCATGGGCCACTTGGCTGCAGGGAACCATCGGCCGCAGGGACCACCCTTGGAGCCAGAGGGCTTGATCTTCGAGGGTTGATCCTAGCTTCGTAGGGTGGAAAGGCAGCGAAACCGAGGAGGGAAGGGGAGTGAAGGCGCCAGCGCTCGCGATTCTCGGCGGCCTTCCGGCCTTCTCCACCCCCCGGCATGTGGGCGCCCCGTTCCTCCCCCCGCGCCAGGGCCTCCATGCCGCCCTCGATGCCCTTCTGGATTCCGGCTGGCTGACCAATGGCGGACCCTGCGTTCATCGCTTGGAAACCCTCCTCGCCGCCCGCCACGGGGTCAGCCAGGCGGTGGCCGTGGCCAACGGCACCCTGGCCTTGCAACTGGTGTTTCGGGCCCTGGGATTGCGGGGAGAGATCCTTCTTCCCGCCTTCACCTTCATCGCCACCGCCCACGCGGCGACCTGGGAGCGCCTGGACACCCGGTTCGTCGACATCGACCGCGCCACCCACTGCCTGGACCCCCGGGCGGCTGCGGAGGCGCTGGGGGAGAGCACGGCCGCCCTTGTCGGCGTGCACCTCTGGGGACAGCGCTGTGACGTGGAGGGACTGGGCCGGATCGCCTCCCGGGCGGGGATTCCCCTGATTCTGGACGGGGCCCAGGGGCTGGGGATTCCGATGGAGGCCTCCGCGGGAGCGTTGGCCTGCGTGCTCAGCCTCCATGCGACGAAAATCGTCAGCGGTCTGGAGGGTGGGGCCGTGCTCACGAACGATGGCGCCCTGGCGGCGGACCTGCGTCGCATGCGCAACTTCGGCTTTGCCGGCTATGACAAGGTGGTGGGTTTGGGGACCAATGCGAAACTGAATGAATTTTCCGCCACCTTCGCCCTGCAGGCCTTGACCTGTCTGGACAGCCTGATCCAACGCAACAGAATCATTCGAGAGGAATACAAAGCCTGCCTGCAAGACCTGCCTGGAATCACCTTTCACGCCCCCCTGAATGCCGACTCCATCAATCATCATTACGCTGTTGTGATGGTGGATCCTCAACAGTGTCCCCTCACACGAGATGAGTTGATGCATGTTCTGTGGGCGGAAAACATCCTTGCCAGACGCTATTTCCATCCGGGGTGCCACCGCATGGAGCCCTATCGCCGTCGTGCCGCCGCTGATCCCCCCGTCCTCCCCGTCACAGAAGCGGTCGCCGCGAGCGTGCTCGTTCTGCCCGCGGGTTCGGCGGTTCGTCGCACGGAGGTGGGGACGATCGGCGAGCGCATGCGCCAGGCGCTCGACCAGGCCCCCCTCGTGCGCGCCAACCTTCCGGCTGGCTCCATCGCCTGAGGGCGACTAGGGTCATGGCGGCGGCGGATGCTCGGGCTTTATGGAACGCTCTCTCAGCCGCTCGGAATTGGAGGCGATGGGCTTTCAAGCGGTGGGCGTGAACGTGAAGGTGGACCGTTCGGTGTTGGTGTTCAACGCCCAGTGGATCTCTTTGGGCGACCATTGCCGCATCGACGCCATGGCCCTGATCAGCGCGGGGCCGGAAGGAATCCGGATCGGCCGCCATGTGCACCTGGGGGCGGGTTGTCAGATTTTTGGCGGCGGCGGCCTGGTCTGGATGCAGGATTTCAGCGGCCTGTCGGGTCGGGCTTCCATCTACACAAGCACCGACGACTTCATCAGCGGTTCGATGACCAATCCCACCATTCCCGACCGCTTCCGCAAGGTGCGCAGCGGCGCGGTGATCTTGCGCAAACACTCCGGCGCCGGTTGTGGAGCGGTGATCCTTCCGGGGGTGGAGATGGGCTTTGGCAGCATGGCGGGCGCCCTCACCCTTGTGCGGAAATCGGTCCCGGAGGGCGTTGTCCTTTGGGGCAATCCCGCCCGGGAGATCGCCCGACGCGGTCTGAGCCGCTTGAAACAACTCGAGCGGGAGTTCTGGGCCAGGGAAGAAGGAGACGCCCACCCGTCTTGAGCCGGACCTGGCCCCGATGCCTTGGCCCACGCCGCAGCCGCCTCGGCGGAACGGTGTCCTGGTGTCAGCAAGAGACGCCTGAAAGAGAGTCCCCCGGGGCCGTCACGCCATCGGGGAAGGCCCTAGGACAGGCTCTGGAACAGGCAAGGCCATGGCCATCGGCAGACCGGAAGGGGTGTTCCGTTGGCAGGGTCCCTCGAAGGGTTCGGGCACCCTGGCCCGATCCGCCGGCCTCTTCGCCCTGCTGGCGACCTTGTGGAGCGGAACCTCGGGGGCCCTGGCCCTGGAGGCGGATGTGATGAAGTTGCTGGACCAGCGCCAATGTGTCGCCTGTCGCCTGCAGGACGCTGATCTGGTGTGGGCCGATCTGCGGGATGCGAACCTCGCGGGGGCCAAGCTGCAGCGCGCCAACCTCAGCCAGGGGCGGCTGGACGGGGCCAATCTGCGGGGGGCCGATCTGCGGTTCACCAGCCTGCAGGGCGCCTCCTTGCGGGGGGCGGATCTGCGGGGGGCCCAACTGCTGGGCACGGATCTGCGGCACAGTGATTTGAGCGGCGCCCAGCTCGATCCGGGCGCCCTGGAGCGGAGCCATTGGGAAGGCGCCCTGGGGATGGAGCCGACGGCGTTGAGCTACGGAGCCCTGCACAACGCGGGGGTGGCGGCGGCCCTGGGGGGGCGGCAACCGGAGGCCGAGCGGCTCTTCGGCGAAGCCCTGCGCCAGAGCCCGGACGCGGCGATCACCTGGTTGGCCCGCGGGGTGAGCCGAGCCGACCAGGGCAAGCAGGAGGAAGCGCGACAGGATCTCGACTATGCCGCCGCCCTCTACGCACGGCAGGGCGACAAGGAGGAAGCCCGGCGAATTCAGGAGGCGGCCAAGCAGATGGGCGTCGCCCCCGCCCGCAAACCGGGCGGCAATGGCATGGGGAGCGCCATGCTGAGCGGCGCCATGGGTCTGGCGCAGTTTTTGGCCCCCCTGGCCCTGAAGGCCCTCGTGCCGATGGGCCTCTGAGGAGGTCTTGCGGGGGAGCGGGGAAACTCAGCGCTGGGGATAGACGCTGGGCATGGAGGAGGAGGGGGAGGCATTCATGAATTGGCGGGTGTCGCGGGTGGAGGGCTCGAAGCCATAGCCATAGGTGCCCCCCTCGGTGTCGTTGATGATGCGGGGGGTGACCATCACGACGAGTTCTCGTTTGAAGCGTCCACCGCCGCTGTTGCGGAAGAATTGGCCCACCAGCGGCAGATCGCCCAGGATCGGCCACTTGGTG
>JBKDTB010000066.1:0-3244 GCA_046340515.1 Cyanobacteriota bacterium | reverse complement strand
CATCCTCGAAGCTTGCTAGAATCGGGCAAAGAGGTTTCTACCATGATCTACAAGTTGGACGAAGAGTCAAAAAGGAGGATTGAAGATCTCGCAGATCTTCAGGAACATGTTTCAGCCATTCATGCTTCAGTTCAGACAGGCGAAGATGGGCAAGAAGAGATTCAAATCTCAATAAGCCTTCAACCTTCATTCTCCACTTCGGCTCCAAGTGCAGAAACCGGACAAATCCTAAATAATATTGCGTTTGCGGTTCGAAAAAGAGCAACTGAACTGCCGGTTTCAGCGGTAATCTCCTTTTCAAAGGAGGGCGAAGAAGAGTGAGCTTCGCATCTGATCTTCTGGATCAAGCAAGCACTCTCGCTGGCCTTGATCCAATGAAGCCTAAACAGGCATCGCTTAGACGCGCTATTTCAGCTGCTTATTATTCAGTATTTCATTTGCTCATTGATGAGGGGGCCCGGCGCATTACGGCAATTACCATGTTACAGCCGTATGTTGCGCGGTCTTTTCAGCACGCCTCGGTAAAAGATGCAGCCAATAGAGTTCTCGAACAAGCAAAGACCACGCCACCTTGGCCTGCTCCGTTGTTCACGGCAACGATTGAGCCTGAATTGATCCGCGTCTGTACCACGTTTGTGGATCTCCAATCCCTTCGTCACTCTGCGGATTACAACACAGCCATGTCGTTTAAGCGAGCCGAAGTCGTTGCAGCCATCAGCCGTGCTCAGGCTGCACACCAAGATTGGGCTTTACTTAGGTCTTCCGACAATGCCACAGTATTTCTCCTTCATTCTGCAAGGCTTTTGCCAGCAAGATAATCAGTCTTGTTTCGATCGTGTCCAGACTGAACTATCCAACATGGCCATTCACCTGAGCCGCCCCCACTAAGTTTCTGTCTATATCCCAAACTCTCTGCGGCCAGGTGATGGCCAGCGTTCGAAGGATCGAGAGAGTGCCTCAGTCCTCTGCATGAGCAAGAACTATCAGAGGCCAACTTCGCCCAAAGCCTGGCAATCATAGCGCGAATACAGCATCGATTCAAATACCATCGCTCAAGATGCTCGCCATCGCCGTTGGTTTGGGCTACATTGAACCGACAGAGACTTGGATTCGTGATGACGACGGCACTCACCTACACAGCTGTAATTCGCCAAGATGGTCCATGGTGGGTTGGCTGGGTGGAAGAAGTCTCTGGCGTGAACGCTCAAGAGGCAAGTCGCGAGGAACTTCTAGAATCACTGAGAGAGGTTCTCCCCGAAGCTCTGGAATTTAACCGCAAGGATGCCCTCGAAGCCGCTGGACCTGGGGCAGAGGAACTTTCGTTAATCCTGTGAAACGTAGGGATTTACTGCGATATCTCAACGGCCATGGCCGCGAGCAGCTGAGAGAGGTTGAAAATCATTCCTGGTGGTGGAATCCAACACAGAATCGCCGTAGCTCAATTCCACGGCATACTGAGATTAGGGAACTACTCGTACGAAAGATCTGTAAAGACCTTGGCCTGCCTCCTCCATGAATAAGGCGATGGCTAGTTTGATTGTAGTGACGGTCCGCGAACGTTATCGGGAGGGTGGCGACACTTCGAACACACCCCTCGTGTGGACAGGCCACCACGAGTTCTCAGCTTCGCCACCCCAGGCTCCCTGCCTGCCACTCAAGGCCAGCGTTAGCCGAATTCCTGGGATGGAAACTGAACCTTGTAGCGCGGGGCTACTCCACTTGCATGGGTTGTTGCTACTGTGTTTGTAGATGATGAAAGACCATGAATTTCACTTTGGAATGCGAGCATGAAGTTGGTGGACGCTGGATTGCTGATGTGCCGGAGCTACCCGGTGTTCTCTCGTATGGCGATTCTGCTGCAGATGCAATGTCAAAGGCCGAAATTTTGGCTCTTCGTCTAATCGCTGAGAGGCTGGAAAATAGCGAAGCGAAGCCTGTGAGTATCAACTTCTCCTTGCCAGTCATGGCCTGACTGCATGGCCCTTGGTAAAAGCCAAAAGGGTTTTGGCCGCTCTCCAGTCAATAGGTTGGCGGGTAAAGCGTCAGTCAGGATCCCATAGAACCCTTGCTCATGATGGATACCCCGACTTTGTCTTTGCTTTTCATGATGGCCAGGAGATTGGACCGAGGATGTTGTCTCGAATTGCGAAGAACACCGGTCTTCAGCCGGGTGGCCTGTGAGGCGCGCGTGACATCGGCTAATATTCAGACACAGAAGATGGGAGCATAAGTTTGCTTCTATGCGGGGATTCCAGTCCGCTTCCGAAGTGGATCGTTGGAAAGATGCATTGGTGAAGACGTCCCTGCGCTGACGCTTCCAGCCGTCCCCCTCAATCGTCTTGGATCCAGGGCTCCTCCATCCGCAGATCCAGGGCCCGGGTCACCAGGTCATCACAAAACCGGTCTGTTTCAGGCCATTGGCCTGGGTGGCCGCGAGCTACCAGGCCAGCGGACTGGCGGATGGCCGTTGCGACATCAGGGGCGATCACCAGAACGGGACGTTGTTTGCCATCGCCGAAGCCGCGGTTGCGGCCCCAGACGTAGAGACGACCGCGGTCAGCCATCCGACGCCATGGCCGCGGCGCAGTCTTCTGCCTCCTGAAGATCGCCTCCTTCCAGGGCGGCGAGGTGTGCGCAAGCCTGCTCCAGGGCACCCAGCCGACGTTGCTTCAGCCAAAGGGCCAGGGCTTCAGCGATGCGGGCGGAACGGTTTCCGCCCCGGGCCTCCAGCTCTGCCAGCAACCCTTTAGCAACCCTTTCTCCAGGGAAACGCTGATCGATCGGTTGGCCATTTCAACCAACAACTTTCTTGCCGTTCATTCTAATCGGATCCTTTGCGGATTCCTGGCGCCCCGCCCCAGCGGACGGACCGCCTGGGCGCACGCCATCGCCAAGACAGCGCAACAAAAAAGCGGGCCGATCGGCCCGCCCGGGGGGAAGGCCCGAAGGCCAAACCGCCATGCTTCTCAGGCCGAGCCCACCGCCACGTAGGAGCCGTAGAAGAACAGACCCACCACGAAGATCACGGCCATGCCACCCGCCGTGGCCACGAGCCACAGGGGGAGGACACCTTCGGTCCAGCGGCTTTTCCAGGCCACGGCGGGGCGGCCATCGGGGAGGCGATCGGGGATCCGGCCGTCAGGCAGGGCGGATTTCTTGCTGCTCATGGCTTGCGGCGTTGAAGGAGGTGGGCGTCGAAAAGTGACTCAGGGGAATCCGGGGATTCAGTTGAAGAAGTAGCTCG
>JBKDTB010000065.1:0-20601 GCA_046340515.1 Cyanobacteriota bacterium | reverse complement strand
CACATCCCCATGGCCGTTCTCACCCCCATTCCCGTCGCTCCCGTCGATGCTCCTGTCCCCATGGCAGAGCCCTCGGCCTCAGGCCCTGCTTGCTCGCTGCAGCGTTCCGGTTCGCTCTGGCAGCTGGGCATCGAGGCCCAGGAGCTCACCACCGCCGTTGGCCAGCTGGCCGAGCAGCTGGAGAGCGACGACGCCGGGGTCCGCGCCCAGGCCCTGGCCGAGCTGGAGGCTGCCCTGCTGGCCGAGGAAGGCAACAAGGCGGCGCTGGCCGCCAAGGCCGATGCCACCTGCTGGGTGATCGAGCACCTGCGGGGCCAGGCCGCCTACCGGCAGCAGCAGGCCAAGCGGCTCACCGATCTCTCCCGCTCCGATGCCAGCCGGGCCGACGCGCTGGAGGAGTCGCTGGTGTTTGTCCTCACCCAGCTGCAGCCCTCGGCCACCCGCTTCTCGTTCCCGAATCACGAGCTCACCTCCCGTAAGTCCTCGGCCGTGGTGATCGACGACGAGCAGGCCCTCGATCCCGCCTGGCTGAGCTTCACCACCACCAGCAAGCCGGACAAGGCCGCCATCAAGGAGGCCCTCAAAGCCGGCCAGCAGATCACCGGTGCCCAGCTCCTCTCCCGCCGCTCCTGGCGCATCTCCTGAGGGGGCAAAGCCCCCTCGCAGGTTGGGTCCTGGCTGAGCAGCCGGCCCACCCTTCCTCCTCACTCCTCACACTCATCGCCTCACCAGGCCATGACCGTCGCCGCTCCATCCGCCAACGGTGCCCGCACCACCAGCCGCCCCGCTCCTCCTCGACCCAGCCAGAAGCCTCCATCGGCCCTGGAGCTGATCCGCTCTGCTGACAGCGCCGAAGAGGCCCCACCAGAAGCTGGCTCCGCTCCCCAAGCTCATCCCTCCGGCTTCTCCCCAGAACAGCTCGCTGCCCTCTCCGCTCCCATCTCCCCCGCGGCCCCGCCCGGCTCCCCTCCATCACCCCGGCGGCTCGGCTGGGGCGGTCCAAGGCTCGTAGAGCTCGGCAAACGTGTCTCGGGAGATGGCATAAACGTCGTTCCCGTTTGGATCGTTCCACACCAGCCAGTCCCCGGCCACGTAGTGCGTGTGTCCCTCCTGAGTGGTCACCCTGCCGTCGCTGGTGGCCTGCCGCGCCCAGACGGGGGTGTGCTTGCGGTAGAGCCCCTGCCCCAGGGGCTGGTAGGTGCGGGCGAAGCTCTCCGCGGAGACCGTGTACGTGCGTCTCGGGCTGTGCACGATCCAGTCGCCGCGCTGGCAGGTCTGCTCAGCGCCCCAGCAGTGGTAGCGGAACCCGTCGGTGTCGAGATTGAGCTGCACCGCCACCACCGGCTGCTCCTCCCGTTTGATGTAGGGCCGGCGGGGCTGGCCGTCGCTGTCCAGAGCCACCGGCAAGGGGGGCGCGGTGGGCAGATCAAAGCAGGCCGGGAAGTGCTCGGCTTTCACCTTCTCCGCCGCCGCCGCCCGCCCCAGCTTCAGCAGCAGCGGGCCTGTTTCGGGATCATCCATTGGCTGCAGGGCTTGGAGCTGCTTGGCATCCAGCCGCAGCTGGTCGAGAATCGGTTCATCATCCATGCCATCCCGCGGCTTGGGATCGCGGAACAATTTCACATCGAAACGGCCATAGCTGAAGCGTGGCTGGTCGACCAGTTCATGCCCGCTCAGTGTGCCCAGCTCGGCATCGATCCGGCGGGGAATGGTGAGGCAGGTGCCCATCCCCTGCATCAAGGTTTCCACCAACAAGCCACAGTCGTTCATCAGCCCCATGAGGGCCGTGATCCCCTGCAATGCCGTGATCCTCGCCAGCAGCCTCCCGATGGCCCCCCGGGACGCCAGGCCTGGATGCAGGCGACCGGTGCCCGCCGAGTGGATCAACAACCGCTGCGGATCCGCTGGCCAGCAGAGGTTGTAGCCCCTCAACGTGGCGTAGAGATAGGCCTGCAGCGCCGGGTTGTTGTGGGGGCTGACGCCGCCATCGAGAAAGAGGCCGGTTTCCGCTTTCAGGCTGCTCTGCTTGGGATTGTTGATCTGGATCGATTCGGGGGCAAAGAAAGTGGGGGCGGCGGTGGAAGCCCGCACCACTTGCCAGAGGGGATAGTTGCTGTTGGCAAGGGTGTGGCTGCCTTCCTTTTGGGCGAAATACTGGCCCCGCGGGTTGTTGGCGATCGGCCAGGGTTTGCCGGTGTCCAGTCGTTTGCTGATGATCAGCAGGCCGGTGCGCAGCCGGTCCGCGTCGCCCAGGGTGCAATCCTCCCCGAGTTCGTCCGCCAGAAACCGCTGCAGCTCCTTGCGCCTGTAGCGCGGACGCAGCACCCCTCGCCGCCACCAGCTCCGGCGGAACACCTGACGGGCCAGGGTGTTGTAGAGATCAATCACCTCCGCCACGGAGTGCCCCCGGGCCAGCAGGGCGGCGATGATCGAGCCGGTGGAGGTGCCGGCGATCAGGTCGTAGTAATCGCGGAGGCGAAACTCCGGATCGCCGCCATGGCGTTCCCGCAGCAGCGCTTCGATCCGCTCCAGAAAGCCAAGGGTGAGGATGCCGCGCACGCCGCCGCCATCCAGGGCCAGCACCCGTTTGGGGCCAGGGGAAGCCAGGCGTGTCTCCAGGCCCAGGGGCGGCGAAGTGGACAGGGCCATGGGGGCCATCGGCAGACCGGTGTCACGGCCCAGTCTGCCGATGCCGGAGGGACGTGGCCAAAGGGGGCCTGGATTCGCGGCAAGAGGGTTGGCTTGACCCCGCCAGGATCTGCGCCCGGGCGGCACGGTCCTGACCTCCCCTTCTCGCCCGCCCATGGAGCCGTTCCTGCCCATGCCCATGCCCCGGCCCCGCCCCTGGTCCAAACAGGTGGCGGCGGCCTTGGTCCTGGCAACGCTTGCCGGCATCGCGTCGCCGGCGCTGGCGGCCCCCGCGGAAGGCTCGCCCAAGGCGGAGGGATGGGTCCAAATCACCCCCGCACCGCTGCGTGTGAACGGCCACACCTTCAAGCCCACCTGTTCCGCCGCGCCCGGCACCGTTCCCACCGACTCCTTCTGGTTCAAGCAAGGCACCGCCGATGGCCTGGTGGTGTTCTTCAACGGCGGAGGGGCCCGCACGCAGGGGCGGCCTCTTGCCGGTCTCTGTGTTCGGCCCGCAAGCCCGACGCACGCCGGATGCGGAGGTGGTGGCCCGCCTGGCCGCCCGTTTCCCGAAGGATCGCTTCGCCCAATACACCCGCGTCCAGGACGCCGTGCAACGTGATTTCCACGGCGACATGGGCGCTCCCCGCGGCTGCGACGCCTGGACCAAGGCCATGACGCGGGAGTTGGCGCACCGCCAGACCACCCCCAACTTCCGCTCCCACCTCGCCCGGGGCGACACCCACACCATCCTGCGTTCGCCGCTGGTCTACAGCGAACAAAGCGGCGGCCTGCCCTTCGTCGTCTGGCTCGACCAGTTGCTGAACGGCCCCCTGCGCGGCGCCACAGGGAACGGGAATGGCGCGGCCAGCCCCTCGCCTCCGCCAGCCCTAAAACTCCCCGGCCACCCTTCCCTGCCGAGGCAGCTTCAGCAGCAGCCACTGCAGCACGCCCACCACATAGGCCACCAGGGTCACGTAGCCCACGAAGGCGGCCACCCCCGGCGTCCAGGTGGCGCCGAAGATGAAGGCCAAAATCCGGGCCATCACGCCATGGAGGCCCGCCGGGGCCTCCAGCCACACCTGGCAGACGGGCCGAGCGGCGCTCCCCCCGACGCAGGGCAGGGCGGTGGCGGCCAGGGCCGCGCTCGCCAGTCCGTAGAAGGAGAGGCTCCAGCGCCAGAGGCGCACCGTCAGCGGCAGGGGGCGCCAGGGGGGCATGTCGGCCAGCTCCTCGTTGAGATCCACCCACAGCCACAAGCCCACCACGATCAACAGGGGCGCCAACACCAGCAGCGCGAAGCCCGCGGGGCGCCCGTTGGTGAGTAGCAACAGGGCCACCACCATCAAGGAGGCCACCTTCCAATACAGGCCCAACAGGCGCAGCAGGGCCTGCTCCCGCCGCAGGGCGGCCCAGATCAGGAGCACCAGGGGCAGGCCGACGGCAAAGAGCAGGCCCAGGCGCACGTCAAGCCAAACCAGGGAGCGGTAGAGCAGATCCGGCACAGCCAGCGGTTCGGTAAGGCGCCATTATCCGTTTACCTCGCGGGCGATAGGTTCCGACCATGCCCCTTCCCTCCTTCCCCTGGCTCAACCGCGATCGCGGCGCCTGGTGTCGCACCGCCCTGGCCACGGATGTGTCGCTCCAGGCCGCGGTGGATGGTGTGGCCCAACAATTGGCCGGGGTGGGTCGCGCTGATCTGGCCTTGGTGTTTGCCTACAGCGGTTTCGCCAGTGATCTGCCGCGGCTGCTGCCGCTCCTCAGCCAGAGGCTGCAGGCCGACCACTGGCTCGGTTGCTGCGGCGGTGGCGTGGTGGGCACCGGCCGGGAGGAGGCCCGTGAGATGGAAGGGGAGCCGGCCCTGAGCGTGCTCCTGCTGCGGTTGCCCGACGCCATCCTTCAGCCCTTCGCGATCGACACCAATGCCCTGCCCGACCTGGATGGCCCCGCCGAGGCCTGGCGGGTGGCCCTCGGGCTCCAGGCCACACCGGCGGGGGAGGGGGATCCCCCATCCATGCTGTTGCTGGTCGATCCCACCTGCGGGGCGATCAACGACCTGATCAGCGGCCTCGACTACGCCCTGCCCCAAACCCTGAAAGTGGGGGGCATCGCCGGCCAGCACAGCGCTCCCCATGGCTCCCTGCTTTACAGCGGCGGCGAGGCGGGCGCGAGCGTGCGGGCGGGCGCCGTGGGCTGCCTGATCAGTGGCGCCTGGCGTCTCGATCCCCTGGTGGCCCAGGGCTGCCGGCCGATCGGGCCGGTGTTCGAGGTGGAGCAGGCGCAGCGGAATGTGGTGATTCAGGTGAGCCGGGGCGGGGATGTGCCCCGCAGCCCGGTGGAAGCGCTGCAGCTCATCCTCAGTGAATTGAGCCCGTTGGAGCGGGAGCAGGTGAAACACTCCCTGTTCCTCGGGGTGGATCGCAGCGAGGTGTTGCTCTCCAGCGATGGCCCACCGCCGGCGGCCTTTCTGGTGCGCAACCTGATCGGCGTGGATCCCCGCAACGGGGCCGTGGCCGTGGCGGAGCGGATGCGGGTGGGGCAACGGGTGCAATTCCAATTGCGCGACGCGGAAGCCTCACGGCAGGACGCCCGCCTGCTGCTCCGTCGCCAGTCCTTGGAGGACGCGCAGCCGATGGCGGCCCTGCTCTTCGCCTGCCTCGGGCGGGGCGAGGGCCTTTATGGCGAGGCGGATGGGGATGTGAAGCTCTGCCGGGAGGTGTTCGCCTCCGTGCCGATCGCCGGGGTGTTCTGCAATGGCGAGATCGGTCCGGTGGGGGCCGCCACCCATCTCCATGGCTACACCGCCTGCTGGGCCTTTCTGATCCCCAACGGCTGATGGTGCGGCAGCACGTCAACCCCCTCAGCCGCTTCCATCAACAGACGCGGCCCCTCCCCCCCCTGGAGGCGCTGTTCGCCGATGCCACCCAGCCCCGCCACCGCGACATCGGCAGCGCCCGCGGCCGGTTCCTGCTCGCCCTGGCCCCGCTGCAGCCCACGGGCAACCACCTCGGCCTGGAGATCCGCCAATCCCTCGTGCAGGCCGCCGAGGCGGATCGCCAGGCGGCGGCGCTGCCCAACCTGCGCTTTCTCTTCGCCAACGCCAACGTCAGCCTGCCCGACTGGCTGGCCCTGCTGCCGCCCGGCCGCCTGGTGCTGGTGACCCTGCAGTTCCCCGATCCCTGGTTCAAGACGCGCCACCAGAAGCGCCGGGTGCTCCAGCCCCCCCTCCTGCGGGCCCTGGCGGCGGCCCTCGCCCCCGGCACGGAGCTGTTTCTCCAGAGCGATGTGCCCGAGCTGATCGCACCGATGGTGGCCCTGGTGGAGGGCAGCGGCTGCTTTGAACGCCCCGCCGCTGATCCGCGCCCGTGGCGTCCCACCAACCCCCTGCCGGTGCCCACCGAGCGGGAGCGCCATGTGTTGAGCCAGGGCCGGCCTGTTTGGCGGGTGCTCTTCCAGCGCAATGCCGCCCCGCCCCCTCGGCTGGCTGTGTTGGAGGCCATCGCCGGGGGAGAGGAGGCCGGGGCCACCCCATAATCCAGGCCAACACGCCACCGAGGCCCCGTGACCGCCGTCGCTCCCCCTCCCCTGGTGCTCCGCTGGCAGGGGTTGCTGGCCCAGCAGCGGGTCGGCTGGCTGGCTCAGCACCTGGAGCTGATCGCCGGCCTGATGCTCTGCGCCCTGATGGCCTGGTTGCCGCAGATCACCCGCGGCGGACTCACCTTGCTGATCACCGCCAGCGGCTTGCTCTGGGTGGTCTGGTCGCTGCGCACCCGGCCGGGGCCGCTGGGCACGCTGAATGGCTGGCTGCTGGCGGTGTTGGCGGTGGCGGTGGTGGCCACGGGCTTTTCACCGGTGCCGCTGGCGGCCTTCAAGGGGCTGATGAAGCTGGTGAGCTATCTCGGCGTCTACGCCTTGATGAACCAGCTGCTGCGCACCGCCCCGATCTGGTGGGACCGGATCACGGCGGCCCTGCTGGCCGGCTCCCTGCTCACCAGCGTGGTGGGGATCCGCCAGCTCTATGGCGACGCGGGCGGTGCCCTGGCCCGCTGGTCGGATGCCAATTCCGTGGCGCGGGGCACGGTGCGCATCTACAGCACCCTCGACAACCCCAACCTGCTGGGCGGCTACCTGCTGCCGATCCTTCCCCTGGCTGCCGTGGCCGTGCTGCGCTGGTCCGGCTGGCCCCGGCGCCTCTATGCCCTGGCGGCCTTCCTGCTGGGCGTCGTGACCCTGGTGCTCACCTACAGCCGGGGCGCCTGGATGGGGATGGTGGCGTCCCTGGCCCTCCTGGGCCTGCTGCTCTCCTTCCGAGCCACCCGCTCCTGGCCGCCGCTCTGGCGCCGGCTGCTGCCGATCGTGCTGCTGGGCGGCGGCGCCTTGGTGCTCGTGGTGCTCGTCACCCGGGTGGAGCCGCTGCGGGTGCGGGTGATGAGCCTGGTGGCGGGCCGGGAGGACAGCTCCAACAACTTCCGCATGAATGTCTGGACGTCGGCCCTGCAGATGATCCGGGATCGTCCCTGGATCGGCATCGGTCCCGGCAACACGATCTTCAATTTGATCTATCCCCTCTATCAGCAGCCCAAGTTCAACGCCCTCAGCGCCTATTCCATCCCCCTGGAGTGGCTGGTGGAGGCGGGCGTGCCGGGGTTGATCACAGGCGCTGGACTGTTTCTCACCTCCATGGCCACGGGCCTGCGGCAGTGGCGGGCTGATGGGCCGATGGTGCTGCCGTCCCTGGCGGCGGTGGCGGCCTTCGTGGGTTTGGCGATCCAGGGCCTCACCGACACGATCTTCTTCCGCCCGGAGGTGCAGCTCATCGCCATGTTCAGCCTGGCCACCCTCTCCGCCTCCGCCTCCGGCACCCTGCCGTCCCGTCGTCCGTGAGCGAGTCGGTTGGAGTGCTGGCGGGCTTTGACGCCGGCCAGACCCACTCCACCTGCCGCCTGGCCAACGCGGCCGGTGAGGTGTTGGCGGAGGGGAAGGGGCCCGGGGTGGTCCATCTGGACGCGCCGGAGGGGGAAGCCCGCTTTCAGGAGGCCTTGCGGGAAAGCCTGGTGCGCGCCCGGGCCCGGCTGGTGGATCAGCAACGGCCGGAGGGCCTCGGGCCCCTGGCGGCCGCGGCGATCGGCGCCAGCGGCATCGAACACGGCAGCCCGGTGCAAGAGCGGGGCCTGCGGCTGGCCAGCCACACCCTCGGCTTGCCCCCCGCCCGCCTGATCGTCACCGGCGACGAACGCACCGCCCTGGCCGGTGCCCTCCCCGAGGGGGAAGGAATCCTGGTGATCAGCGGCACAGGCACCATCGCCCTCGGCCGCGATCGCACCGGCCGCCACCACCGCTGCGCCGGCTGGGGCTGGCTCCTTGATGGCGCTGGCTCCGCGATGGACATCGGCCGCGATGCCCTCAGCCTCAGCCTGCGCATGGCCGATGGCCGCCAGAGCGATGGGCCCCTGCGCCCGGCCCTCTGGGAGGCCCTGGGCTTGGCGGTGGAGGATCCAGCCAGTCCGCAGCGGATCAAGGCCCGGGTGGTGGCCCCTGGTTTCGGCCCGGCAGGTTTTGCCGCCCTGGCGCCGGTGGTGGAGCGGCAGGCCGCGGCGGGTGATGCCCTGGCCCTGGACCTCCTTCAGCGGCATGGGGAGGCGTTGTTGGAGATGGTTGTCGCCGTGGCCGCCCACCTGGAGTTGTCCGCGCCGCCCGTGTGCACCCTGGGCGGGGCCATCACCCATCTGGGGTGCTTTCGGGAGGCGTTTGGTCGCGCCCTGGCCCGGGCTCTGCCCGACGCCCGCTGGCAGAGGCCCGTGGGGGATGGCTGTGCGGGGGCGTTGGGGTTGGCGTTGGGGTTGGTGTGACCGCTGGGCTGGAGCGGCCAGAGGGTTGATGCCCGTAAAATGGCGTCGCAAACTCCATTTCCGCAGCCATTGTGGCGACGGTGCCGCGTTTTTTGCAGCCACCCGCAGGCAGCTTCTTTCTCTTCGGGCCGCGGGGCACGGGCAAGTCCACCTGGCTGGCGCAGCGCTTTCCCGACGCTTTGCGCATCGATTTGCTGGCTCCGGAGGTGCTGCGGGCCTTGCAGGCTCGGCCCGAGCGCCTGCGGGAGCGCGTGGCCGCCGCTGGCGCTGGCACGGTGGTGATCGATGAGGTGCAGAAGGCGCCAGCGCTTCTGGATGTGGTGCATGGGCTGATCGAGGAGCGGCCCGACCTGCGTTTTGTGCTGACGGGATCCAGCGCCCGCAAATTGCGTCATGGCGCTGCCAACCTGCTGGGTGGTCGCCTGGTGTCGGCGTCCATGCCGCCTTTTCTGGCCGCTGAGCTGGGGGAGGCGTTTGATCTCCACCGCGCCCTGACGATGGGCCTGGTGCCCTTGGTGTGGCAGGCGGCGGATCCAGCGGCCACCCTGCAGGCCTATGCGGGGCTGTACCTGCAAGAGGAGGTGCGGGCTGAGGCCCTGGTGCGTCAGGTGGGGGATTTTGCTCGCTTTCTGGAGGTGATCAGCTTTTCCCATGGCAGCCAGCTCAATCTGGCCTCCCTTGCGCGAGAGGCGGAAATCCCCCGCAAGCGAGCGGAAAGCTATTTGTTGATTCTGGAAGATCTGCTGCTGGGCTTCCGCCTGCCTGTTTTTCAGCGCCGTGCCAAACGGCAACTGGCGCAGCATCAGAAGTTTTATGTTTTTGATGCTGGTGTCTTCCGGTCCCTGCGCCCCCGGGGCCCGTTGGACGCACCGGAGGAGATCAATGCTCCCTCTCTGGAGGGCCTGGTGGCTCAGCACTTGCGTGCCCTTTGCCAACTGCGACCCGGTGGCGCCAGCCTCAGCTTCTGGCGCACCCGCGCCGGCCTGGAGGTCGACTTTGTGCTCTATGGACCAGATCTCTTTCTGGCGGTTGAGGTGAAACGCGCCTCCCGCCTCCACCACCGCGACCTGTCGCCCCTGAAGGCCTTCCGGGAGGACTATCCTGAGGCTCAGCTTTTGTTGCTTTCTTTTCACCCGGAGCCGCTGCTGGTGGATGGCATCCGCTGTGAGCCGGTGGAACGCTGGCTGCGGCAGTTGCGGCCTTGATCCTGAAGCGTCATCACAGACCCTTCTTGCGTGAGCGTCGCTTTAAACGAGACGCGGCTATATTTCAGCCGGCCCGACCGTCCGTCCCTTGCGCTAAATGAGAATGTGAGAAAGGAGTTCGCGGGAAATAGCCAGGCCGAAGAATCTCTGTCACGTCTTTGGACGGAGGCATCGGCTGAACGGCGAGATATCTTGTGCTGTCCAGCGACATGCAGTTTTGGTCCTCCAGTTTTCGCTGTCGCCTGATCGGTCCGTTCATCATCAAGGGCACTGCTCGCGCAGAGAAAGAATCCAGTTGGAACCGTCATCGACGTCGAGAGGTCCATGCGTGCCCGCCGCCAACAGGCCCCAGTGGCGCCTTGAGCTCCTGGCAAGGCACGCGATGTGCCACCAGATCCACCCATCCGGCCCAAGCTTGAGGCATCCTTGGCCCAGCGTGTCAGGCCCACTGGCTCGAACCGTCTGCCATGGAACAGGGCCAGCTCAACTGGATCACCAACTTCATCTGGGGCATCGCCGATGACGTGCTCCGGGATCTGTATGTGCGCGGCAAATACCGCGACGTGATCCTGCCGATGACGGTGCTCCGGCGCCTGGATGCGGTGTTGGAGCCCACCAAGCAGGCGGTTCTGGACCTGAAGGCCTCCCTGGATGCCGCCCAGATCGTTCACCAGGACCCAGCCCTCAGGCAGGCGGCGGGCCAGGCCTTTTACAACACCTCCAAATTCACCCTGCGCGATCTCCAGTCTCGCGCCAGTCAGAAGAAGCTGCGGGCCGACTTCGAGGCCTTCTTGGATGGCTTCTCGCCGAATGTGCAGGACATTCTGGAGAACTTTGAGTTCCGCAACCAGATCCCGCGCCTGTCGAAAGCCGATGCCCTTGGCACCCTGATCGGCAAGTTCCTCTCGCCGGACATCAACCTGAGCCCCAATCCCATACCGGACGGGAAGGGTGGTGTGAAGCACTCCGGTCTCGACAACCACGGCATGGGCACGGTGGTTGAGGAGCTGGTGCGGCGCTTCAACGAGGAGAACAACGAGGAGGCCGGTGAGCACTGGACGCCACGCGACGCCGTGAAGCTGATGGCCAAGTTGATCTTCCTGCCGGTGGCAGACGCGATCGACTCCGGCACCTATCTGCTCTACGACGGCGCCTGCGGCACCGGCGGCATGCTCACCGTGGCGGAAGAAGAGCTCAAGGAGCTGGCCGCCGCCCAGGGCAAGCAGGTGGCCACACACCTCTATGGCCAGGAGATCAACGCCGAAACCTATGCGATCTGTAAAGCGGATCTGTTGCTGAAGGGCGAGGGCGACGCGGCCGACAACATCGTGGGTGGGCCGGAGCACTCCACCCTCGCCAACGACGCCTTCCCGGCGCGCGAGTTCGATTTCATGCTCTCCAACCCTCCCTACGGCAAAAGCTGGAAGGGGGATCTGGAGCGCATGGGCGGCAAGGGTGGCCTCAAGGATCCCCGCTTTCTGATCGATCATGCAGGCGATGGGGAGTATTCGCTGATCACTCGCTCCAGCGACGGACAGATGCTGTTCCTCGCCAACATGATCAGCAAGATGAAGAGCGGCACGGCTTTGGGCAGCCGCATCGCTGAGGTTCACAACGGCAGCTCGCTGTTCACGGGTGATGCAGGCCAGGTCGAGAGCGACATCCGCCGCTGGATCATCGAGAACGACTGGCTGGAGGCGATTGTGGCCCTGCCACTCAACATGTTCTACAACACGGGCATCGCCACCTACATCTGGGTGCTCAGCAACCGCAAACCCGCCCATCGTCAGGGGCATGTGCAGTTGATTGATGCCACGGCCTGGTTCAAGCCGCTGCGCAAGAACCTCGGCAAGAAGAATTGCGAACTCTCCGATGCTGATATTCAGCGCATTGTCGAGTCGTTCCTGGCGTTCGAGGAAACGGAAGAGAGCAAGATCTTTCCGAACCAGGCCTTCGGTTCCTGGAAGGTGACGGTGGAGCGGCCGCTGCGGTTGGCCATTCACAGTGATGCCGAGCACCTGGCGACGCTGACGGAGGAAGCTGTGAAAGCCGGCGAAGGTGGCCTGGAGAGCGTGGTGGAGGCCGTCGATGAGGTAATGGGGGAGGGCCCCCACCGGGATGCCAACCAGTGGCTGGAACTGGCGGAACGGGTGGCCAAAGGACAGGGGCTGCGCTGGACGGCCAAGAAATCAAAGCTGCTTCTCGCCCACCTGGGGGAAAGGGACGAGACAGCCGCCCCCCTGATCGCCAAGGTGTTCAAGCCAGGCAAGCAGGCGGCTGATCCCCTTCGGGGGGTCTTCCCAGTGGAAACGGAGGAGGGCGAACGGGTGGTGCAATACGAGCCAGACCCCGAGCTGCGCGACAGCGAACAGGTGCCCCTGCTGGAGGAGGGAGGCATCGAGGCTTTCCTGCGGCGGGAGGTGCTGCCTTATGCCGAGGATGCCTGGTATGAGCCCGGGAGCGTGAAGATCGGCTATGAGGTGAGCTTCACCCGTTACTTCTACAAGCCCAAGCCGCTCAGGACGCTGGAGGAGATTCGGGCGGACATCCTGGCTCTGGAAAAGGAGACGGAGGGTTTGCTGGGAGAGATTGTTGGAGGGGCCGCATGAACACGGAGATCCTGCTCGAACCTGTCTTCACAGGGGAACGTTTCCGAGCGCACACGCTGCCGCTCTCTCTGTTGCGCGATCTGGAGTCGCTTCAAGGAATCATCCTGGAGATTGCCAAGGATGAATTTCGTCGGGCCCATCCAAACCGCCGGCGCACACCACGTGGCTTCAGCAAAGGCTTGACCTTGCATCTTGTCGGTTCAAGGGCGGGCAGTTATGTGGCTCAGATTGGCATGGTGATCGACTCAGATGTTCTCCCTGGATTTGATCCCTGTACGCAAGCCGCTCGCGCAGCACGCGATCGATTCGTCGATGCCATCGGCCATGCGCAGGATTCCTCCCGGGGCTCATCGCCAGCTTTGCCGGCTGGAGTCTGGCCACATATCGAGAAATTTGGGCGTGGCCTGCACGACGGGGAGGCCATCGATCTCGTTTGCCGTGAAGGTAACACGGTCCAATTCACCAAAGAGCTGCGGCGGCGTCTGTTGCTCACTCGGCCGGGCGTTCAGAACCTCACCGATGAAGTGGCGCTTGTCGACGGCCGATTCGTTGCTGCGGCGGTGACGGAACAACAGCTTGCGGAGTTGAGCGATGTGCGCGTTGGTGAGTTCGGCTCAAGCTGGCTTCGAGCCAGCGGCATCGGTCGTTTCGACCGTGCCCAGCAACTCCAGCGCATCGATGAAGTGACGGCGATCGAGCTTCTCGACCCCCTGGATCCGAGAGTTCAGCTCGAAAAACTCAAGGGTCTCCGAGATGGTTGGCTCGATGCTGAGGGGGGTCGCTTTGAGTGTGGATCTGCTCGCGCGGGTGGAAAACTGGTTGGAGGACTATCTGAGCGAGGACACTCCCCTTCCTCGTCTGTATCCAACACCAGAAGGTGGTGTGGAAGCGGAGTGGCTGATCGGCCGGCTCGATGTGTCGATCGAGTTCGACGAAGCGGCCGGAATCGTCGAATGGCACGCGATGGATCTGGACACCGGGAAGGCCGAGGTGAAGACCATCGCATTCGACGACACGCAGGCCCTCGATGAGCTTGGGCGCACGATGGCTCGGGTCACCGCTCGGCAAAGTTCCGGCTATGAGGATGAAAATGGAGGAACCACTCCATGAATCCGGAGACACCGTTGTGGCGTCAGATCCGTCCCACGCTGAAGGATCAGAGCCGCCTTTCCTTCGATGATGGCCACCAGATTGCTGCGGAGCAGGCCTGGCGTCGCTACACCGAGGAACGCGGCCTTCAATCTGTGGGAGTCCTTGGGGTTCTGGTTGGAGAGTGTGCCAGCGAGGGCCTAAGGGTCATCCCTGATGGGGTGCCAGACCCTGAGCATGGATCGGTCGATTTCACAGGCAAGAGCAACGGGGAGCGCAAATCCATCGCCAAGCGTCTGCGGGACTATGCCTTGTGCCGTGGCTGGCAGTTTGGACCGGTTGAGGTGAGCCCATGATTGACGACCTCAAGCCCTATCCCGCGATGAAGGACTCCGGCGTGCCGTGGCTGGGGGAGGTGCCGGAGCATTGGGGTGTCTTCCCTAACCGCGTGATCTTTGATGAGATCAAGGAGCGGGATCGCCCAGAAGCGGTCATGCTTTCTGTCACTATTAACAAGGGTGTGATTCGCCAACAGACATTGCTTGAAGATGGCTCCAAGAAGGACGGCTCCAAGCTGGACAGGTCGGCTTACAAGTTCGTTCGTTCAGGTGACATCGTGTACAACAAGATGCGTGCATGGCAGGGTGCCGTTGGTGTCTCCGAGTTCGAGGGGATCGTCAGTCCAGCATATGTTGTGCAGCACCCTCGAGAAGGTGGAGATCCCCACTTCCTGCACTATCTCTTTCGCACCCCGGCATTCGCAAAGGAGGCCGAGAGATGGTCCTATGGGATCACCTCGGACATGTGGAGCCTAAGGCCCGAGCATTTCAAGATGATCTACTCGTGCCTCCCGCCCCTCCCTGAACAAGCCGCCATCGTCCGCTTCCTCGACCACGCCGACCGCAAGATCCGCCGCTACATCCGCGCCAAGCAGAAGCTGATCAAGTTGCTGGAGGAGCAGAAGCAGGCCATCATTCACCGCGCGGTCACGCGTGGGCTGGATCCCAATGTGCGCCTCAAGCCGTCTGGGGTGGAGTGGTTGGGGGATGTTCCGGAGCATTGGGAGGTGCGGAGACTCAAGGATGTAGCCGTCGTCCAGACTGGCTTGACGCTTGGGAAAGTGTATCTTGGGCTACCAGAAAATTCCTATCCTTATCTTCGGGTCGCGAACGTACAATCCGGAAGAGTTGACTTGAGGCACGTTAAGCACGTTGATGTGCCAGAACGCGAGGCCAGGGGGGCAATGCTTCGCCCAGGTGATGTCCTTCTGACCGAGGGAGGCGACATCGACAAACTGGGTAGAGGCTGCGTATGGCACGCCCAGATTCCCGTTTGTCTGCACCAGAATCATGTGTTTGCCGTCCGCTGCAATAGGATTCAACTGCTTCCTCTTTTTCTCGAAGGCCTCATGGCCTCAGAGCATGGTCGTACTTTTTTCCAATTGACCGCAAAGCAAACTACGAACCTTGCTGCGACGAACAGCACAACGCTTCGCTCCTTCCCGATTCTCCTGCCTCCACCTCATGAGCAGCAGGCAATCATCGATTTCATTGCACAGCGGACCGAAGCTGTATCAAGGGCATTGGAGGATGTACACAGCGAGATCGAGCTTCTCCGCGAATACCGCACCCGCTTGATCACCGATGTGGTCACCGGCAAGCTCGATGTGCGCGAGGCGGCGGCGGGGTTGCCAGAGGAAGGGATAGAAGAGGCTTCCGACGAGCAGGAAGACGTCGAAGGCTTAGAGGCTGGAGAAGATGATCTCGGTCTCAACGATGATGCTGATGAGTAATCATCCATGCCTCCTCCACCCAATCCCAAGATCTATCACATCCCCCACGCCGATCGCCTGCCCTCAGTGATTACCGATGGATTTCTGTATTCCGACGCCATCATTAGTCGGCGCGATTCAGGCGGCACCGTGATTGGAATGGGTGAGATCAAGCGTCGGCGTCTGGAAGATCTCACTCTCGCTAGCCATCCAGATCTTCACGTCGGCGAGTGCGTTCCCTTCTATTTCTGCCCGCGCTCGATCATGCTGTTCATGATCTACAAGCGCAATCATCCAAATCTTCTGTACACGGGCGGGCAAGATCCCGTCGTTCACCTCGAGTTCGATCTAAAGACGGTTGCCAACTGGGCCGATGGGCAGAAAAAGCGCTGGGCCATCACGAAGGGCAATGCTGGCTCGCGCTATTTTGAGGATTTTGGTTCATTGGAGTCTCTCAATGAATTGAACTGGCCAGCCATTCAGGCAAGGCAATGGAACGATCCTGCTGTCAGAGAGCACAAACAGTCTGAGTTCCTCGTGGAAGAACAGGTGGCTTGGCACCTCGTTGAACGCATCGGCGTCCAGAATCAAGGCACGCGAGAGCGTGTTGAGGTAATCGTTGCCAGCAGTCGACATCGGCCGCCTGTTGAAATACAATCTTCTTGGTACTATTGAGCGGAAGGGCAAGAACCATGATCCAGCTCGCCAGTGGCGACATTCTTGAGTCGCCTGCCGAAGCCCTCGTCAATACCGTGAACTGCGTCGGCGTCATGGGCCGAGGTATTGCCCTGCAGTTCAAGAATCGGTACCCAGACAACTACAAGGACTACGCCCAGGCTTGCAAGCTGAACGAAGTCAGGCCTGGCAGAATGTTTGTTACCCACACCAACCAACTTCAATGCCCTCGATACATCATCAACTTCCCCACGAAGCGCCACTGGAGAGGGAAAAGCAGGCTGGAAGACATCGATGCAGGTCTTGCTGATCTGGTTCGCGTTGTGGCGGATCTGAAGATCACCAGCATCGCCATTCCTCCACTTGGCTGTGGTCTTGGCGGCCTTTCCTGGCCCTTGGTCAAGGCTCGCATCCAGAAAGCTTTCGAGGACCTAGTGCATGTGAAAGTCTATCTCTTTGAGCCGATTTCAGAAGCAAGCAGCAAGCCAAGCGTGATGGCCCGCGAGGCTCCTCAGATGACGCCAGGGCGTGCAGCTTTGATCGGCCTGATGCACCGTTATCTCAGCGGTTTGCTCGATCCTTTCGTGTCCTTGCTCGAAGTGCACAAGCTCATGTATTTCCTACAGGAAGCTGAAGAGCCACTCAAGCTTCGTTACAAGGCAGCGCCTTATGGCCCCTATGCCGAGAATCTCCGGCATGTTCTGAATGCCATCGAGGGCCACTTCATCAAGGGCTATGGCGATGGCGGCGATACTCCCGAGAAGCCTCTCACCATCCACGGTGATGCTGGCGCGCAGGCGATGCACTACCTCGTGGATCATCCCGCCACCCAGGCTCGCTTCCAGCGCGTCGCCGATCTGATCGCTGGCTTTGAGAGTCCCTTTGGCCTCGAACTTCTCGCCACGGTTCATTGGGTGCAGACTCACGACTATCCGCAGACCATTGCAGATCTCGTGCGTCTAACCCATGCGTGGAATGCACGCAAGCTACAGTTTTCTCCACGTCAGATTCAGCTGGCTAGCACGGTTCTGGCGCAGGGTGGGTGGGTGCAAGCAATGGAGGAGACAAATTCACACGTTGGGCAATCGAGCCTGATGGTTGCCGGAAGCGTCGCCAAAGCAACCGGCGAAGCGGGAGGGCACATGCGGGAGAAGGGCTTCGAGAAGCAGTACTACCTCGACCTGATCCTCCAACTCATCCGCCGGCACGGTCTCGTGGCCCGCCAGGAGGTGGATGCCCTGCTGCTGCCCAAGCTGCCTGAGCGGCTTAGCGAGGAGCAAAAGCGGGCCAAGGTTCACAACCTCCTCCAGGATCTGCAACGGACAGGCCAGATCGAACGCCAGGGTGCGCGGGCTGCCGCCCAGTGGGTGATTTCATCAGGGCACCAGCCCGGAGAACAGCATGCCGACTGAGCAACGGAGGCCCGCAAACGCCATTGTTAAAACGCTCCTGGAACGATCGGCTAACAGAGCGATTAACAATGGATTCACCGAGGTGGCGCCCGTAAACGCAGATGCCGCAAGCCTTGTGCCTTTGTTTGGACTGAGCCCCCAGCCTGCTTCAAGGCCTCAAGCTTCTCCACTCGTCCGTCATGCGCACCGCCGGTCTGACCAACGGCCCGGAAGCACGGAACACCCTCATCAGCCACAGCAAGGTTCAGCAGCTGGTGGAACCGTGACCAGCACGTCCTCTTTTGACTGGCATTTGATCGCAACGCCATGACCACCGACACCACCGAAAAGGGACTGGAGGCCCTGATCGTGCGGGCCATGACCGGCCGCACGGACGTGCTCGTGCCCACCCATGCCGCCACCGAAGCCAGTGTGCCGGTGGCTGGTGGCACCGGTTGGCTGCTGGGAGATCCCACCCACTACGACCGCGATTACTGCATCGATCTCGTGCAGCTGCGTGGCTTCCTGTTGGCCACCCAGCCCGATGCCCTCGATTCCCTGGCGCTGGAGGTCGATGGTCCCACCCGCCGCAAGTTCCTGGCCCGCTTGCAGGGGGAGATCTCCCGGCGCGGCACGATCGATGTGTTGCGCCACGGCCTCAAGCACGGGCCCCATCACCTCGACCTCTTCTGCGGCACACCTTCACCAGGGAACCCCACAGCGATCCAGCGCTTCGCCGCCAATCGCTTCAGCGTGTCCCGCCAGCTCCGCTACAGCCGCGATGAAACCCAGCGATCTCTGGATCTGGGCCTCTTCATCAATGGCTTGCCGGTGGCCACCTTTGAACTCAAGAACAGCCTCACCAAGCAGACGGTTGCTGACGCCGTGAAGCAATACCAGCTCGACCGCGACCCGCGCGAGAAGCTGTTCGAATTCGGCCGCTGCGTGGCCCATTTCGCCGTGGACGACCATGAGGTGCGCTTCTGCACGCACTTGAACGGCAAAGCCTCTTGGTTTCTGCCCTTCAACAAAGGTTGGAACGATGGCGCTGGCAACCCCCCGAACCCGGAAGGTCTCAAGACGGCCTACCTCTGGACGCAGATCCTCACCCGCGAAGGACTCACCGACATCCTTGAGAACTACGCCCAGGTGGTGGAAACCAAAGACGAGAAGACCGGCAAGAAGAAGGCGGTGCAGATCTGGCCCCGCTACCACCAGCTCGATGGGGTGCGCCGCCTGCTCGCGGATGCCGCCGCGCACGGCGCCGGTCGCCGCTACCTGATCCAGCACTCCGCCGGCAGTGGCAAGAGCCATTCGATCGCCTGGCTGGCCCACCAGCTGATCGGCCTTGAGCGCAACAACAGCGCCGTGTTTGATTCCATCCTGGTGGTCACCGACCGCCGTATCCTCGATCAGCAGATCAAGGCCACCATCAAGCAGTTCGCCCAGGTGGGCGCCACGGTGGGCCATGCCGAAGATTCTGGAGACCTGCGCAAGTTCATCGCCGAAGGCAAGAAGATCATCATCACCACGGTTCAGAAGTTTCCGTTCATTCTTGATGAGATCGGCAATGAGCAGCGGGGCCGCCGCTTTGCCATCGTCATCGATGAAGCCCATTCCAGCCAGGGTGGGCGCACCTCGGCAGCCCTCTCCTTGGCCCTCTCCACAACAGGAGCAGAAGAAGAGGAGGAAACCACGGAAGACAAGATCAACCGGCTGATGGAGGCCAAGAAGCTGCTGCCCAATGCCAGCTATTTCGCCTTCACGGCCACCCCCAAGAACAAGACCCTGGAGATCTTCGGGCATCCCGACCCCCAGGCCGATGGAACCGTGCGCCACCTGCCGTTCCACAGCTACACAATGAAGCAGGCCATTCAGGAGGGCTTCATCCTCGATGTGCTGCGCCACTACACCCCGGTGGAGAGCTACTACAAGCTCATCAAAAAGGTGGAGAGTGATCCCGAGTTCGACAGCAAGCGCGCCAAGAAAAAGCTCCGCCGCTACGTGGAAAGCCATGAGCATGCGATCCGGCTCAAAGCGGAGATCATGGTGGATCACTTCCACGAGAAGGTGCTTTCCCTCAGCAAGATTGGCGGCGAGGCCCGATCCATGGTGGTGACTGGCAGCATCGAACGGGCGATCCAGTATTTCCATGCTTTCTCCAGCTATCTCAGTGAACGCAAGAGTCGATACCGGCCCATTGTTGCCTTCTCCGGGGAGCACGAATACGGGGGTACCAAAGTCACCGAAGCATCCCTCAACGGGTTTCCATCGAGCCAGATCGCCGACAAGATCCAGCAAGATCCCTATCGCTTTCTGATCTGTGCCGATAAATTTCAGACCGGCTACGACGAACCCCTGCTGCACACGATGTATGTCGACAAAGTGCTGTCGGGCATCAAGGCCGTGCAAACTCTGTCACGCCTGAATCGCGCCCACCCCAAGAAACATGACGTCTTCGTGCTCGACTTCATGAACGATATCGACACCATCCAGCAGGCTTTCGCTGACTACTACCGCACCACCATCCTCGCCGAGGAGACCGATCCGAACAAGCTTCACGATCTGAAAGCCGCTCTGGATGGCTATCAAGTCTACGATCAGCTTCAGGTTGACGAACTGGTGGAACTGGTTCTTAGTGGTGCGGATCGCGATGCACTCGATCCGATCCTTGATGCCTGCGTGGCGGCTTACCGAGAGCAGCTTGACGAAGATGGCCAGGTGGACTTCAAGGGCAAGGCCAAGGCCTTCACCCGCACCTATGGCTTCCTCTCATCGATTCTCCCCTACACCAATGCCGATTGGGAGAAGCTCTCGATCCTGCTGAACTTCCTCATCTCCAATCTGCCGGCTCCGATTGAGGAAGACCTCTCAGCGGGCATTCTGGAAACGATCGACATGGAGAGTTACCGCGTGGAGAAACAGGCGGTCGCAAGGATTCAACTGCCCGACGAGGACGCCGAGATCGAACCGGTTCCTGCCGCCGGTGGTGGTCGCAGACCCGAACCTGATCTCGATCGCCTTTCGAACATCCTCAAGGTGTTCAATGACCAGTTCGGCAACATCGAGTGGACTGATGAGGATCGCGTCAACCGTCTGATCACTGAGGATATTCCCAGACGCGTTTCAGCAGACCCGGCCTACCAGAATGCCCGCCAAAATTCCGACAAGCAGAATGCCCGCATTGAGCATGACAAGGCACTGACCCGTGTCATGACGGATGTGCTGAAGGACGATATGGAACTTTTCAAGCAATTCATGGACAATGAGTCGTTCCGCTATTGGATGGCGGAGACAGTTTTTGGACTTACATATGAATAGGCCTGGTAGGGCTTGTGTGCCGCATACTTTGTCCTGCTCGGATGGATGGTAGAGTTCTCCGTG
>JBKDTB010000064.1:0-3031 GCA_046340515.1 Cyanobacteriota bacterium | reverse complement strand
ATGTTACGTTTTCGTGACATTGATCAGTGCTGTTCGGGTGCCTCTCCGCGGAGAAAAGCCAATGTTCCCGATCTGGAACCCAACGCAGAATTTTTTGGTGAAAAGAAGGGCGTAGTGTCGGGGCGCCGGGCCCGTGACTTTTTAAAATCACGGGCAGGCATCATCCTCGATCTTGAGATGCCTCCATCCGTATCTCACAGAAAGCCAAGGTCCCTGGTCTAATCTGTTCGTTCACAATGATTTTGGCGGGCCAATGACATATCATTGGCCCGCCAAAATGCGTATTTTCTCCAGCTCTAGATTATCAACAAATCATTTGCGAGTGATCACCCCGCCATCAGAACTGCGAACCACCTGCAAATCGTTCACATTAAGGTAGCCTGGTCCTGAGTTTGCCGAAATCTGGGCGCTTGTGAGTCCTTGAATATAGTCGGCCACATACTTCGCGATGACAGTCGCATTGGCGTTGCTCTTGCTCAATCTGGGAACGATGTAGAGATGTTCATAGGTCCAGAATGAATAGGCTCCAGAGGCCACCGCATCGGTGCTTGGCGCAACCCCGTTGTATCTGAGTGTAACGACTCCGGGATCGATGCTTTGGGCAAACCCATTGTATTGGATCAGGTAATTGTTGCCACTGTAAGGAGAACTCCTCAACCCGTTACCAAGATCGACTTGGAGATTGGCAGGAATGACAGTCTTGGTTGCATTAAGTTGGGATGAGGTTCCATTGTATGGCTCCTCGCTATTTTCAGTGGGTGGGTAGGGGTCTAAAGGGTGGCACTTCGAGCTGGAGTTTCCCAGCCTTGAGATAGGCCATGATCCTGAAGGTATTGATTGATCGGTAGCCTCTGGCCAGACGCTTGGCGAGTTGGAGCAGACCATTGATAGCCTCCATGGCCCCGTTGGTAACCCTCGTCCTCATGAAGGCTACCACGCCGTTCCAATGCCTCTGGATGGAGCGACTCAGGCGGACGAAGGGAACAAGTCGGCTTTGGCGGGCCCTCCGGCACCACCAGGCAAGTTGCCCCTTGTCTTCTTGGGAGAGGATCTCTTGGAGGAGATCCCGTAGTCCCAAGGCCTTGCCCAGCTTGGGATAGGCTTCGCTTAAGAGTCGTCGCTGTTGCTGCTGAGTGGAGGATCTCGTCCACGCATTGCCCCTGATCGACCAGAGAGAGCCCTTCAGATCCGCTCCGTCTCTTAGGAGTTCCTTACGCACTTCATCGAGTGCCTTGCCTGCCATCTGCATGATGTGGAAGTGATCGAAGACCACCTCGGCCTTCGGGAAGAAGGTGGCCGCTGCCGCTATAAAGGAAGGCTTCATGTCCATGCTCAACAACTCGATCTGTTCGGGTCGGGCGTTGTGTCTGGTGAGTTCCCTGGCGAAGGCCCCAATGGCCTCCGCCCCATGCCCCTCCACCATGAAGAGGAGTTCTCTGGTCTGCGCATCCGCGAAGTTGGTCACGTACCGATGGCCTCTCTTGGAGGAGGTCTCGTCGATGAGGACACGCTTGAGCTCCGACCAGTCCCTCTTGGCTTGGGCCTTCTCCACGTAGTGGGCCACCACTCTCCAGAGTCGGGTGTCATGCTCGGCCAGGAGTTCACTCGCTGCCTTCATGGGCATCTCCCGGCACACCATCATCGTCAACGCCTCGAAGAGAAGAGTAAATCCACTCCCAGCCCTCGCCCACGGCACCTCAACCAAGCGGACTCCATGTTCCGGACAGTCCACCCTCGGTACCCGCGCTTCGAGTTCACATCGGTACTGGAAGAAGTCCAAGTGCCTCCATCTCTTCACCACCGTGTCATGGGTGGGCCCACAGGTCCCGCACTCCGGACATGCGAACCGGTGGCCAGGCTTAAAGTCGAGCTTGAGAAGGAGCTCCAGAGGAGCCCCTTCAAAACTGCAGCTCTTCACGCTCCATCCCTCTCCAAGCCCCAGCGCCATCGTAAAAAGTACCTCTGGTGTCATAGTCCACCATTCCTACCCAACTACCCCTCCTCTTCTCAACCCTTCTACCCACTCAATTCAGCGAGGAGCCAAAAAATTTCACGCAAAGGTCGCCACGAGCGCCAAGGGTGGGTGCAGAAAAAAAGTTGTCATCAGTGATGGGGGAGCGGGTGAGCGCAAGTCTTTTGGATGAGTTTCCAAGGGTGTTTTATGAGGGCATGAGGCAGTAATCGTTAGTATTGGGTCCGGAAGAACTGTTGCCTTTCGCTCTTCTTTGCGCCCGTTGCGCCCGTTGCGTGAAATACTCAACGACTAGAGTGACATTTTAAACGCAAATGATCTAAGCCTCTTCTTCAAGGGCTTCTTCGGAAGCCCTTGTCTCCGCCCTCGGGGGTGCCCATGATGGGCTAACAGCCATGAAACGCATCTCCCCCAAAGGCTCCTTCTCCGGCACGACCCTTCCGCCTGAGGATCTCCACCCGCTGCTGGAGTGCAGGCATAGCGATCCTCACAGGATCCTCGGAGTGAGGCCCGGTATGATCACGGGAAGCGAGATTGTTGAGGGTGGGAGTGTCGCGAGAGTTTTTTATCCGGGTGCCACGGCTGTGACCCTGCGTGGAAGGGATGGCCAAAAAACAGCGCTGATCAAGGGGCATGCTGACGGCCTCTTTGAGGTGGCGGTTCCCGATAGCTTTCCCGTCAATCCTGACGAGTACACAGTGGAGGCGGTTTTCAGTAATGGGCTGTCCCATTCCTATTCGGATCCCTATGCCTTCGCGCCGACGCTCGGCGACGTCGATCTCTACCTGCTGGGGCAGGGAGAGCATCTCGAGTCCTACCGGGTTCTCGGAGCCCATCTCAAGACGATCTCTGGCATCACGGGAACTTCCTTCGCTGTCTGGGCGCCGAATGCGCAGCGTGTGAGCGTGGTGGGTGATTTCAACGGATGGGACGGCCGTCGTCACATGATGAGGAGGCTCGGGGGATCGGGAATAGGGGAGATCTTCGTGCCCGGCGTGGCCCAGGGGAATCATTACAAGTTCGAGATCCGCGGCCCCTCGGTGATGTCTTCCTCAAGAC
>JBKDTB010000063.1:0-4313 GCA_046340515.1 Cyanobacteriota bacterium | reverse complement strand
AGCGCAAGGGATCTGGGGGAATCCCTGAGATACACTGCAGCGCAAGGAGTCTGGGGAATTCAGTACAAGTGTACTTGTGGATAAGTCGTTTTCCACAGGTGTCACACTGCCATGCGTTACATTTGTTCGTAATGAGTCATTCTCAGCTCTTCTCAATAAGAAAACCCTTGCAGCGCAAGGGCTTTGGGTGATAAGTGTGCTGTGGTGTTACTGTTTTCTGTGGGACTCTTGCTGGGCTGCGGCGGGGGAGTCGTTCAGTCGGCAGCGCCGGGGGCAGGGAAGGGCGCGATCAACGGCGGTGCAGGTCAGCCTCATCGGCGCTTCCCTCCTGGCCTTGAAGCAGCCTCCTGGACGTGGGATTCAGCCCAAAAACCAGTAAATGATAGGGGCTCCATAGCGAGAGCCCCGGTTAACCCTACTGCCGCGTCTAGCGTGGTTTCAGGCTAGAAGAATTGTAACAGATCGCGGCAAGAGATCTGGAGACGTGCTGAGCCATCATTGGATGCACTGGTACGACCTCAAAACAGCTTAAAAACGGAGGGGGTGGGATTCGAACCCACGGACCTTTTCGGGTCGCCGGTTTTCAGGACCGGAGCCATCAACCACTCGACCACCCCTCCAGGGGACGCCTGCCCGAGGGCAAGGCCTGCCCATGGTCCCATGAAGCCAGCGATTGGCGCCAGCCTCCCGCTGGCTTCAACCTTCCCTCCTCAGCTGGCTGGGAATACCTTGGCAGCCGCAGGGGAGGGTGGCACGGGAACGGGGGCCGGAGAGGTTGCTGTTTTTCCACCAGGGCGCCTGTGCCGGCGCCGCGGGGACGGCGGGGGGACGGCGGGGGGAGTCAGCCTCATCGGCGCCCCCTCCTGGCCCTGGAGCAGCCTCCTGGCGCAGGATGCGCTCAGCATGGCGGCCGATGTCCCGGCGGCGGACGAAATTGCGGTAAAAGCGCTCCCGGCGCCAAGCCAGGGCCATGATTGCCGAGCACATTCCAGCGGCAAACCAGCCGAGTGGGGTCATGACCTCACCTCGGCCTCGGTTTTCTGCCTTTCGTCCTCAAACCGATTCAAGGCATCGAAAAGATATTTTGGGATCTCTTCCCAGCCTTCGTTGAAGTCACAAGCCCAATAGTATGTGTGTTTTTTTTCTTGTATTTTTTGTTTCACTTGCATATCTCCATCAAAATTCGAGAGCGTACCGATTCGCCTAGACACTGACTCAATGATCCAGTTTTCGCCAGGATCCGTGCCAATGCCATCTCTGCGAAGGTCGGCAATGCGAGCCTCTGCAGCCTCGATGGTGGTAAATTCCTCCCAAAAGGTTTGCAAACCGGCGGCGGCAATGATTGCCTCCCGTTTCCGTGTTTCGGCTTCGCTGACGTCGAAACAAATCTGATAGGTGGGTTGCCTTTCCCACGCCGCCGTTCCACTCGCCCCCAGTGCATCGGCTTGGTCGAGGGGGATCACCGCCGCCCACCACATCCGGCTGGACTCGGCTTCCCAGCACTCCTGGCATAGGGTCCCGCCATTGCCGTCGAGCCATTCCTCGGCTGGATCCGGAATGGTGTTGTTGCAGGTGTTGCAGGTGGTCATTGGCAAGCGGGTGATAGTGTTACTCATGAGCGGCAGGTGGTGGAGCGAAGGTAATGCGAGAAGGCCCCCCGGCGAGCCACGGGTCAATCCAGTTCGACATAAGCCACCCAGTTGGGGTCGGTTTCGTCGTAGGCAGCCTCAAGGGCCGCTCGCAGCCTTTCCGTGGTGAGGCGGATTGTTCCGCCTTCGACTGCGAAATCGTGGTAACCGTTGCCGACGAATGTGACAGACAAAAAATCTTCCACGGTTAGAATTGGGGTGGTCATGGCGGGAGTTTTGCGCGACCGTTTCCGGGGCTTTGGAACAATAAAGTCAGCTTCGTTATGACGGGCTTCGCTTTCTGTCATGCGAAACACCCTTGAAGGTTCGTAGTATCTCCAATCCCAATTGCAGCGGTGATGCTTGATGGCGCCATGAGTCGGAGACCAGTAAAGCCCGGCTCCGCAATAGTATGCGTATCCAAGAATGTCAGTGGCGCGAGTGGTAGCAGTGGTCATGGCGGTGAAACGGTGGGGGTGAATAGTGTGCAAGGCTTATACAAGCTCCATGATCACCCTGACCATTGGAGTGGCAGAGGCCAGATCGGCGCCAGATTCACGCGAAGCGCGCTCGTAACCCCAGCCATGTTGGCCTGATGGGTCCTGACCGGGCAAAGAATTGTAAGGAATGAAGGTGCAAATTTTGGAGTTTCCGTAATAACGGCGTAGCGCCTTGAGTCGAGCGTGGCCAGCGTTCTCAGCCGTTACTATGGTTTCAATTGGATCATCAAACCGACGATCTCCAGAAAATGAGATTGCAGTTTTGAATTTGGCCATGGTGGGCGGTGGTGGTGAAGTGGTGTGCAGAGAATGCCGGGATGGGCTCCCGGCGAGCCGTGGGAATCAGTCCAGCTCGACAATCTTCAGAGTGCCGCCGCAGCAAATATCAGCGCGGTCTTTCAGGGCTTTAGCTTCTTCCAATGTGACGCCATCCGGGCGTTGAAAGGTAAAGCAGGGCGTGATCTTGGAGCTTGACTTCCAGCGGATCCAAGCGGGAGTGGGCCCATCAACGGAAACGACGTAAGACATGGCGAGCGGTGAGTGGGTGAGTGGGTGGCCCGGTGGCCTCCGATGGACACACCATAACATCAGACTGTGACGACTGTCGGCCGAGTTGACACATTCCGTAACAATTCCCGGCCGTGCCACTCTGACGGTAGTGTGGGCCGATAGCAACCGCATCCCATGTCAGCACGACGCCCGCGCCTTCACAGGTTGGTGATCCAGATCACGCCAGATCAGAGGCAGTATCTGGAGGAGCGGGCGGGACACGCGCGCTCCCTGGCGCAGGTGGTCCGCGACGCCATTGAGGAGGCCATGGCAGCTGAAGCCAATGACAGCCGCCAGCCCAGGGGCTGAGCCCTATGGTTCGGCGCCGTAGCGCTAGAGTGGCACAACACCAGCACAAGGGGGCATGCCCAAGGACCGGCCGGTTCGCCTCGCCGCACTGATCAGACCAGATCAGAAGGCCTGGCTTCAATCTCAGGTAACGCCTCTTCGCAGCCTGGCGGACGTGGTGCGGGACATCATTGACCGGGCCATGAGCCAGGAGGGGCGGCCCGATGCCTGACGTTCACCGCAGGCGCCAGGAAGCGGCTCGATACGAACAACGGGCGGGTCAAGCATGAGCCAGCAGCTCCTTCAGCAGCTCGGGGCCCTGCCAGAGGATTGGCTTTTCGTCGCAGTGGATGGCGCCAAGCGGGCCTATCAGCGGGCCTGGCAGGCCAACCCCCTCACCAAGGAGCAGGTGGCCGCCGAGATCGGCGCAGGCCGAGCCAAGGCCATCGGCGTCATCGCTGGCCCACCCACCGGGCTGCTGTTCGTTGACCACGACGGGATCTCCGCCACTGATGAGCTTGAGCGGCTGGGGCTCCCCCTTCGGGATCTCCCGCCCTCACTGGCCACGACGAGCGGGAAGGACGGACGGTTTCAACTCATCTACCGAGTTTCTTCTCAGTTCTGGCCCGCCATGCGAGGCCGCCGGGTCTTCAGGACTGCGGGGATTGACGCGGACGGCAAGGCCGAGCAGCTCGATCTGCGCTGGGCCGGCCATTACTCCGTCGTCGCCGGGGCTCACCCTCAGACGTCCGGCTACCGCTGGATTCAGGGCCGGGGGCCTGGTGAGTTGGCCTTGGCCGAGGCACCGCTGGCCTTGGTCGAGCTGCTCCTTGATCGGCCCGCGCGGCAGCCACTCCCCCTCCTCGCCCGCGCGGCGGACCATCCCCTGACAGCGGCCGGGACCGTGCCCTTTCTGGAATTCATCTCCCGCGCATCGAAGGATCTCATTGAGTCGGGCGGGACGCCAGGCTCTTGGAACGACGACCAGCTGGCCCTGGCCTTGGACCTGAAGGGGACCGAAGCCTGGATTCGTGCGCAGGGCCGATCCCCAGATCTCACGGCGGCGGAGGCCTTCGAGCAGCACATCCGGGCCGCATCAGGCAAGGCACGGGACTTTGACGAACGCAAGGCCTGGGCGCGATTTGAGGGGGCCGATGCCCACAGCCCCCACCCCTCCACACCCCACGACAAGCTGCTTGATCGCCTCAGGTATCACAGCCGGCCGAGCAGGTCAGTGAGCTCAGGTTCACCGGCGCCGACGTCCCGGGTGGAGAGCCCCGCCGAGCAGCAGCCCCAGGGGGCGTCCCTTTCAAGGCCCCAGAAGCTGGAGGCGGGAGAGCTGTTGTGC
>JBKDTB010000062.1:0-3346 GCA_046340515.1 Cyanobacteriota bacterium | reverse complement strand
AAGACGACGCCCCCAGGATCCCCGGGCAAGGGGAAGCCTTGGAAGTTCGGCCATCTGAAGCGGCGGATCTTCAGCCCGCCCAGATCGCGTCCAGCTGAATCGTCAACCCCGGAAACGGGCTCCCCGCGTCGAGGCTCTCCGTCTGATCGACCCTGGTGGGTGCGCTCTCCCTCGGCCCCCACACTTCCACCGCCTGCTCGGCGGGAATCAACAGCCAGCCGAGGCGGGCTCCGTTGCGCTGGTAGGCGGCCATCTTGTGGCGCAGGGCGGTGAGGCCCCGGGGGCCTTCATCGCTGGGGCTCGCGCGTTCCACCACCAAGTCGGGGCAGAGGGGAGCGAACCCGCGCCGCTGCTCGGCCGTGAGCAACTGCCAGCGCTCCAGGGACACCAGGGAAGCATCGGGGCTCACCACAGAGCCAACTCCTTCGGAGAAGCCTTGCGGGTACGGTCAGGCGGAAGCCGGTGGAGCTGTCGAACGCTTTCCAGGGACCAGCGGTGTTGGCCCAGCCCTTGATCTGAAAAAACAACGCGCCGCTCTGGGCACCCGTTTCGCTTCCGGTGGGGGGCATGGGGATCAACGAACCATCGGCGGCCAGCTCCAACACCACGTCAGGGTTGGCGGCGCACTGCTCGGCGAACGCCTCGGGGGTGAGCCGCAAGCTGGCGGCGAGCGCCAGCGGCAGGTGCAGGGCCTTCTCGAGGCCCGAGGGGTGCTGGTGCTCCCGGGGGCTGGGCGGGGCGAGCATGGGCGGGTCGTGATCCGTGCGCTCAGGGTAGGTGTGAGGTGGTTGGGCTGAGGTCCACACCTGTCAAGTCTCCCTGTGACAACGTCCGCTCGCCAAGTCCACAGGCTCCGAGCAGATCGACCTCGAACACCAGCTGGCACTCCAGAACGCAGGCGCGGCACTCTCCGGAGACCCGGCCAGTTTCTTGCGGCACCCTCAGCTTGCCGGGTGAGGGAGGAACCATGGAATTCAGCGGAAGCGCCAAGCAGAAGAAACTCGTCTTCTGAAAGCCAATGCAAAGCAATGACAGGTTTCGATTGACCTCTGGGCGTGAATGAAGGCGATGGGGATTAAATCCGAAGGGCTGCCAAGACCTCAATGGCGGGACAAATCCAGAACTGGCACTGGCACTGGCACTGGCGCTTTCATTATTTTTTAAGGGTTGGATCACCCCCAAGCTGGATGACTGCAAAACTTTGTTTAACCACGGTCGCCGTGGGTGCCTCGATTTTTGCTGTTGCTGTCAATCCAGCAAAGGCTATTCTAAATTACAATATCTACGAAGAATCTGGTAACCTTATTATCGAAACAAGTGGCTCACTAAATTTGCCAGCTCCATCATCTACCATTGTCACTGCTGATTGCAATGGCAATAATGGCGCTATAGCGGCTTCCATTGCTGCTATTTGTACTGGTCTGTCAAGTCCCAATCCCGTTTACCAATTTTCGTCAGGACCATCATCCATTGGTAGCTCAGGACCCTTTTTTGCATCATCTACTAGTGGAATAACTACATTACTATTTGGTACAGGTATAATGCCGATGCAACCGGGGTTTATTTCATTAGATTCATCGTATGTTTCTGGAACGTCTGTCGTTAGTCAAGCTGTTTTTAGTGGACTGACTTTAGCTGACTTGGCCCTCACCTCCTCCTTCGGCACAGTTGGTACGTGGACTCTTGTTGATACCGGCGACACGGTCAATGTGAATGTGGTGCCTGGACCCCTTCCATTGTTTGGAGCGGCTGCTGCGTTCGGCTTCAGTCGTCGCCTGCGCCGTCGCATTCAGCGGAGTGAGGCCGCGATCAACGCCTGAGGCGTCCCTATTCTCTCCCTCGGCGGGCGGGAGGCTTCTTTCAACATCCCCGAGAGCCGCAACTGCGTAGAACACCCCGGATCGTCCCGCCGCGATCACGGCAGGCGTGCCCGAGGATCTTCCCAGCAGCCGCCAGCTGTGGCCCGGCCAGCTCGATGCCCCTCAAGCAATCGCTGCTGGCCGTGTTGCGCTTGGCCCTGTTTGCTGCTTGTCCGCAAACGATGCTGGAGAGCAGCAGAACCTCTCGAACAGCCAGTCGTCTTCTATCGGCAGACCACCGAGCACAGCAGCCCCCAAGTTCAGACGAGCCGCCGTCTTGGACAGGCGTTGCCAGGCCGACAAACTTCCCAGCAGCCGAACTAAATCGGCCCGACGGAATAGCTGGCCCATACCGAGGGTGAGGGCGTAAATGGAAAACGCCATCATCGACCACTGGAGCAGACCGCCTAGCTCACCATGGATGTCGATCACCTCCGATCCCCCGACAGGAAGGCGACCGAAAATGTCCATCGTAATGGTTGTAAATGAGAATGCCAGTGAGCGAGGCCAGCCCAGCTTCGCCTGCTGCCAGGCCATGCAGCAGGCGAAGCAAAGAGGGCTGATGAGGAATCACCCAAGCTCGTGTTGAGTTCTCCACAGCTCTACGACTGGTGATAGGAAAGAACTTCTCTTAGCCGGATAGTCTTACAACCTCAGGGTCAGCAGGTACGTGAGTGGTACAGGTCTGTCGATGCATTCACATGCCAGCCGATGGCCTCGTCAGGGAAGACTCCTCCTCATTCTCGTCCTCTCCCTTGCTCCAACCCAGAAGCATGCCAGTCACAGGAATAGCCAGGAATACTCCGAGCAGACCGGCCAGGCGCTCACCGACAAAAAGAGCAAAGAAAAGAACAACCGGCTGGATGGCAAGGGCCCTTCCCATCACCCGAGGATGAACAAGATTATCTTGAATCTGCTGAAGAACGACCGAAGCGATCACCACCTGCAAGGCGAGCCACTGTCCTTGGGTCAGGAATACCAGGGTGGCCGCCACGATCACGCCGAGGGTGGCACCGATGCCCGGGATGGCATCGAGCACACCCACGACAATGGCCAGGACCAGGGAGAACTTGACCCCCAGCACGGTGAAGACCAGAAGACTGGACACGCTCAGAAAGAGCATCAGGGTGACCTGCCCACGCAGAAAGCCGAGCACGTTCTTCTGAACGCTGCGGTCAAAGCGGTCTCTCACATCATCGGGCAACAGGCGGATGAGCTGACTCCAAGTGGCTCCATTGTCGAGGAGCATGTAGATCACAATCACCACCAGAAAAACGCTGCCAAAGATGCTGGCAAAGGCTCCGCCGACCACCCCGAGGCCCGTGCCAAGACTGGCGCGCAGCAGCTCAATCAGCTGGGTGGGCTCAATCGTCTTGAGGAAACTGTGAAAGGGAAGGTCCGGACGTTGAAAGGCCACAACCAGATCATTGAGCAGGTTGCTGCCTTGGTTGACCACCTGGGAGCCAATCACCCGCACAAACACGCTC
>JBKDTB010000061.1:0-25019 GCA_046340515.1 Cyanobacteriota bacterium | reverse complement strand
TTGACATCCTTCAACCGACAAGCCTTGATCAATGTCTGCGTCACCAATGAAATTCGCTTTTGATGCTCCCAAAGTCGACCACAATAAACCACACGAAAAGGAGCGTGTTGATGGATGCTGCGGGCCCCTGGAATGGACACGCCATAGGGGATGACAGCGGCATTGGCCTCGCCGCCGCGTGACTGAACAAGGGCGTGAATGTGCCTGGATACGCACACACAGACACCACCATTGTTCTGGGGAGGAAGGTCTGCCAGCACGGCCCAATAATCCTCATCGTCGCTGTGAAGTGTCAGCGCCCAGGGCAAGCCGGCGCGTCCTGCGATGGCAGCCGCAAGATAATGATGACCTTTGCATTGGGGCAAGAACACATCCGGCTTCCAAGTGTTCAAAAACGCCAGTGTCGCCTCCACATCCGCTTTGAGCGTTGGCTGGAGTGGGGATCGAAAGGTTTCCACTCCCACCTCCCGCAAGGCTTGCTCCAGTGGGGAAAGTCCTGAGGTGTCCGCAGCGGACAGATCTGTCAGATAGACGCCAACCTGAACATCACGCTGTCGCAGATCTGTGGCCAGTCGCAGCAGCCAAGAGGTGACGCCACTGATGTCTTCCGCAGAGTTGTAGTGAGCGAAGGCAACACGCAGCATGGATCAAGGGGATCATGAGCCTGAGCAAAACTGGAGAGAGGGAGTTGAGCCAGGCTCAGCATCAACAGCGAAGCTGTCAGCATCGTATCTCTTTTCCCCCCTTCCCCCTTGCCGCGGGCCCATGGATCCCTCCACCTGGCTTCTGCTCTGTCGCACCGTTCGCTTCGGGGAGACGGACGCTGCCGGTGTCATGCACTTTCACCAGGTGTTGCGCTGGTGTCATGAAGCCTATGAGGAGAGTTTGGAGCGGTTTGGCCTGCCTGCGGCCGAAGTCTTCCCAAGGCCCCTCTGGCCCGGCGACCAGGGCGCCCCTGCCACGGTGGCGCTGCCAATCGTGCATTGCAGCGCCGACTACCACCGCCCCCTGCGGGTGGGCGATCCGCTGGCCATCGCCCTGGAGCCAACCCAGTTGGATGCCGGTCAGTTCGAGGTGAGCTGCCGCTTCCTTCGAGACAAGGAGTTGGTGGCCCGCGGTCTCACCCGCCACCGGGCCATCACCACGGCGGATCGGCGCCCCTGCGCCCTTCCCGAGGGCATTCAACGTTGGCTGGAGGCCTCCCGGCAGACCGCCTCCTCCTGAGCCAACCAGCCCATGGCCCCCTTGGTGGATCGGGCGCGTGCACGGGTGGCCCCCCTTCCCGATGGATCTCCGTTTGCGTCAATGTGGGTTCCAACGGAGGTTTCCACCCCATGGCCCCTGCCCCTTCAGCCCTGATCGCCACCTACCTCGGCGCCAATGGCTGGCTGCTGGAGTTTGACGATCTGCGGGTGTTGGTGGATCCCTGGTTCAGCGGGCCATTGCGTTTCGGGCCAGGGGGCTGGCTGCTGAAGGGCGAACTCCGCTCGCCCCAACCCGTTCCAGACCGGCTGAATCTGCTGCTGCTCAGTCAGGGGCTGCCGGACCACTGCCATCCCCCCAGCCTGGCCTTGCTGCCCAAGGATCTGATGGTGGTCGCCTCCATCTCGGCGGCGCGACAAGCCCTGCGGCTGGGCTTCACCGAGGTCATCCCCCTGGCGCCAGGGGAGCGCTTTCCAGAGCCGCCCCTCACGGTGATCGCCACCGCTGGAGCATCGGTGCCGCAAGTGGAAAACGGCTGGGTGCTGCGTCATCCCGCCGGAAACGTCTACCTCGAACCCCACGGCTTTCCCGACGCCGACCTTCCCACCCTCCCGATGACCGCCGTCATCACCCCCGTGGTGGACGTGGGCCTTCCCGTGGCGGGGGCCTTTGTGCGGGGGCGCAGCGCCCTGCCCGAACTGCTGCGGCACTTTCAACCCAGCACGGTGTTGGCCAGCACCACAGGGGGAGATGTGCGCTTCAGCGGCCTGTTGTCCTCCTTGCTGCGGGTGGAGGGCAGCCCCGAGGAGGCGGCTGCGGTCGTCGCGGCCCGGGCCAGCGGCTGCCGTTTCATCGACCCTCAGCCCGGTGTGCCCTACACCCTCTCCAGCCGGTAGAGGTGCGGCCGGCATTGTGGTGGCCGGTGGGATCGCCAGGGCGCCCTCCACGTCGTCGAAGGCCTCCGCCTCGGCCCCGATCCAACCGAACATGACCTGACGAGCACCTGTCTCTGGCTCCAGGCTGTCCGTTCGCGAGGGTGGGGTCAGGGCAGCAGACGTCGCAAGCGGGCCTTCAGGCCGGGGCGCTGAGGCGTTGGCACCGGGTTGGCCAGTTTGACATCGATGAGGAGCAGATCCCTCGCCTCTGGCGGTTCCGCTTCGGCCAGGCTGGCGGCCACACCATGGTAACTCGGCGGCAGATCCGGCAGGGCGTTGCGGAAGCGGGTGTTGGGGATGAAGAGGAAGGAACCAAACACAGGGGGGATGGTTTGCACATGCTGGAAGGAGGCAAAACAATCCGGTTTCAACATGGAGATCACATCCAGGTTGGCGCGCTGCCATTCCGGTTGGCCGTTGAAATTGTTCAGCCGTTCCCGCAATCCCGGCTCCGGAGCGGGAGGAATCTGAGAATAGCCGTTCAAGGCATAGAGGCTTGTGCCGCGCGTCCCTGTCCAAAGATAGATCAGAAAGGCACAGATTGTTTTGGGACAATCGGCATGAGGACTAAGGAAATAGTCCGATTGATCGAGACAGCGACGCCCTTGAATCGTGATGGCTCCTGCCTGCAGATCGCAGCCCAGGGCGGATTGGGAGTGCTCCAGGGCAAAAGCGCGCAGATCGTCATGGCCCGCCAGGAGCTGGCAGGGATCCGATGGGCCAGAGGGGCTGTCGAGGCTGTAGTGCCGACGCCGGCCGAAACCATAGGAGCAGGGCGCAGATTCCGTGTCCTGTCCCACCGCGGCGCCCAACAGAGGAAGGAGAGAAGCATCGAGTTGGCCAAGGCTGTGGCTGAAGGGCGTGGAAACGGTTTGAACAGACTGGAAGAGCGATTTTGCCGTCATAACTTTTGACAAGGTCACAACATTAGAACTGGTCACAGCCTTTGGCAAGGTAGTGGCTTTTGGCATGGTCACAACGTTTGGCATGGTCACAACCTTCTGTTGACCAAAGCCTTTGGATGGTCACAACCTTTCGCATGGTCTTAATTTTTGGATGACTACAGTCTTTGGCATGTTTATTGATTGTCAAGCAAATTCTTTTTTTGCATTATAGCACTACCGAAAAAAGCTCCTTGCGGGGCCAGCCCATCGCCCGGCTCCGCTTTGGCCCATGCGCCGTGCCCAGTCCAAAGGGGCCCGGGCCGGCTCAGGATCCGTTTCTTTCCCCGCTCCCACCCGATCCGCCCCACCCACCGGCCCTCGGCCCCTTCCGCCTCCGGTTCGATGGTCGCCTGCGCCCGCTCCTTCACCCTCGCTCCAAGAGCGCATACCGCCTCAACATCCAGGCCTCGATCGGGCGTGCCTCCATCACATGCTCCCGAAGAATGCGGGCGATCCGCTCAGGCGTCACCCCCCCGTAGACGACCCCCTCCGGCCAGATCAGCAACACCGGCCCCTCGCCGCAGATGCGCAGGCAGTCGGCCTTGTTGCGCAGCACGATGCCCTCCGGCCGGGCGGGATTCTCCAGACCCCACTCGCGCACCAAACGCTTGAGCGTGTCCCAGCTGGCCGCGCCCGGGGAGGGGTCGGGGCAGCAGAGGGCTTTGGTGGGGGTGGCGCAGAGGAGCAGGTGGTGGCTGACCCGGATGGGGGGAGCGTGCATCGGGGGCGGGCTCAAGCGGGCAGGGCCATGGGGGCCTTGGCGCTGAGCCGGGCGGCCGCTTCCACCACCGCCTCCCGCGCCCAGCGGTCCACCGCCAACACCTCCTCCAGGGAAGGTTGGGCGTGCAGATCCCGCTGGTGGCGATCGCAAACGGTTTCGATCAGGGTCGGGATCGCCAGGAAGGGGATCCGCTCCTCCAGAAACAGCGCCACCGCCTGCTCATTGGCGGCGTTCAAGACGGCGGGCATGGTGCCGCCCGCTCGACCCGCCGCATAGGCCAATCCCATGCAGGGATAACGGGCCCCATCGGGCTCCTGGAAGGTGAGGCTGCCGATCTTCGCCAGATCCAGGGGCGGCCAGGGCGTTGCCAGCCGCTCCGGCCAACTCAGGCAGCAGAGGATCGGCAGCTTCATGTCCGGCCAGCCCAGCTGGGCCAACACCGAGCTGTCCGACAGTTCCACCATGGAATGAATGATGCTCTGCGGATGGATGACGATGTCAATTGCGTCGTAGTCCAAACCAAAGAGAAAGTGTGCTTCGATCACTTCCAGGCCCTTGTTCATCAAGGTGGCCGAATCCACCGTGATCTTCTTGCCCATCACCCAGTTGGGATGGCTGGTGGCGTCAGCGACGGTCACCTTGGTCAGGTCCGCCGGATCCCAGTCGCGGAAGGCGCCGCCGGAGGCGGTGAGCAGGATGCGGCGCAGGCCCGGTGGCGCCTGCCCCGTGGACAGGCGCGCCTGATCCGGCCAGGGCAGCCCCTGCAGGCACTGGAAGATGGCGGAATGCTCCGAATCCGCCGGCAGCAGCCGGGCGCCGCTCGCCCGCAGCTCCGGCAACACCACCGGCCCGGCGGCGATCAGCGTTTCCTTGTTGGCCAGCGCCACATCCTTGCCCGCCCGGAAGGCCGCCAGGGTGGGCAGCAACCCCGCGCAGCCCACAATCCCCGCCACCACCACATCGGCGGCGGGCCAGGCCGCCGCCGCGCACAGCCCCTCCGTTCCCCCCAACACCTCCGGCCGGCGGGCCGGCTCCAGGGCCTCCAGCCGCGCCCGCAACAGCGCCCCAACCTCCGGATCGGGCAGGGCCACCATCTCGGGCTGGTGCCGGGCAATCTGCTCCAGCAGGAGATCCACATTGCGATGGGCCGTGAGCGCCACCACCCGGAAGCGGTCGGGGAACGCCTCCGCGATCTCCAGGGTCTGGGTGCCGATCGAGCCGGTGGATCCCAACACGCTGATGGCCTTCATCCGACCCTCTCCGCCACGGTTGGCGCCCAGTCTCCCACTGCCCTCGCGCCGGGGGCGCCGGTCGGATTGACTGGGCCCAGCGACCGCCCCCCCATGACCTGGCTGCAGCGCTTCAATTTCATCGCCCGGGCCCGCCTGGAGCGCGAACTCTGGGACGCCTTCGAGCGGGGGGAGGATCTCGACAGCCAGCTGGCCGAAGCCGCCCGGGCCGCCGAAACCGGAGACGACACCGACCGCTTCCGCCTGGAGGTCTGGCAGACCACCGCCACGCGGATTCGCAAGATCGAAACCCTCATGCGCGATCAGCGGCCACCAGCAGCGCCACCGCCAGGCTCGTCGCCAACCCCGCCGCCGCCCGCAGCAGATCGCCGCTGAGCTCCCGCGCCACCTCCACCGCCGAACGCCCCACCCCCCGCCACGCCAGTCCCACCTCCCGGCCCGCCAGCAAGCCCAGAAACAACCACGACGTGCTCAGCGGCAGCCTGTCCCCCCCGAGAAACAGGAGCAACACCAGGCCGTAGAGCAGGCTGATCCCGGCGCCGGCCCGCGGATCGCCCGCACCACACTTCCCCCGCAGCCGCCCCTGCATCGGCCCGCCGCCGAGCACCACGATCAGGGCCACGGCGCCGCCGAGCACCACCAGGGTGGCCAGCAGCTCAGCCAGCTGGAGCCGCCGGGGGAGATAGACATAAATGTTGGCCAGATCCTGCACCAGCCACTGGCTCCAGAGGGCCAGGGTGGCCAGCCACTGGAGCAGGCGCCAGCCCCGTGCCCCGGAACCGTCGTCCGCGCCGGCCGCCACCCGCTCGCCGCCCCCGCGGGCGAGCCCCCCGTAAGCCAAAACCGCCAGGGCAAAGGCCACCCCGTAACCCGAAAGCGACTTGCGCACCATCGGCCCCAGTTCCACCGGCGCCAGGGCGGTGAGCACCAGAAACGACGTGCTCACCGGCATTCCCAGCCGCGTCAGGAGCAGCAGGGCCACCAGGGGGAGCAGATCCCGAAAGCGAAAGGGATCAGGCAGGGGGAAGCGATCCAGGCGGCCCCAGGCCGGATCGCCCCCGCCCGCCGCCCAGCTCAGCAGCAACACGGCGCAGAGCACCGCCGCCAACACCAGCCCCTGCAGCCAGCGGTTGTGGCGCCCCCGCTGGCTGGCCAGGAAGGGCCCCAGGGTCTGCAGGGCGTCGTTGCCCATCACGGCCACGCTGGCCAGGCCGAAGCCGACCAACTGGAGCGGACTCACTCCCGGATCCAGACCGTCACGCCTCCCGGTTTGTCCACCAGCTCCACCCCCTGTTGCCGCAGCTCCGCCCGGAGGCGATCGGCCTCCGGGAAGTCGCGCGCGGCCTTCGCCGCCCTCCGCCGCTCCACCAGGGCCTCGATCGCCTCCGCGCTCAGGCCCTCGCTGGCGGGGGGGGCGCCCTCCGGCTCCGCCACCAGCCCCAACACCCCCGCCAGCTCCACCAGCAGCCGCCAGCGCCCGCCCAGGGCGCGCTGGGGGTCCGTGGGGGCCTCATGGATCTGGAGCTGGTTGGCGAGGGCCCGCAGGGGTCGCGCCAGCTCGAAGAGCTCCCCGAGGGCGGCCGCCGTGTTGAGGTCGTCGTCCATGGCACGGATGAAGCGCTCGCGAACCTCCGCCAGCTCGGGGTCGAGCGCCGCCACGGGATCCGCCGCAGCCTGCGCCTCGGCCGCCATCGCTTCCGTCGGCTCCCACCCCAGCTCCTGCGGGTGGCGCCTCCCCAGGGCCAGGGCGGCATGGAGACCCTTCCAACCAGTGGCCGAAGCCTCCAGCGCCGCCGGGGCGAAATCCAGGGGCTTGCGGTAGTGGGCTTGCAGCACGAACAGCCGCAGCGTCATCGGGCTGACGCCACTGTCGAGCAGGGCACGGATGGTGGTGAAGTTGCCGAGGGATTTCGACATCTTCTCCCCGCCCACATTCACCATGCCGTTATGCAGCCAGTAGCGGGCCAGGGGTTTGCCGGTGGCCGCCTCCGACTGGGCGATTTCATTCTCGTGGTGCGGAAAGATCAGATCCGCGCCGCCGAGATGAATGTCGATCGTTTCCCCCAGCTCTTCCCGCACCATCGCCGAGCATTCGATGTGCCACCCCGGCCGGCCCGGCCCCCAAGGGGAGGGAAAACTCGGCTCCTCCGATTTGGCCCCCTTCCAGAGGGCGAAATCAAAGGGATGGCGCTTGCGGGCTTCCTCCTCCGCGCTCAGCCGACCGCTCGCTCCCTCCTCCTGCTGCCCCAGGTCCCGCCCGCTCAACGTCCCATACGCCGGCCAAGCCATCACGGAAAAATACACATCACCATCGGCGCCATAGGCCATCCCCCGCGCCTGCAGTTCGCCGATCAGCTGACGAATGCCCTCCAGGCAACGGGTGGCGCGGGGCATGCGATCGGGAGGCAGGATGTTCAGCCGGGCCAGATCCTCCATCGCCAGGGCCAGATTGCGCTCGCTCACCTCCTCCATCGTGCGGCCCTCCCGGGCGGCACGGGCCAGGATCTTGTCATCGATGTCGGTGACGTTCTGCACATAGGTGACGGCATAGCCGCGCCAGATCAGATAACGCCGCAGCACATCCCAGACGATGTAAGTGCGGGCATGGCCCAGGTGGCAAAGGTCATAGACCGTGATGCCGCAGCAGTAGATCGACACCCGACCGGGCACGAGGGGCTGGAAGGGCTCCAGACGACGGGTGAGGGTGTTGGTGAACCGCAGCGGCAAGGGCGCAACCGGCCGTTTCGCCGGCACTGGTGTCTGCTGGCACCGTAGGCGCCGACCGCCCCGCGCTCAGGCCCCCGCCGTCAGGCCGATCCGCTCGCCCTGATACCGGGCCCGCTCCCGCACCGCCGCGCACCACGGGGCGTGCTCCAGATACCAGGCCACCGTTTCCGCCAGACCCTCCTCAAAGCTGTGGCGCGGGCGCCAGCCCAGCTCCGTTTCGATCCGGGTGGGATCAATGGCATAGCGGCGGTCGTGACCCGGCCGGTCGGTGACGGCGGTGATCAGCCGGGCATGGGGGGCGCCCTCCGGACGGAAGCCATCCATCAGGGCGCAGATCGCCTCCACCACCTGGCGGTTGCTCCGCTCCCCATGGCCCCCCACGCAATATCCCTCCCCGCACTCGCCCCGGGTGGCGGCCAGCAGCAGGGCGTCCACGTGGTCATCCACATACAGCCAGTCGCGCACGTTCAGGCCATCGCCATAGAGGGGAATCGGCTCTCCCGCCAGGGCCTTGAGGATCACCACCGGGATCAACTTCTCCGGGAACTGCCAGGGGCCGTAGTTGTTGCTGCAATTGGTGAGCACCACCGGCAGGCCATAGGTGTGGTGCCAGGCCCGCACCAGGTGGTCGCTGGCGGCCTTGCTGGCGGAATAGGGACTGCGGGGGTCGTAGGGGGTGTCCTCCGAGAAGCGCCCCTCCGCGCCGAGGGAGCCGAACACCTCATCGGTGCTGATGTGGTGCAGACGGAAGGTGTCGCGCCGCTCGCCGTCCAATCCCTCCCAGTGGGTGCGCACGGCTTGCAACAGGGAGAACGTGCCCTGCACATTGCTGGCGATGAACGCCTCGGGCCCCTCGATCGAACGGTCGACATGGCTTTCGGCGGCCAGATGCATCACCAGATCGGGATCGGCCTGACGCACCGCCGCCGCCGTCGCCTCCCCGTCCGCCAAATCCACCCGCAACACCTGATGACGTTCCGCCGGCCCGCCCGCCTCCGCCAGCGCCGCCTCGATGCTGGAGAGATCGCTGGCGTAGCCGAGCTTGTCGAGGTTGAAGACGGTGACATCGCTCTCCCGCAGGAGTCGACGCACCACCGCACCACCGATGAAGCCCGCGCCACCGGTCACCAGCAGACGACGGCGACCAGCCAGAAGGGTGGAGATCTCAGTCATGGAAAGGAGAAGCAGGGGGAGCGGTGAGGAAGGGGACGGGCCCCGAGGAGCGGCCGCAACCGGGGGCCGCTCCTCGGAGAAGGATCAAGGAGAGGGCGGGACCAGGGCCAGCACCTCCGCCAGGGCCTCCCGCCAGTGGCGGGGCGGCAGGGCCAGGGCCTGGCGGGTGGCGCGACATTCGAGCAGCGAATAGGAGGGGCGCCGGGCGGGGGTGGGGTAGTCCTCCGTGCCGAGGGGGCGCACGGCGGCGGCCTGGGGCAGCAGCCCCCGGGCCACGCCCAACTCACCGATCGCCACGGCGAAGTCGTACCAGCTGGCGGCGCCGGCGTCGCTCCAGTGATGGAAGCCGCTCACATCGCCAGCGATCACGCGCCAGCAGGCCTCGGCCAGGGTGTGGGTGGCCGTGGGGCAGCCCACCTGATCGGCAATGACCCCCAGGCTCTCGCCCGCGGCCGCCTTCAGGCGGTGCAACCGCAACATTGTGAGGCAAAAGTTGTGGCCCACCGGGCCGTAGACCCAACTGGTGCGCAGCACGCAAAGGCGCTCGGGAGGCAGGGTCTCCATCGCCCGCTGTTCCCCCTCCGCCTTCGTGGCGCCATAGACGCCGAGGGGGTCGTGGGGCTGCTCCGGACGGTAGGGAGCGCCCTGGCAGCCGTTGAACACGAAATCCGTGCTGACCTGCAGCAAACGGCCGGCGCCATTGGTGGCCAGAGCGTCCGCGAAGGCCTCCGGCGCGCCAGCGTTGACCCTCCGGGCCAGGTCGGGCTCGCTCTCCGCCCGATCCACCGCTGTGTAGGCGCCGGCATTGAGCACCCAGTCGGGCCGATGCTCGCGCACGATCGCGCGGCAGGCCTCCCCGTCCGCCAGGTCGAGGGTGGCGCGGGTCGTGGTGATCGCCTCCACTCCCGGCGGCAGGGCGGCGAGCAGGGCCTGACCCAACTGACCACCGCAGCCCGTGATCAGCACCTTCATGGAAAAATCTCCCCCCGCTCCGCCGCTTCCGCCAGGGTGGGCGCCTCCCCATCCTTCTCCGACACGCTGGGAACGGCGCCAGCGACGGAGAGAGGCCAGTCGATCGCCAGGTCGGGATCATCCCAGCGGATCGACCGCTCCGAGCCCTTGTTCCAAAAGTCGCTGGCCTTGTAAAGCACGTCCGCCGTGTCGCTGAGCACAAGGAAGCCATGGGCAAAGCCCGCCGGCACCCACAGCTGGCTGTGGTTGTCGCCACTCAGCACGGCGCCCACCCAGTGCCCAAAGGTGGGAGAACCGCGGCGGATGTCGACCGCCACATCAAAGATTTCCCCCCGCACGCAGCGCACCAGCTTGCCCTGGGCATGGGGAGGGAGCTGGTAGTGGAGGCCGCGCAACACCCATTGGCTGGAGCGGGACTGGTTGTCTTGGGCGAAGGTGGGGGCGTCTTCCAGGGGAACCTGGAGCGCTTCCGCGAAACCTTTCTGGTTCCAGGTTTCAAGGAAATACCCCCGGTCATCGCCATAGACCCGGGGCGTGATCTTGACAGGACCGGCAATGGAATAGCGCTCAACCTGCATGGAGATGGCCTGCCGGAAAGGTCGAAGTCGTCACGGGAGTTCAGGAGATGGGCAGAGTGTCTCATGAAACGCAACGTCCCCTGCGGAATTCCTCCAGGAGCACCGCTGGCCTACTTCGCCTCCATCCAGTTGGCGCCCACCCCGGTTTCGACCACCAGGGGCACCCGCAGCTGGATCACCTCCTCCATCGTGCGGCGCGTCAGCTCCAGCACCGCCTCCAGATCCTCCGGGGCGGCCTCGAGCACCAACTCGTCATGGACCTGAAGCAGCAGGCGGGCAGCCAGAGCCCGCCGCTCCAGTTCATGGTGCAGCCGCACCATCGCGAGCTTGATGATGTCGGCGCTGGAGCCCTGGATCGGCGCGTTGGCGGCGGCCCGCAGCTGCTGGGCCTCCATTCCCCCCCGACGGGCGCCCTCCAGGGGAATCTCCAGGGGATCCTTGCCCCGATGGCGCCCCAGACCCCCTGGATCGAAGTGAAAGGTGCGTCGCCGGCCGAGGATTGTTTCCACATAGCCCCGGCTCAGAGCCAGCCGTTCCTGCCATTCCAGGAAGGCAAACACCTTGGTGTAGCGCTCCTTGAAGCGTTGCAAAAACTCCTTGGCCCGGACCTGGCTCAGTCCGGTCTCCCGCGCCAGGCGCTGGGGGCCCATGCCATAGATCACGCCGAAATTGATCGTCTTCCCCAGGCGACGCTCCTCCGGGCTCACGCTGTCCTTGTCCAGCAGCAACCGGGCCGTGAGGGCATGCACGTCATCGGCAGCGTTGTAGGCCTCAATGAGCACCTCCTCCCCGGAGAGGTGGGCGAGGATGCGCAATTCGATCTGCGAATAATCGGCGCTGATCATCTGCCAGCCCGCTTCCGGCAGGAAGGCCTTGCGGATGCGACGGCTGTAGTCCGTGCGCACAGGGATGTTCTGCAGGTTGGGATTGCTGCTCGACAGGCGACCCGTGGCCGTCACCGCCTGGTTGAAATCCGTGTGCACCCGGCCCGTTTCGGGCTCCACCAGGCTGGGCAGGGCATCCACATAGGTGCTGCGCAACTTGCTGAGGATGCGGTGTTGGATCAGCAAGGCCACCACCGGATGGTCGTCTTCCAACTTTTCGAGCACGGTGGCATCGGTGCTCCAGCCGGTCTTGGTCTTGCGGGATTTCTTGCGGTCGAGCTGCAAGGAGTCGAACAGCAGGGCCTCCAACTGCTTCGGCGAGGCCAGGTTGAAGGTCTGGCCGGCCACCCGCTGGGCCTCGGCCTCCAGATGGTCGAGCTGGCCCGCCAGTTCAACGCTCAACTCCTTCAGGCAGGCCTGGTCGATGCGGATGCCCGTGGCCTCCATCGCCGCCAGCACGGGCTCCAGGGGCAGCTCCACCTCCGTGAGCAGGGCGGGCAGGGCCGGTCCGAGGGCCGCCAGCGCCTCCGCCAGCAGGCCGCTCAGCCGCCAGGTGAGGTGCACGTCCATGCCGCAATACTGCGCGGCGGCGACGATCGGCACCGCCGCGAAGCTCTCCTTGCGGCCCACCACCGTGCTGTAGCTCTCCGGCGTGAAGCCGTATTCCCGCTGGGCCATGGCCTCCAGGCTGTGGCGGTCGGCGGGGTCCCGCAGATAGTCCGCCAACAGGGTGTCCATCACGACACCCGCCAGGGGCAGGCCATGGCGCAGGAGGATCAGCCGGTCGTACTTGGCGTTCTGCAAGGTCTTGGGGTGGTCGCCGCTCGCCAGCCAGGGCCCCAGGGCCTGGAGCACCGCCTCCAGGGGCAGCTGGGCGGTGGGCTCCAGGGGCAGCTCCTCCGGCCGGTGGCCGATGGGGATGTAGGCCAGATCACGGGGGCCGCACCCCCAGCAGAGACCCACCCCCACCAACTCCGCCTGGAAGGGATTGAGGGAGGTGGTTTCCGTGTCAATCGCCACGGGCGGGGCGCCCTCCCCATGGGCCAGGAGGCGGAGGCGGAGGGCCTCCAGGGCGTCAGGGGTTTGGATCAGCTGGGGCTCCAGGGGGGGACGGGTGCCGGGGGGCTTGAGGCCGAGGGCATCCGCGCCGTCTGCCGGCGCAGCGAGCGCGCCCGGAGCGTCCGTTGCGGGAGGGGGGGCAGCGTTCACTCCCCGGGCGCCACCAGCGGGCCCCTCCGCGCCCGTCGCTTCGGCAACGGGTGGCGCGGCGGCCGGTGGTCCGCTGGAAAAGGTGGTGGCGAAACGCTCCACCTGCCGCAGCAGGCTGAACAGCTCCAGGCCACGCAGCCGCTCCTCCAGGGGTTCCCGCTTCACCTGGCCCAGGGTCAGGCGGGGCGGGCTGGACAGGGGCACATCCCGATGGATCGCGGCGAGCATCCGGGAGCGAAAGGCACTGTCCTTTCCCGCCTCCAGCTTGGTGCGCAGAGCCCCCTTCTGCTGATCCAGGGCGTCGTAGATCCCCGTCAGGGTGCCGTGGGCCTTCAACAGGCTGATGGCCGTTTTCGGCCCCACGCCGCGCACGCCGGGAATGTTGTCGGAGCTGTCGCCGGTGAGGGCCTTGAGATCCACCACATCCTCGGGAGGAACGCCGAGCTTCTCCACCACCCCCTCCCGGCGGATCTCCCGCGGACCCGCCCCCTTGTTGCCCGGTCCGCCGCCCATGTAGAGCACGGCGATGTCCCGCCCGTCATCCACCAACTGAAAGAGATCCCGATCGCCGGAGAGGATGCGCACGCGCCAGCCTTCCCCCGCCGCCCGATCCGCCAGGGTGCCCAGCACGTCATCCGCCTCAAAGCCCGGCGCCATCACCAGCGGCAGATCAAGATGGTCGCCCAGGATCTCCCGCAGGTTGTTCAGGTCAGCGAAGAACTGTTCCGGGGCGACATCGCGGTTTGCCTTGTAAGTGTCATCCGCCTCATGGCGAAAGGTGGGCGTGTCGGTGTCAAAGGCGATGGCCACCCCGTCGGGCCGCCACTCCGTGCAGGTGTCCAGCAGGCTCTTGAGGAAGCCGTAGGTGACGCTGGTCGGCACGCCATCCTTGGTGGCCAGCCCGCCATCGCCCCCTTTGGCGAAGGCATAGAAGCTGCGAAAGGCCAGGGAATGCCCATCCACCAGCAGCAGGAGAGGTTTGGGATCCGCCATGGCCAAGGGAAGCCGTCTGCCCGAGTCGCCTCAGCCTGCCAGATCCGTTCCCGGCGTCTGCGGGCGGGCACGAAGGGGCTGCGATGCTGGGGCGGGGAGGTGGGCTGCATGGGTCTCCCCCGCGCGGGCCCGCCACCCACCCTTTCTTTGTTCTGGCTCTCCATTTCCATGCCCCGGGTTCCCCGCCGTTACGCCATCCACCTTCTCCTCAGCAGCGGCAAGGAGGAGATTGTGAACTTCGCCACCATCGAAGCCTTCCAGCAGTGGTACACCAGCGCCCTCCACAGCGGCGCCTCCGCCGACGCCTTCGTGAATGTGCCGATCGGCGATCTGGAGGGGGAATATCTGCTGGTGCGGGCGGGCAGCGTGATCGGCGTGCGAGTGGAGCCCATCTTCGGCACGCTGGAGGATTGAGGGCCCACCAGGCGATCCGCGCCGGCTTGCTTCGGCCGCCGATCAGAAGGACTTAAAGTAGGGTCATGGCAAAGGGCCCACAATTCACCCGATACATCCTTCCCATCCTCCATGCCCTGCGGGAGCGGGGCGGATCAGCCACTGCGGGCGAGGTCACGGATGCGGTGATCGAGCGCGAAGACCTACCCGAAGAGCTTTTAGAACAGACAAACAAGAATGGTCAATCAAAAGTCCGCAATCAAATTGCCTGGGCACGCATGTATCTCGTGCACTCAGGCCATATTGACTCCTCTCGTCGAGGGGTCTGGAGGCTGACCGAAAAAGGGCAACATGAAACTCTAGATTCACTGGATGTATCCTCTTTATTTCAGGGCGTTCAGAGCACGTTCAAAAGTTCTCAAGACGAAGGCTCTTCACACAAAAGCACGGCAGCCGCAGAAGCCACGGAGATTCGCCTGGAGTCTGAAGAAACAGCCCTTCTACCGGTGATCAAAACTCTGAGCGCCGAGGGGTTCGAGCGCTTGTGTCAACGCCTCTTAAGGGAGTACGGTTTTAAAAATGTGAGGGTCACTGGCCGTTCAGGTGATGGCGGCATTGATGGCGAAGGAATTCTCGAAATAAATCCTCTTTTGAGTTTCAAGGTCTTGTTTCAATGCAAGCGTTATCAAGGTTCGGTTGGCGCTGGCATGATCAGAGATTTCCGGGGAGCTCTGATCGGAAAAGCCGATAAGGGTATTTTGTTGACCACTGGAAGCTTCACAATGGACGCAAAGCGCGAGGCGATACGGGACGGAGCCAATCCGATTGAGCTTGTCGACGGGGAGAAGCTTGTCAGGATGTTTGAAAAGCTTGAGCTAGGTGTGAAACCAAAGATTGTCTATGAAGTGGACATGGATTTCTTCAACGACTTCAAGTAGGGTCTCTTTACCATCCAAATACGGACGAAAGGCGCAGTGGTCGGATTGGCCATCCGTTTCGGTCCCGCCTCTGGTCTGGACCGATGGGGAAGCCAGCTCTGACGGTTCCCGGCTCAGCCTGGATGGGCTTCTCGGCCGCGGGTTTCCGTTGCGTTTCGGCTCAAAAGCCGGGCACCACGCGAGCCGCGACTGAGGCTGAAGAGGAGCCGTGTTCTGTTGGTCAGCCATCCGCTCGTCTCCAGACGGCCTCATCCATGCAGGGAAAGGGCTGCCTGCAACCGCTGCCGATCCTCGCCAATCTGATGGAGCAATTGCCAGGACGCCAGCAGATCCGGCCCCTGCAGGGAACCCAACAAAGCCGCCCGCAGACTCTTCATCACCACCCCTTTCTTCACCGCAGCGGCGGCGGCGGCTGACGCCAGCAGCTCCTGAGCCTCCGCCGTGCGGAGAGAGGGGCTGTCGGGCAAATGGGCGGCAAGGGCCTCCAGGCAGGCGCGGGCCTCCGGCTTGGCCAACGCCTCCCGGGCCGGATCATCGGGAACGGGCCGCTCAAAGAAGGGCATCGCCTGGGCCACGCCGTCGGCGAGGACCGTGAGGGAGGAGCCGAGCAGGGCGGAGAGATCCTCCAGCCAGCCCTCCGGCCAGGCAACCGTCGCCGCCGGCCAGCCCTTGGCGGCCCAGAGGGGCTGGAGGCGCTCCAGCAACTCCTGAGGGGAAAGGCCATGGAGCACCTGGGCATTGAGCCAGTTGAGCTTTTCCCAGTCGAAGCGCGCGCCGGCCCGATTGACCCGCTCAAAGCCAAACACCGCCGCCGCTTCCGCCAGGGTGAAGCGCTCCCCCATCCCCTCCGGCGGCGACCAGCCGAGAAGGGTCAGGTAGTTGGTGAGGGCCTCGGAGGTGTAGCCGAGAGCCTGGAAATCGCTGATGGAGGTGACGCCATCGCGCTTGGAGAGTTTGCGGCCCTCCTGGTTGAGGATCAGGGGGGTGTGGGCAAAGACCGGGAGGGGGAGTCCAAGGGCTTCGTAGAGCAGGATCTGCTTGGCCGTGTTGGCGATGTGGTCTTCGCCGCGGATGACGTGGCTGATCGCCATGGCGGCGTCATCCACGACCACGACCAGGTTGTAGAGGGGATCGCCGATTTGATCGGCCGGCGCCCGACGGGCGATCACCATGTCGCCGCCAAGATCCGCCCCCGACCAGCGCATGGCGCCACGCACCAGGTCGTGCCATTCGATGACGCGATCCTCCTCCATGCGAAAGCGCACCACCGCCTCGCGCCCCTCCGCGATGAAGGCCTGCTCCTGGTCGGGGGTGAGATCGCGATGGCGGTTGTCGTAACGGGGGGCTTGCTTCTCGGCCTGCTGGCGCTCCCGCAACGCGGCCAACTCCGCTTCGCTGGTGTAACAGCGATAGGCTTTGCCCTCGGCCAGCAAGCGGGCAATGGCCTGCCGATGGACCTCAATGCGGGCGCTCTGAATCACGGGCTCCCCATCCCACTGGAGCCCCAGCCAACGCAAGCCATCGAGGATGTTCCGGGTGTATTCCGGCTTGGAACGCTCCCGATCGGTGTCCTCGATTCGCAGGAGGAACGATCCTCCCTGGTGATGGGCGAACAACCAATTGAACACCGCCGTGCGGGCGGTGCCGATGTGGAGGGTGCCTGTTGGGCTGGGAGCAAGGCGGACGCGTACGGAGGAAACCTCAGCCATCAGCGGGATGCTCTCGCTTTCATGATTTGAACGGGACTGACGGGGCTCGAACCCGCAACTTCCGCCGTGACAGGGCGGTGCTCTAACCGATTGAACTACAGTCCCAAATGGGGAACGGTTGAGGCTAAAAGTCTCTGACCGATCCGTTGGCTCCGTTGCCAACCTCCTCAGTATCCCCTGTCACGGTTCCTTCCGTCAAATGGCTGGCGAAGAAGGAGTCACCGGAGCCGGGAAGGACACCTCAGGGTCGGAAACCGGCGGGTTCAATCAGGCGGACCTGATTGCCACGGGCGGTGAATTCCCGCCCCTGGTCGCTTTGGACCACCACACGGCCACCGGATTTGACCCGGATCACCCTGGCACGAACCCAACCCAGAGCCGCGGACTCCAGAACTTTGACCACATCACCGGGTTGAAGATCCAACTCCATGCTCGGAACAAGGAAACAACAAGAAGGGGGTGCATCGAACGCGCCGTGGAGGACTTGAACCCCCGACATCAGGTTTTGGAGACCTGCGTTCTACCAACTGAACTAACGGCGCAAGGCGATGCACCCGTGTTGTCACCACAAGGGCAACAACATTGAGAGGAGGGACGATCCCTCAGCGATCGAAGCGCTGCTTGACCCGCGTGGCTTTACCCACCCGGTCGCGCAGATAGAAGAGCTTCGCTCTCCGCACCTTACCGCGACGCTCGACCTTCACGGAAGCCACCTGAGGGCTGTGAAGCATGAAAACCCGCTCCACACCGATCCCCTGGAAAATCCGCCGCACGGTGATCGTGGCGTTGAGACCGCCGTGACGCATGGCGATCACCACCCCTTCATAGGGCTGAATCCGCTCCTTGTTGCCCTCGCGGATGCGCACGCCCACCCGCACGGTGTCGCCCACATAGATCTCTGGCAGGTCGTCTTTGAGTTGCTCCGCCTCAAAGGCCTCGATCAACTCTCGGGCGCTGCGCTTGCCGACGATGGCCTGACGGCCGGCGGGCTTGTTCTCCACCTCGGGCACGGAGGCCTCAGGGCTGATCTCCTCAACCTCCGCGGAGGTTGCAGGGGCCGTTGACTCCTCCGGGGAGGGCCCATCCTCGGGCGTCAGTGTTGTGCTCTCGGAAGGTTCCGCAGCCATTCTAGCGTCCTGAATCATTGAGCCAAACCAAGACTTTACCTTGTCACCGGACCTTGTCACCGGTCCTGTCCACCCCGGCCGCTGAGCCCGCGCCGCAGACGCTGCCAGGCCAGGGTGGCCCCGGTGAGCAGCATCCACAGCACGCCCAGCCCGTTGAGGAGCACGTAGACCGTTTCCCCGTGGCGGCCCACCAGGGGCCGCAGCCATTCTCCCTCGTGCAGGGTCATCAAGCCATGGGCCCGATCCCGCTCCCAGCCCAGCCAATCCCGCAGCACCCGATAGGCCACCCCCGTGCCGGCCGTCAGCAGCAGGGGCGCCAGGACGAAGGGGGCCAGCAGGGCGTGGGCCCGGCGCGCGCGGGTCTGCAGGGAGGGCGAGCGGCGGGCGGAGGGTCCTTCGACCATGGGGTCCACGGCAGGCGACGGCCCTTCACCGATAGCTTGGGAAGCGCATTCTGTCTTCCGGGCGCTCCCTGGCACCCCGCCATCGCCCTTCCCCCAATCGCCACCATGAAGTTCGCCGATCTGCTTGCCGCCTCCAGCGGATCCCGGGGCCGGGACCCTCAGTCCGGAGCCGAGCCGAGCCGGGTCGGGCCCCGCCTCAGCGGCAACCGCGGGGGGGTGGAGGTGAAGTCGGCCCGGGCGTTCGCCACCATGCGCACCGCCAGCCGGATCGTGGCCACGGTTCTGCGGGAGATCGCCGACCTGGTCACTCCCGGCATGACCACGGGTGATCTCGACCGCCATGCCGAAAAGCGCATCCGCGAGATGGGGGCCGTGCCCAGCTTCAAGGGCTACCACGGGTTTCCGGCCAGCATCTGCGCGAGCATCAACAACGAGGTGGTGCATGGCATCCCGAGTGGCAAGCGGGTGATCCAGGCGGGGGATCTGCTGAAGGTGGACACGGGAGCCTGCTTCGACGGCTATCACGGCGACAGCTGCATCACCATCGGCGTCGGCGACGGGGTGAGCGAGGAGGCCCGTCGCCTCAGCCGGGTCGCCCAGGAATCCCTGATGCGGGGTCTGGCCACCATCCGCGCCGGCAGCACCCTGCTGGAGCTGGCCGGCGCCGTGCAAGACCACGTGCAGGCCCACGGCTATGCGGTGGTGGAGGATTTCACCGGCCACGGGGTGGGCCGCAACCTGCACGAGGAACCCTCGGTCTTCAACTACCGCACCCGCGATCTTCCCAACGTCACCCTGCGCCCCGGCATGACCCTGGCGGTGGAGCCGATCCTCAATGCCGGCGGCAAAGGTTGCCGCACCCTGAAGGATCGCTGGACCGTGGTCACCGTGGATGGCAGCCTCTCCGCCCAGTGGGAACACACCATCGTGGTGAGCAGCGATGGCTGCGAGATCCTGACGGATCGCGACTTCTAGGGGCTGGGCCCGGCAGGCCCCCCCCGGCGGGTGAAGCAGCGGTAGTAAAGCCAGCGGCCGAGGGTGGCCAGGGGCATCAGCCCATAGGTGAGGGGGTTGATGCTGACGATGATCAAGCCGCAGTTCCAATCGGCCTGCCGCAGGATTTCTCCCGCCACCCAGTCGGCGGACAGCACTCCATAGGGGTTGAGTTCGGAGCGGAAGGGGCCGAGCACCAGGCGCCGCAGGATCAGGGGCGCTGGACCGGCCGGGTCCGCGCCGGGGGAGGCCAGGTCGAGGGCCCGCAGGCTGAGGAGCTGGCCGAGCAACCGCTTGCTGATCTCGTAGAGGGGGCTGAGGGCGGCCTGAATCTCGGCCTCGGAGGTGTTGATCCACACCTCCGCCGGCGCCGGCCGGCCGGCCGTCTGGCGGGCGAAGAGCTCCAGCAGCCGCCAGTGGCTCAGGGCGTTCACCTCCAGCGCCAGGTCAACGGCCTCCGGATCCCGACGGCCGTAAGGATTCACCCCGTGGTTGAGCACGAGCACATCCACCTCGGCGAGCCAGGGCGCCAGCTCCGCTTCCTGGCCGCACTGCCAGCCCACCTGCCGCAGGGGAATCTCCTCCCCCGCCGCGTCCAGCAGGCGCAGGGGAGCCACCGTGCCGTCGGCGGAGCGATGGGTGAGGGCGATCAATCGGGCGCCGCGGCGGTGCCAGCGGCGGAGAAGGGCCTGGCCGAGGGCTCCGCGGGCCCCCGTGATCGCCACGGTGCGCGGGGGGGAAGACACGGCAGCAAGGTCGGCGGGCGTGGCGGGGCTCAGCGGCGGAGGGGGACGAGCTGCAAGAATCTGCCACAGCTCGGCTGTTTGAGGCCACTCCATGCCCAACCCGCTGCTGATTGGCTCCTGCGAACCGTTCAGCGGCAAGTCGGCCGTGGTGCTGGGCCTGGCCCACCAGCTGGAGCGCCGGGGCGTGCCCTTTGTTTTCGGCAAGCCACTGGCCACCTGCCTGGAGCCCGCGGAAATCCAACAACCGGGCGACCCGCTGCTGGATGCCGATGTGCGCTTCATCGGCAGTCACCTCGGCCTGGACACCAGCCGACTGATCGCCTCTTTGGCCGTGCTCGCGCCGGGATCCGCCCACGAGCGCCTGATGCGCGGCGACACGGGCCCCGTGGAGGGGATCGAGGCCCTGAAAGCACGCCTCGGGAAAGAAGCCAGCGATCTGGTGATTCTGGAGGGGGCGGGCCGGTTCAGCGAGGGCACCTTGTTCGGCTTCGGGCTGGTGCCCCTGGCCCGCGCCCTGGAAGCCGCCGTGGTGCTCGTGCACCCCTGGAAGGACAGCCGGGATGTGGAGCCCCTTCTGGAGGCCAAGAGCCAACTGGGCTCCCTGTTGGCCGGGGTGGTGATCAACGGGGTGCCTCCCAACGCCCTCGCGGCCTTCCGCCAAGACCTGCAGCCGGCCCTGGAGCGGATCGGCCTGTTGGTGCTGGGCGTGCTGCCCCGCAGCCCCCTGTTGCGCAGCGTCACGGTGGAGGAGCTGGAGCGCCGCCTTCAGGCCCGTGTGCTCTGCTCCAGAGACCGGCTTGACCTGTTGGTGGAAACCCTGTCGATCGGCGCGATGAACGTGAATTCGGCGATGGAATTCTTCCGGCGGCGCCGCAACATGGCGGTGGTCACCGGGGCGGATCGCACCGACATCCAGCTGGCGGCCCTGGAGGCCTCCACCCAGTGCCTGATCCTCACCGGAGTGGGGGAACCCTTGCCCCAACTGATCAGCCGGGCGGAGGAGCTGGAGGTGCCGGTGTTGAAGGTCGACCACGACACCCTCACCACGGTGGAGGTGATCGAGGCGGCCATCGGCCAAGTGCGGCTGCACGAAGCGGTGAAGGCCACCCACGCGATCCGCCTGGTGGAAGAGAATTGTCACTTTGAGCGGCTGTTCGCGCGGCTGGGACTGCCGTGAGCCGTTGAACCGCTGCTAGCTTCCAAGATCAGTGCGGGCAAACGACGGGTGACCCGGTCTCTCGACCTTCCGGCTCTCGACAGGATCGACACGCTGGCTCAGGAGCTGGCGATGCTCCAGGACAAGGGCAAGCGACGCATCGCCATCCTGGGCAGCCGCCATGTGCCGGTGGTGTCGATCCATCTGGTGGAGCTGGTGGCGCGCTCCCTGGCCCAGGAGGGCCACAGCCTGATCACCTCCGGCTCCCAGGGAGTCAACGCGGCGGTGATCAGGGGGGTGCTGGAGGTGGATCCCGGCCGGTTGACGGTGTTGCTGCCCCAAAGTCTCGACCGCCAGCCGAGCGAGTCGCGGGCCCAGCTCGATCAGGTGTTGCACCTGGTGGAGAAGCCGGAACACGACGAACTGCCCCTGCCGATGGCCAGCAGCCTCTGCAACCAGGAGATCATCAGCCGCTGCGACCAGCTGATTTGCTACGCCTTCCACGACAGCGAAACCCTCCTCTCCAGCTGCCGCACCGCCGAAGACATGGGGAAGGTGGTGAGTCTGCTCTTTTTTGATTGACCGCGGCGCCCCCGGGGCGACCAAGGACGCTCCCCGGGGGGGGGGGACTGCAGGGGGGCCGAGGCGGGGGTCGGACTGCAGGACTTCAGGAGAAACGGGGTCTCGCAGGCCGCGCGTCAACCGGCGGCACCGTCGCCTTCCTCGCGTTGCTGGATCGCCGTCAGGTCGCCCCCCCGGGCCATGACGTGCAGGCAGTTGCCCTCACGGCCCATCACGATCACCCGCTGCCCCGCGCTCAAGGGGGCGGCGCAGTCCAGGCTGCGGGCGGCCCAGCTCTGCCCTTGCCAGCGCACCCGACCCCGCCCGTCAGGGGCGAAGGCCTCCATCACCAGGGCCTCCTCCGACCGGGGCGAGGGCACCAAGGCGGCGCCGTCCTTTCCCCGGCTCAGCCAGCGCCGCACCCAGCCATGGCTGATGGTCACCAGAGCCAGAAACAACAGCGCCTGGGCCGCCACCGGCAGGGGCAGCGCCGCCTGCAGCAGCGCCAGCACCAGGGCGACGGAGCCCCCCACCAGGAGCAGGCCATCACTGTCGACTCCGAGCAACACCAGCAACCAGAGGGCCGTCCCGACAAGCAGCCACAGCAGAGAGGAGGAGAGCATGCCGAGGGCGGGCTGAAGACGAGATCTTTCCTAGCCTGAGAAGACCGCCCGCCCGCCCATGGAACCCCTGATCCCCTTGGTGTTGGTGCTGCTCAGCGCCCTGGGCCTGAGCAGCGTGAAGGTGACAAGCAGCAGCAGTTCAAAGCTCGTGGAGCGGCTGGGCAAATACAACCGCCAGCTCACGCCGGGGCTTTCCTTCGTGCTGCCGGGAGTGGAGAAGGTGGTGAGCAGCGAGTCGCTGCGGGAGCGGGTGCTCGACATCCCGCCCCAGCAGTGCATCACCCGCGACAACGTGTCGATTGAGGTGGACGCGGTGGTGTACTGGCAGCTGCTGGAACACGAGCGGGCCTACTACGCCGTCGAGAACCTGCAGGCGGCGATGGTGAACCTGGTGCTGACGCAGATCCGGGCGGAGATGGGCAAGTTGGATCTCGACCAGACCTTCACCACCCGCTCCCAGGTGAACGAGGTGTTGCTGCGGGAACTGGATGAGGCCACGGACCCCTGGGGAGTGAAGGTGACGCGAGTGGAGTTGCGCGACATCCAGCCCAGCGCGGGCGTGCAGCAGGCGATGGAAAAGCAGATGACCGCTGAACGGGAAAAGCGGGCCGCGATCCTGCGCTCCGAAGGGGAGCGGGAATCACAGGTGAACGCGGCTCGGGGCCGGGCGGAGGCGCTCGTGCTGGATGCGAAGGCCAAACAGGAGGCCCTGCTCCTGGAAGCGGAAGCCCAGGCCCAACAGCAGCGGCTCCTCGCCAAGGCGCGGGCGGAGGCCGCCGCCGAGCTGGCGGCGGTGATCGAAGCCAAACCCGCCGCCGCCGAAGGGCTGCGGCTCCTGCTGGCAAGGGATTGGATGTCCATGGGCCAGGAGATGGCCAAGGCACAGGGGGGCAGCGTGCTGATGGTGGATCCCCAGAGCCCGGCGAGCCTGCTGGCGGCGTTGAAGGGGCTGCAGGAGAAGGGCCCCTGAACGCCGCCACGGTGGCCGGGATTCGGGCGCGACGCCGCGACGCGACCATCCCCGAACTGCGAGAAGGGATCGAGCCGTTGCTTGGCGATCCCGACCCTGGGGCGGACGACGCGCGGGATGGGGCGTTTTTTGCCAGTGCTGCCAACACAGCGCACAGCCGGCGAAGAAGGCGCTCATGGGGCTGCTGATTGCCCTTGGCGAAGAGCCAACGCACAACGATTCGCTGGATCGGCTCGTCGATTGGCTCGCTGAGGTGGGGAGGAGTGTCGAGCCCCTGCCCGAGCTGCGGTTGAAGACGCTGAGCCGGATGACGACGACCAGTCGCCATCCTGATGGGGAAGAGGCGCCCGTGGACTTGTTTGACGCGGTGGACTGCGCAGAAGCCCCGGGGATTGCGGGAGCTGTGCTGGAGGTGGTGCGCCAGGCTCTCGATTCCTCGCCAACCGGTCGCTGGGGGGAGGGTGTTCAACACGGAGCCATGCCGAACCGAATCACCGACAACCCAGACCAGTGGTGCGGCAGTGCCTGCATCTGCGGGCAAAACATCCTTGAGCTTTTCGCCATGTCCGGAGCCAATGGGGTTGGCCGGCGCCAACGGGCTTGACGCCAGACATGGGGCACCCCGCCCACCCATGCCGCGCCACTGTTGGTGGTCTGCACTTCGTCAGGCTTCAGGACGGTTCACTCAGCTTGCTGACGTTGGAGACGTTGCTGGCAGGTACGCCGGGTCAGGGACAGGGGTGATTGTTCTCTGTGCTCGTGCCCCAGCGCCAGGATCTGCCGCAGTGTCTGTTCCTATTCATCGGCAATCGGTCTCGCCATTCACCAGCGATGCCCACCACGATGTGTTGGGACCGTTACTGGGGGGACATCATCTCTGTTGTTACTCATGGTTGAGCCAACCCCCTTTTCAGGCGCTCGTTGAAACATCCCAGCGTCAGCAGGAGCGCAGAGATCTCGATCACCATGCTCCAGAAGGCTGAGCAGATTCCCGCCGCTTCGGGCCGATCATCCTGCTGGCCAATCGCCATTTCCCCGATACCGTGCGACTCGTCTGGTTTGATGAACCTGGACCACCCCGATCCGGCTGGAATCACGCTCTCCCAGCGGGGCGTCAGCGTGGGCACAGATGCCCGCCGATCGCGACAGCTCAATCTGGTGGCCCCCACCGGGGAGCTGGATCTGCCACTTGAATTCCGGGGAGAGATCCAGTGGAACATTCCAGTGATCGTGATCGCAGGGATTTTTCATTTCACCTCACACAGCCCGAATCACTCCTTGCGGATCCTTCGTCATCGGTGCGTGACCACGGGATGACACCGCCGCCAGGATCTCGCCCAGCCGCTCGGCCAAGAAGGACACCTGTGGCGGCGCCATCATCGTGATGTGGGTGCCTGGCACCTCCGCCATGATCACGCCCTCCTGCGAGCAGGCCTGCCAGCCCCAGGCCGGACGGTCATCCACAACACTCTCGGCTCCGCCCCTCTCCCGGGCTTTGATGAGGTGGATCGGAGCGCGGATTTGACCCTCGATTCGGTAGCCGTCATGGGCCTCCAGGGCGGCTCGGTACACCTTCACCAGCGCCTGCAGTTCCGCCACGGGGGCTCCCTTGGAGAAGAGCACACCGTTTGCCTGGAAGGCCGCCATCACCCGCGTCAGCGCCACTGTTTCCTCCGCCTCAGCGAGGATCTCCTCCCGGCTGAGGCCCAGCGCCACTCCGGCCAATTCCTCGAAAACCGCCGCCAGTTCAGCCAACAGCTCCCGCCCTGAGCGCTCAGAGCGGTCCTGATCGGCATCGGGAGCGGTGGTG
>JBKDTB010000060.1:0-2780 GCA_046340515.1 Cyanobacteriota bacterium | reverse complement strand
TGACCATGGATCCGTTTTCCGGAGGGGACAGATCCAGTAAGCCTTGAGAATGTTGCCCAAAGAAAGAGCAGAAAAGATCAAGGCAAAACCCTTTCTGGAGCTGCTTTTTCCCTTGGGAAAACCATCTTCTGTTTGGGTTTGCCCAAACCAAAACGGCAAGCGGCAAAGCAGGCTCAAATCTGATCCGAGCGCAGGAAGGGAGTGGGAGATGTGGGTGTTGCCCTCCAGAAATCAAGAGTTCTGGGTTGTGAAGGCAGGTTGTACCTGGCGAAGGCCCTTGAGCCGCTGGCGCCTTCGGCCCCTTGGGCCAAACCTTGGGGAAGAGGGTTCCCGAAGCCAGTCCAGGCCAGGGACTTGGCTTGGGAGCGGGAATGCGTTTCTGCGTGTAAAATTCCCAAAGCGGTGGCTCGGTGCTGAGAATGTCGCGCGACAATGCAATCAAGGGGCCGCAAGCGGATTTGACCCTGGGAGTTGTGTTGGACGTCTTGCTGGAATTGGCCTTTGACAAAGAGGAGCCGTGTTGGGAAAAAATTAAGAAGAACAAAAGTCCAGACGAATGTGACAAACTGAGAAGGTCATTGATTGTCGGCTGGGAAGGTGACAAGGCCAAGCCCGACAAGCAAGCCTGGATTACGGTGTCATCCGATTTCCACCTCAAACGTGGCAAAAAGAATTCCCTATATGCAACCACATCTGCCATCAGAGCGTGCGCTGATGGTTTGAAACTTGGCGGCAGGATAAATACATCTGACATCAGTGATGCGCTGAAGCGTCTTGAGATATATGGCCCTTGTACCAACCACTTGGGAGGCAAGACTCAAGGTCAGGGTTGCAGGCGTTTCAGCATCCATTTCGACGACTGTAGAGATCGCAGTAAATCAGGATGCAAGAAATATGTTCTTGATGTTGTGAAGACAAATCTTGAAAAGGAAAGTGTAACCGATGCGGGCTATGCTGCCAAGAATCCGCGAACCGATCCACTGTCGTCCCTTGACGATAGGCTGCGGTCATGTCTGGAGGGAGTGAGAAGCTATTTCTTGCAGCATCCCGAGGTGCAGGAGCGAAGCATTCATGTGCCGCTGAAGGTGAGGCTGGGGGTGCCTGGTCAGAAGGTCGGGGAGGGGAGGGAGTGTGTGCCAGAGGCGGCGGATTTTCGGGCTGTTGTGGCTTCCCCGCACAGTCAGATGCTCTTGATCTCGGAGGAGGGTGGCGCGGGCAAAACCAGCCTGGCCTTCAAAATCGCCCGCTGGGCCTTGGAGGGAGAGCTGGCCGATCATCTGTTGTTGCCCATTCTTTATGACCCCGCGCATCTCTCCCCCGACGACTCCTTGGTTCAACGCGTGCATGACTTTTTGGCTCACCGTGGCGGCACGGGCTTGGACCTTGTCGATGTGGAGGAGCTGCTGCGCAAGAAGCGACTGTTGCTGATCCTGGATCATTTCTCGGAACTCAGCGACACGGAGCGCCAGTGGGTGCAGAAGAAACTTCCCCCCAACTCCCTGGTGCTGCTCACCTCACGACTGCAGGGCGATGGCGAGTTCTTTAGTAAAAATGGCTGGGACGTCACCCGCATTCAACCCCAGCGCCTGCACACAAGTGAGGAGCTGTTCTCTTTCTTTGAAAACTATCTGCAAGCCAAGGAAGCGGTGGAGCCAGAATCCACGACGTTTTTCACCGCTGACAATCAAACAGAAACGAAGAGCCTGATGCAGCGGATGTTGGGCGGCAAGGAAATCACGGTGTTGTTGGCTTGGATGGTGATTGAAACCGCGATGAAGCATGTTCGCGACGGAGAGATTCGAGGCTTGCTGCCCAGTTCTGTGCCGCAGTTGATGAGGAATTATGTGAGTGACATTGACAAAACCGTCCCCCCGGACTGTCGTTGCTTGGACGATGGGATGACGATCCAGAGCTCATGGGTGCTGGACAGTCTCCAGGCCCTGGCTCTGAGAGCCCATGGGCAAGGCGAGGGTTGGTTCCCGAAAGACTTTCGCCGCTCTTTTGCCTTGCAAATCTTGGAGAACGTCTTGTCGGGGAGCGCACAAGGGCACGGTTCAGGCCCGTCGGAAGGATTGTTTCGGTATTTGGAAGAAAAGCTCCATCTGATCAAGCGCACGAAGCAGGATGAGGCCAAGCGCACGCAGGAGGATGAGAACGATCCCTGGTATCGGCTGTCACTCGATCCCCTGGCCGATTATCTGGCGGCGATGGCGCAGCTGGAACGGTTGAAGGGCGATCGCTCTCCCGAAGCGCATGACCAAGAAGTGAAGGGTTGGCTTCAGAGGCTGCTGGGCATGGATCTTGAGATGGTCCAGGGAGAAGGCGGGGCGAATCCGCTGGAGCGCAGCCGAGGGTTTTTGGCCGCCTGCCGCGACTGTTTCGAGGAATGGTTGAGCCTCAAGGGACCAACCATGGATCCAGGCTTGTCGGAGCGTTGGCAGGAGGTTCCCGACACCCTGGCGGAGCTGGCGGGAATCGACCAGCGGAAGGAGCGGATCTTGAAAGCTGAGTACCTGATCCGCCGCCATGCCCGCGATTTGGCATGGGCCAATCGCGAGTTGCGCGCCAAAGCCATCGAGGGTTTGACGTCCTATGCCAAGGACGAGGCGCTCAAGGAGCACATGGCGGTGACTGTGAAGCCCCTGGCCTTCACCATGGCCGAGGCGAGCATTCCCCATGCCGACCGCGCCGCCGCCGCCGAAGCCTTGGGCCACATCGGCGGGACCGAAGCGGCGGATTCCTTGCGGAGGATGGCGGCGAACGAGGCGGAAGCGGTGGTG
>JBKDTB010000059.1:0-66789 GCA_046340515.1 Cyanobacteriota bacterium | reverse complement strand
CAACGCATCAGGGGAATCGCCAGCTTCAACGGGGTCTGGCCGCCAAACTGCACGATCACCCCCTCGGGCCGCTCGACCTCCAGCACGTTGAGCACATCCTCAAGGGTGAGCGGTTCGAAATAGAGCCGGTCACTGGTGTCGGAGTCGGTGGAGACGGTTTCCGGAGTGCCGATGACCATCCCCGTGGCGAATCCGGCATCGCGCAGGGCGAAGGCGGCCTGGCACCAGCAGTATTCGAATTCAATGCCCTGGCCGATGCGGTTGGGACCGCCCCCGAGGATCATCACCGTGCGACGCCGTTCCGCGCGCACCTCCTCGGCGGGAGGCAGGGCCACCAGGGAGCCATCCTCCGCCAGGCGAAACAGGGGCCGCTCGTAGGTGGCGTAGTGGTAGGGGGTGCTGGAGGCGAATTCCGCCGCGCAGGTGTCCACTGTCTTGAAAACAGCCTTCACGCCCAGGCTTTGGCGGTGGCGTCGCACCGCCAGCTCATCGCTGCCGGTGGCCCAGGCGAGCTGGCGATCGGAGAATCCGAGCTGCTTGAGCTCCAGCAGGGCGGCGGCGTCGAGATCGGCCAGGCGGCGACCGGTGAGCAGCCGTTGCTCCGCCTCCAGCACCCCGCGCAACTTGGCCAGAAACCAGGGATCCATGCCGCTCAGACCATGGATCTCCGCATCGCTGCGACCCGCCTGCATGGCGACCCGCACCGCGAGGATCCGATCCGGGGAAGGCACCCGCAGCTGACGGTCGAGATCGCTGGCCTCCGGCAGGGGATCCGGTCGGTCGCAGCCCCATCCCGCCAGGCCGGTTTCCAGGGACCGCAAGGCCTTCTGAAACGACTCCTCAAAGCAGCGGCCAATCGCCATGGCTTCACCAACCGATTTCATGGCGGTGGTGAGAACCGGCGGGCTGCCGCGGAATTTTTCAAAGGCAAAGCGGGGAATCTTGGTCACCACGTAGTCGATGGTGGGCTCAAAGCAAGCCGGCGTCGCGCCGGTGATGTCATTGATGATCTCGTCCAGGCTGTAGCCCACAGCCAGGCGAGCGGCAATCTTGGCAATGGGGAATCCCGTGGCCTTGCTCGCCAGGGCCGAGGAGCGGGAGACGCGAGGATTCATCTCAATCACCACCACTTCGCCATCAGCTGGGTTGATGGCAAATTGAATGTTGCTGCCACCCGTATCCACACCGATTTCGCGGATGATGGCAATTGCCTGATCCCGCAGGCGCTGGTATTCCCGGTCTGTGAGGGTCTGTGCGGGGGCCACGGTGATCGAATCACCGGTATGCACTCCCATGGGATCAAGATTTTCAATCGAGCAGACGATCACAACGTTGTCGGCGTTATCACGCATCACCTCCAGCTCAAATTCTTTCCAACCAAGCAGAGATTGTTCGATCAGGATCTGGGAGACGGGAGAGGCCTCCAGGCCGCTTTTGCAGATCGCCCGGAATTCTTCGGGGTTGTAAGCCATGCCCCCCCCCGACCCGCCCAACGTGAATGCCGGCCGAATCACCCTTGGGTAACTGCCGATGGCCTCCCCAACCACCTCCGCCTCCTCGAGGCTGTTGGCGATGCCCGACGGGCAGACGGAGACACCGATGCGCTCCATGGCCTCCTTGAAGAGCAGCCGGTCTTCCGCCTTGCGGATGGCCTCCAGGTTCGCCCCGATCAGCTCCACGCCGAACCGGGCCAGGGTGCCGTTCTCCGCCAGGGCCACGGCCAGGTTCAGGGCCGTCTGGCCGCCCATGGTGGGCAGCAGGGCCTGGGGGCGCTCCCGCTCGATCACCCGGGCCACCACCTCGGGAGTCAGGGGCTCGATGTAGGTGCGATCGGCCAGGTCCGGGTCGGTCATGATCGAGGCCGGATTGGAGTTCACCAGCACCACCTCAAAGCCCTCGGCGCGCAGGGCCTTGCAGGCCTGGGTGCCGGAATAGTCGAATTCGCAGGCCTGGCCGATCACGATCGGCCCCGAGCCCAGCAGCAGGATGCGACGCAGATCCGTGCGGCGGGGCATGGGGCAAAGGAGGCCAAAACAGTGCCAGCCTCTCACGCGTGCGGTCATCTCCCCACCATCCGGCCGCCTCCCCCTGGCACGATCGCTAATCTGATGGGCATTCCAAGATCAACGCCAGACCGTCGATGAGCGAACTCCAGCGCCTGAAAGGGCTGCTTCCACCGGAAATGCAGAGCTGGGTGTTCGTCGAAGCCGCCGCTTCCGTCGATCCCCCCCTGATCACCCTTGAGGAGATCGGGCGCGACGAGGTTGAGATCCAAGTGGATCTGGAGAAATGGGATCAACTGGCCCTTGACCACCGCAACCTGCTCTTCTGGCACGAGGTGGGACGCATCCAGAACGACGCCATTCCCCGTGACGGCTGGGAGATGGCGGCTCTGGCCATCGGCCTGGGCGGGGCGATCGGCGAGCTCTGGGTGCAGGACGGCCTGCTGCTCCTGGTGGCCATGGGGCTGTCCGGCTTTGCCGGTTATCGGCTCTACCTGAAGAACAACTCCGAAAAACGCCTGCAAGACGCCATCCAGGCGGACGAGCGGGCCATCGAACTGGCCTGCCGCTTCGGATATGCCCTCCCGAACGCCTACAAGAGCCTCGGAGGCGCCCTGACGGAACTTGTGGAGCAGAGTCGCAAGAAGCGCAAGCGGGCCTTCTACGAAAATCGGCTCGAGGCACTGCGCAAGAGTGCGGGGAAGGCTCGGGCGGAAATGGCCCAGCAGCAGGGCTCGCGCCAATCCATCAGCAGTGAGAACGTGTATGGCTGAGTTTGCAAGCGAGGCCCTGGCCCGGCTGGCCGCCGAAGCCTGTGATGACCGCAAGGCGGTGGATATTCGCCTGATCCGCGTCGAGGATGTCTCTTCCCTGGCGGATTGGTTCGTGATCTGCTCAGGCCTCAGTGATGTGCAAGTGCGGGCCATCGCCCGCTCCGTGGAGGATCGGCTGGAGCAGGAGGCCCACCGCCTCCCCCTGCGTCGAGAGGGACAGCGGGAGGGCCGTTGGCTGTTGCTCGACTATGGCGAGCTCATCGTGCATGTGCTCACGCCCCAGGAACGGAATTTCTACGATCTGGAATCGTTCTGGCGGCATGGAGAGCAGCATCGGCACACCCCGGCCCCTGCCCCCTCCCCTGTCGTCACACCCCTGACAACCTCCTGATTCCATCGGTGTGAACGATCCCTCAGCGTGAACGACCCCCCATCGCCCTCCGCCGGCTTCGGTGCCGAGTCCGCCGAGCCCGCTGTGTCCTGCCCCGTTTCTCCTGAGCAGCTTCCTCTGGAGGAATACCGCCAGCTGGAGCGGTCGTGGTTCTTTCGCTGGCCGGCCCATGGGTCGCTGGACCTCATCCGGAGCCTGGGAGTGTCCTGGCTGGCGGCCCTGCCAGCGGGGCTGCTCGTGGCCAGCGGCAGCTGGAGCCTGAGGCACCACCCCTCCCGCCTGGCCATCGCGGCCCTCACCTTCACCCTGGTGCTTCCCCTGCTGCTGCTGCTGCGCCAGTGGCTCGGTTGGTCCCATCTCCACCGCCGCCTTTGTTCCGAGCGGGTGGAATACGAGGAATCCGGCTGGTACGACGGCCAGGTTTGGGAAAAACCCTTGGCCTGGCATCAGCGGGATCTGCTGGTGGCTCGCCATCAGGTCAGTCCCGTGTTGCGGAGGCTGCGCCAGGGGATCCTCTGGGTCATCCTGCTGATGGGGGTGGGAACGGGGCTCTGTCAGGCTCTTTGACATCCAGCCCGGCGGCACACCGTCAGATCCCTCCAGCGCCCCCATGTCTCTGACCTCCAGCTTTTCCGGCACCAACCGCCCCCTGGTTCCGCAGCTGCAGGTGCGCCTGTTGCGCAATGGCATCCCGGAATCCTGTCATCGGGTGCATGCCGTGGTTTGCGATCAGCGGGGGCGGGTGTTGATGCGCGCGGGGGATCCCCAGCTGCTGTCTTTTGTGCGCTCCGCCCTCAAGCCCTTTCAGGCAACGGTCTTCGTCAGCAGCGGCGCGGCCGACCGTCATGGCGCCGGGGAGCGGGGCCTGGCGATCGCCTGCGCCTCCCATGCGGGCACCACAACCCAGGCCCGGGAAGCCTTCCGCCTCCTCTGGGGAGCCCAGCTCGACGTGGGGGATCTGCAGTGTCCACCCCCCGGCGAAGGTCAGAGCCCCCTGCGGCACAACTGCTCCGGCAAGCATGCCGCCTTCCTGGCCGCTTGTCGCCAGCTCCACTGGCCGCTGGAGAGCTACCTGCAGGTCGATCATCCGCTGCAACAAGAGGTGTTCAAGCGCGTCGGGGAACTGCTGGCGCTTCCCTCCGCCGAGCTGGTGGCGGCGCGCGACGACTGTGGCGCGCCCACCCTCCAATTGCAGCTGGCCCAAATGGCCCTGCTCTTCGCCCATCTGGGAGGCGGCAGCCAACCCGACCTGGAACGGCTGAGCCGGTCGATGCTGGCCCACCCGGAGCTGGTGGCGGGGGAGGGGTGCTTTGACACCGAGCTGATGCGCCTGGGCCATGGGCAGGTGGTGAGCAAAGGCGGGGCCGAGGGCATTCAGTGCCTGAGCCGGGTGGGGGAAGGCTTGGGGGTGGCCATCAAGGTGGAGGATGGCCACGGAAGGGCCAAGCGGGCGGCGGCGCTCCATGTCTTGAAGCAGCTGGACTGGTTGACGCCGATGAGCGTCGAGGAATTGAGCGAGCGCTTTCTTGCTCCTGCTCCCCATCTGAAGCTGGAGGTGGTGGGCGAGCTGCGGGCCTGATTGGTGGGGGGGGGACGGGAGCGCACCATGGCCTGGTATGCTGAATCCATGGCGCGGGGTAGAGCAGCCTGGTAGCTCGTCGGGCTCATAACCCGAAGGTCGCGAGTTCAAATCTCGCCCCCGCCACCACATTTTCCAAGGGCACGTTTTGTTGCTTTTTTTTATGGCGTGCCCTTTCCGCTCCCCGGAAGCCAGGGGGGGAGGCCAGCTCCATTGGAACCCGGCCTGACCTCTGGAGAGGCCCCCCCGACACCCCTCAAGGCGAGGTCAGAACAGGCGCGGCAGGAGGATGAACAGGCAACGCCAGCAGGGGACGACGGGCCCAGCTCCGCCCCCACGAAGGTGGGCACAGACAATCAGCTGGGCTCACTGACAATCCTCACGCGTCTCCAGCGGCCTGGCGTTTTCCGTTGGCCAGCCTGGCGGTCCCCTCCGGCATGGTGTGGTGAGCCGTGTGGCCAGGGAGACGCATCCCTTCCCTTGGCCGCGCCGATGGGGGCTGGCGATGAGATCAACTTCGCCACCATCGTTCCTGAGGCGATGAATGACTTTGATGGCGTCGATTCCTTCTCTGGAACCACAGGAGCGATCACCCTCCCGGACAGCTTCCGCGGAGCGAATGGGTCGAGAGCCCTCCCCGCCCTGAGCGGCTGAACAAGAGAAGTCTTCCATGGCACAACTGACCCGGGTGGGGGCAACACCTTCGGTGCCAGCTCCTCCTTCCACCCCGTGCCAGGTCCTCCCGCGACAACGGTCGTTTCAGTGAGCCTGCGGGCCAAAGACCTGGCGATAAAACCCATGGAGCCTTTCCAGCTGCCAGTAGGGAGTGGGGAGGTTGTTGGCAAAGCAGGCGGCCCGTTGATACTGACGAAACAAATCATCGTTTTGATCGATTTCCCTGATCACAGCAACCAGCTCCTCATCGCTGGAGAAATCCATCGCATTGATGTAGGAGCCAGGCGCAAAGTCGTCAGCGATATTTGGATTCCCCCAGTAGATCGGTATGGCGCCAGAAAGGAGCGGATCAAGTATTTTTTCCGTCGTGTATCCAAGCGAACTTTCATTCTCAAAGGCGATATTAAATTTGTAATGGCGAAGAAATTTGATTTTATTCTCAACCGTGTAACCCGTATTGTTCAGCCACTTACCAGCAGAGTCGACCGATTTATATTCACTCAGGGCATGGAAAAATTCATTCCTTCTCTGAGGTTTGCCATTGCCAAAAATAAAACTACAAAAGCGATCCCGCGGCTCCGTGAAGGATGGCCCATGGACGCGGTTGAGAAGAAGTTCAAGCATGGACTCAATTCCTTCCTTTAAGTCGAGCCCACGGGATTGATACCAAGCGTGATAGATATAAACAGGTAGCCTCAGATGACGAGGATTTGAGGTCGTATCAAAACTGATGGCAAACTCACATTCATCAAAATTCGGCTTAACATTTTCGCCTGTATAAAAAAGCTTCCTGCAGGAAAACTTTTGATGTCGCTGACCAAAAACCGAGTAGATCAGAACATCGGGCCACAAGCGAGTCAGCTTATATCGAATGCCGAAGAGATCGAGGGTATGGGTGAAAAAATTGTGTCGGGGATCAAATGCCTGCCAAAAATCTTCGAACCAAAGGCGAATCATCGGTGCTTCCTGCTCTGGATCTTCACAGCTGATTCAGGCCGCACGTACTGGAATTCCGATCGCCGCAGGGGCTGTCAGAGTCCCCATCGGCTCTTCTCGAAGGTCATTGGTGGCAAGCCCGGAAGCCAATCGTGCGTGAGTGAAGGCACCCGACGCAACAGAGAAATCAACCGAACCGCCAAAACCAATGGCCGAACTGGCTGGAATCGGGCCACCTTGAGAGGATGACACTCTGTGCTGACAACCAAATAGATGCAGCGCCCTGGAGACCGTTACCGACTTGTGCCAAGCATGTTTATTGCCGAGATCCAACCCGGAGCCCTGATCAAAGACTTTGGATCCAGTTCGTTGTTTCAGTTTTCTTCATCCAGGTTCAACAATCAACATGTTAGGTAATTCCGCAGCGCCTGGCAAGACGGACTTTGCGAGAATCCCCCCCATGGCTCTCTCCTCTGATCCCTCCCCGGACCCTGCCGCGATGCCGTCGCCGACAGGCTCGCCCTCCTCGGCCGATCCGGTGGATGCGGTTGTGGTGGGAGCCGGCGCCAGCGGTGGCGTCGCCGCCATGGTCTTGGCGGAGGCGGGGCTGCGGGTGCTCGTGCTGGAGGCCGGGCCCGATCTGGAGGCCCGTCGCGCCCTGGGCAGTGAGCCCTTGAACAGCCTGCGCCGATGGGCCAACCTGGCCAGTGGCCGCCATCGGCTCCAAGCCAATCACCCCGGCTATTGGAAGCACAATCCAGATCTCTACATCGATGAGCGCCGTCATCCCTGGCGCACACCGGGCGACGCACCCTACCTCTGGAGCCGCGGCCGGCAGGTGGGGGGGAAGACGCTCACCTGGGGCGGTATCACCCTGCGGTTGTCGGACTACGAGTTCAAGGCGGGAGAGTGGGATGGGCGGAGTCCCTCCTGGCCGATCGCCCACGCCGATCTGGATCCCTACTACACGCGCCTGGAGAGGCTTCTTGGTGTCCATGGTCAGCGGGATGGCCTGCCCCAGCTGCCCGACGGGCAGACCCTGGCTCCCCTGCCCCTGACCCCGGGGGAACGCGTGCTGAAAGAGGCGGTGGCCCGCGATCTCGGCCTCCCCCTCATCCCCTCCCGAGGCTTTGCCCGGCCAGCTCCCAACGGGGGCGGAGCCTGGCCCCGCTCCAGCGCCCAGGGCTCCACCCTCGCTCGCGCGCTGGCCACCGGGCGGGTGCGGGTGCGTTCCCTGGCCACGGTGAGCCATCTGTGGATGGAGGCCTCGGGGGAACGGGCCCGGGGCGTGGTGCTCGTGGATGGGCACACCGGCCAGCTGGAACGGCAGGAGGCCGATCTGGTGGTGCTCTGCGCCTCCACGATCGAAACCCTGCGCATTCTTCTCCACTCCCGCGCCGGCCTGGATGGCCCCCCCTTGATCGATCCCTCCGGCCAGCTCGGCCGCCACCTGATGGATCATGTCTCCAGCAGCTGTTTCTTCAGCCTCCCGGTGGAGGGATCCCCGGGGGCCGTGGCGGAACTCTCCGGGGCAGGCAGCTGCTTCCTGCCGAACACGTTGTTTGGAGCCCATGGCACGAGCGCGTTTGCCCGCGGATACGGGCTCTGGGCGGCCGTGCAGCGGTTTGATCCACCCGCACTCTTCAAGCGCCGCCCCGATGAGGCCCTGGGCTTTCTGATCGGCCATGGGGAAGTGCTCCCCTCCCCGGAGAATCGGGTCAGCCTGTGCACGGATCAACGGGATGGTCTCGGGCTTCCCGTGCCTCTGATCACCTGCCGCTGGGGGGCCAATGAAGAAGCGATGGTGGCCCACATGGGAGCGCGCATGCGGGACGTTGTGGCCGCCGCTGGCGGGGATCCACGGCCGCTGGAGGATCTGGTGGTGCTCCCCCTGCTGGAACCCTGGATCAAAGGCAGCCCCGCCCTGGGGGCGGCCGCGGCCCCGCCGGGGTATTACATCCACGAGGTGGGTGGGGCCCGGATGGCCAGTCGGGAGGACGACGGGATGGTGGATCCCTGGAATGCCTGCTGGCGCGCCCCCAATGTGCTCGTCACCGATGGGGCCTGTTGGCCGAGCGCCGGCTGGCAGAGCCCCACTCTCACCTTGATGGCCCTGAGCTGGCGGGCTTGCGCCGGGGCGCTGCGGCGGGGTGGAACGCCACACGGCGACTGAGATCTCGGTGAGGAAGCGCTCACCGGAGCCGGCCTGTGGTGTCAACCACCACAGAACGCCAATCGGCAACGGGAGAACATGGCGAGGCGACCTTAAACGGGTCGGGCAAGGGAGAAAAAGCAGGCGGAGGTTGGCCCCTCCGCCTTTTTTCATGGTGTGTTCCGCAGGTAAGGGGCACGCGTTCCTGCGTCAGAGAAAAGGCCGGCCAGATAATGATCCTTCACGCAGCTGTCACGGGCGCCGTTTTGAAACAGGAAGCCCGCCAAGGCTGACGTGATCACGCTGTATTGATCCCATTGGGGATGGGTGCGGATGAACTCCCGCATTCCGTCAAAGAGCGCTTCCGGCACCTCAGCCTCCAGACTGACCCGTGGGCTGCCAGATCCCTCCGCGCGGGGATGGCCCGGGGTCAGAGCGGCGGGCTCCATGGTCAGCCAATCTGTGGAACAGTTCGTTGGCTGGTCCGAAGGACACTCCGTTGCGTGGATCACCCCAGCGAGCTCTTTCTCCGTTTCCGAATCCTTCACGGGGCACCGCGCCAATGCAGCCCAGTACGCCATATCCCGAGGGCTTTCGTCAAAGGGACGCTCTCCTCAGGGCCTGTTGGGTCTTGAAGGCCAAGACGCCTTGTCCAAGCAGGCTTTCACGGGCGGGGGAGGGTACGGTTTTCTACCCCCTTGCTCCAGGACGCGGGTTGTCAAGAGATCGAGCGAAAGAGGTTGAATTTCCACAAATGCCCGGCCTTTCGACGGGATTGGTGCCAAGCGGTGGGGAAAAACCGGGCAGGAGCTGTGGGAAACGCGCCGCCCATGGGGAAAACATCCACCCATAGGAATCTCTTAACAATTGACCCGAGTCAGGAACGATCCCAGCTGAGACTCCGCTCACGGCTCACCGCTGGCGCAGCGTCCGCGGACCGAGGGGGTGATTGGCGTGGGGATAGGGGGGATGGTGGGCGTCGTGATGGTGGTCCGCCGCAGGGTGGTCGTGGGGTGCCGTCGGCCCATCGCTCTGGCAGGCGCCTGTGCATTCCTTCTCGCAAAGATCGCAGCCCTCCGCGGACCCCTCGACGTGATGATGGTGACTGTGTTGGGGCAGGCCCACTTCCCGCTCAAAGCCAAGCACTTGGGCTCTGTACTTGCAGAGGGAGCAATTCATCGCGCTGGTGCCCTCCAACACCTCCGCCAGTCGATCTTCGAAGGTGCGCAGCACCAACGGATGGTCGCCAAGGTAGGTCGCCTGCAAAACGTCCACCTCCGGGTGGTCCGCCGCGACCAGGGCACTGTGCTGGGCGATGCGACTGACCAGGACTCCGGAAAAGAGAAAATAAGGGAAAACAATCACGCGCCGGTAGCCCAGTTTCATCACCTGCCGCAGGCCAGGTTCCACCAGGGGGAAAGTGACTCCGGAATACAGCGTTTCTCCCCATCCAAAACCAAAACCCTCCACCAGCATGCGCGTCACCTTGGCCACATTGGAATTGGCATCGGGATCGGAGGACCCCCGACCCACCACCACCAGCAGGGTGTCGTGCAGAGCGGGAGGCACCCGACCCGCCGCGCGCTCCCGCTGATCCGCCCCGTCCAAACAGGCACGGATCCGGGCACCAGCGGCCTGGATCATGCCCAGATCCACCCCCAGTTCACGCCCGTACTCCACCGTCACCCCCGTCTCCGCGGCAAAGGTGTTGAGCACGGAAGGGATGTCGTTCTTGGCATGGCCCGCGGCAAAGAGCATGGCCGGAAGCGCCAGGATGTGTTGCACCCCCTGGCCCCGCAGCTGCTCCAAACCCTCCCGCAGGATCGGCCGGGCGAATTCCAGATAGCCGTGGGCCACGGGCAGGGGGCTCAGTCGCTGCCGCAGGCCCTCGGCCAGCTGGGCAAATTCAGCCACTGCGAAACGATTGCGGCTGCCGTGGCCGCAGATCATCACGCCGATGGGGCCCCGGGAGCCTTGGGAGGGGATCGGAGGCCTGTCGGACAAGGAAGACGTCATGGAGCGATCCAATGCCCAAGACCCTATTCCGCCAGCCGCGGCGCTCGCGGAGCCTGGATGCGGGGGAGCGGCCGCCTACATTTGTGGCTCTCACCGGCTCCGCGGCGCCTTCTCCGCGCCTTCTCCCCGCCTGCGTGCGCCAGTTCCGTGACTCTTCGTCTGCCGCCCTATCAGCCCCTCCCTCCACCCGACCCGGCGCGTGAGCTGATCGAAGTGCGGATCGCTGATCTGCAACCCACCCAAATGTGCGTTGGGCTGGCGGAAGTGCGAAGCCGCCAGCGGGATTTCTCTTTCGAAACGGCGGCCGAGCGCCGGGCCTACCTGGCCGGCAAGCCCGTGCCGCTGGTCCAGGGGGCGGAGGGGAGCTTCTGGATGGTTGATCGCCATCACCGGCTGAGGGGGCTGGTGGAATTGGATCCGGACGCCACCGCTTTCGGCTACGTGGTGCTGGAGCGGACCACCGCCTCGCGGGCCCAGGTGCTGGAGGAACTGCATCGCCGCGGTTGGCTTTATCTCTACGACGGCCGCGGGGTGGGTCCCCATCCCGCCACCGCTCTCCCGGAACGGCTGCCCGGCCTGCTCGATGACCCCTATCGCAGTCTGGTGTGGAAATTGAAGCGGGAAAAGCGCATTGCCGCCCAACCGCTGATCCCGTTCCATGAATTTCGCTGGGGGGCCTGGCTGCGGCGCCGCCCCCTGCCGCCCTTCAGCTCCGAGCGCCTGGAACCAGCCTTGGCCACGGCCCGGGCCCTGGTGGCCTCCCCCGCGGCTTCCCATCTGGCGGGCTGGACGGGACAGCGGCATGATGATCCGGTTTGAGCCAACCGATTTTTTGACGGATTGCAATGGGTTTTACACAAACATCGCAAGCAGAGGCCGCTCGGGAAGAGGAGAGAGACCGGCGCCTACGCCATCGCATCTGCTTCCTGCTGGACCTTGGATCACTCTGCCTGTTGACACTGTTTGTGGTGCATCTGTTGCCCATTCTTGTGGAAAGCAAACCGATGCAACCCGAGTGGCAGGGGCAATTTGTTGAGACGATCGACCGTCAGGCCATCGTGGGGTTTCTGGGGTTTGTGTTCCTTCACCTGGCTGTGCTGCTCAACCCGAAAAAACAAGCCCTTCGGAAACGCCTTCGCCAGTTCCGCCATCTGGCAATGATCGCCTGCTTTGGCTTCCTGCTGTTGATTCCCATGCAACTTTCGAGCTCACTGCTGACCTTCAGGGCAGCACAAGCCCGGCAGAACGATATCTCAGCCCAAGTGGTGCGATTGCTGCAGGTCCGTGAGTCGATCATGCGGGCAAAAACGACCACGGATTTGGATTTGGGCCTGAAGGCCTTCTCCGAGCCAGGCCTGACACCGGCGCAGAAAACAAAGGGTTTCGTGGCTGCCCAGCGAGACTTGCTGCAAGACAATGATCAACGGCAGGCCTTGCTCTCCAAGTCCATCAAGGAAGACACGTCTCGGTTTTCACCCCTGATCCTGATGATCAGTCGGGTGGCCTCCTTGCTCGCCTGGTCCGCCGCCTTCGGGGCCGGCGCTGTGCCCTGGGGATCCAAGAAAACGATGTTGGAGCGCGTGGTGCGTCGCCGGTCGGATCAAGCCTGACCAGCGCTGGCGGCGCGGACGACAGAGGCTTGGCCTTGGATCAGGGACGATTGCGCGGGGGCTCCCCATCCCCCTGCTGAAGCAACCGCTCCCAGCGATTGAACTGACGGCCGGCCAACCAGGCCAGCAGGGCGAGGGAAAGCCCCGCGGCCAGGGCCAGGGGCGAGCGCCACCAGGCGACTGCCACCACCGACAACCACGGGATCAAGGCCAGCCAGGGACGCCAGCGCCGGAGGCCGGCCAGGGCCCCCGAGCACGGACGGCAGTGGACGGTGTGGCTCTGGTGGCGTTCCATCAGCGACTCCCGATCCAACCTGGGCGGCAGGGGCTGGCCCGGGAAGGGCGGGCCGGCGTGGTCGAGGACCCACTGGTGCAGAGCCAGCACGTAGCGGTCGGCGGGGGTGGCCAGGAAGCAGCCACGAGCGAGGTTGGCGCTGCCCCCCCGCTGGGCGAGCACCCGCTCCTGCCAGTGAAGAAACAATTGGTCGTCCTCCAGCACCACATGGTTGCTGAGATGTTGCAGCCAAACCGGGCGCAAACGCAGCAGCAACGGTGGCAGCGGCGAACGGAACTGGAAGGGGAAGCGGGCGAAGAGTCGGCAGGCGCCCGGACGGATGGGGGTGGCGTAGACCACCGTGAGGATGCGAGCAAAGCCGGGCGCGGTGAGGTCGTGCCACATCAGGCAAGGGGCCAGAAAGGTGGTCGACTGGCTGCCGAGCTTTCCCCGTCGAGGCCCCTCCTCCCAGAACCCCGTGAACCCGGAAGCATCCGCGCTCTGAACATGCAGGTCCACCGGGCCGGCATTCTCCCGTCGTCCCACCGTGCCGTGGTGGGTGAAGGGCACATGGCTCACATCGAGCACATTCTCCAGGAGGGTGAGGGCGTCATAGGGCAGGTCACGAAAGGTGTCCTGCACCACCCAGGGCCTCTCCCCCGGCGCGTCAAGCTCCTCCAGTTGGGGCACCAGGGGCAGGGGGACCTCCCCATGCTCCGCGGGTTCGCCGGCAAACACAAACAGCAATCCCTGGGCGCTGGCCGTGGGATAGGCGCGACAACGGGCCCTGGGGTTGGCGGCAATCTCCGCGGTGGCCTGGGGGATGGCGGTGCAGTGGCCATCCCCGCCGAAGGTCCAGCCGTGGTAAGGGCATTCCAGTTCGCCAGCTCCGTTGAGGCGACCTTCAGAGAGGGGCACGAGCCGGTGGGGGCAGACATCGGCGAAGGCGCGCCACTGTTGTTCGGCCCGATCCCACCAAAGCACGAGATCATCCCCCAGCACTGTGAAGGAGGTGGGACGGGCTGGATCCAGATCGCTGAGGTAGGCCACGGGATACCAGGCACGTCGCCAAGGGGAACCGGGCGGCGTGAGGGGCGGCAGGTTGGCTTCCACCCGGGGCGCGGAGACTGGGCTCATGAACGGCGAGGCAGGAGCCGGTGTGCAGCGGAGTCCCATCATGGCGGCACCGCGGAAGAGGCGTCGCGGCGCCATCCCAAACAGCCCCGCGGGATCGAAACCGCCCAGCTTCAGACCGCCCTCCCACCCGGGGCCGGAAGACTTTCACGAGCCGGGGCCAAGTCGTCAGCGCCGCGCCTCCGCGAACCCTTCTGCTGGAGGCAGGCGATCGGCTGTTCCTCGCCACCGATCGCCGCGCTCACGAGCGCACCATCCATGAGGTTGGACCAGAGGACAAGGGGGGTGCTGGGGCGGCTCGGGCGCAAACCGGCCGTGGGCGCTGGCGAGTGAACGAGCGTTCAGAACGATGGTCCGGTGCCGTTCAACCCTCAGCCTTCACCGCCTTCACCGCCTTCTCCTCCCTCGTCGTCTTTTTGGTGTTTGTCGCTCTCACGCTTGTCGGCCTCGTCGTTCTGGAAGGTGTTTTGATCCTTGGAGGTCTTCGATGGGGAGGCGGAGTGCCCGGAAGGGGAGTCGTCGCCACCGTTCTCATTGGCCTCCCGACCCCCGCCACAGCCCGTCAGGCTGGTGATCAGGCCGGTGGTGGCCAGGAAGAGGGCGAGACTTCTGCGGGACATCGGGAAAAGGCCGCGGCGGCGGAGCCGATTTGGTGTCAAAGCCTACGCATGGTCCGGGGAGAATGGGTGAGCTGCCGGCCCAGTCGTCCCCAGCGCCCGAGGATGCCGTTTCTTCTTGAGCCCCTTTTCCCCCCCCACGAGGTGGAGACCCTCCGCCAGCGGCTGCTGGAAGCCCCCGCGGAGGCCTGGCGGCCCGGGGTGGAGACGGCGGGATGGCATGCCCGCACGGTGAAGCACAATCGGCAACTCGATCGCGCCACGGATCTCCATCGAGAGGTGGCGCGGCGGGTGGTGACCACGCTGGAGGGCCATCCCCTGGTGCGGGCGGCGGCCTTTCCGCGCCACATTCATGGCCTGCTCTTCAGCCGCATGGAACCTGGCGAGGCCTACGGGCGCCATGTGGACAATGCCTGGATGGCGGGCGGCCGCGCCGACCTTTCCTTCACCCTCGCCCTCACAGCGCCTGAGGTCTATGCGGGAGGCGACCTTCTGTTGGAAACCTCCAGCGGCGAGGAGCGGATCCGCCTGCCGGCGGGCCACGCGATCGTTTACCCCAGCACCTGCTTGCATCAGGTGGCCCCCGTCACCCGCGGGGAGCGGCTGGTGGCGGTGGGCTGGATCGAAAGCCGCATCCGCCACGGGGAGCAGCGGGAGCTGTTGTTCGAGCTGGACACGGCCCGCCGGGCCCTGTTTGCACAAGGGGGCAAGGACGAGGTGTTTGACCTGATCAGCCGCAGCTACAGCAATCTGCTGCGGTGGTGGGAGTGCTGAGGACGGGCTGGGAGAGAACTCCGCCAAGGGCGCACTTTTGGTAACAAAGCACACAAGTCCTGTCCCCTGGTCTCCATAGGGTCCGCCTGCGCTTGCCCCCCCGCCATGGCCCTCTCCGCCCTCACCCCCACCCTGCTGGCCGCCAAACAGCGCCTCGGGCTGAGTTTCGCGGATCTGGGAGAGCACTTGGGAGCCGATGAGGTGTGGGTGGCGGCGCTGTTGTATGGACAGGCCACGGCCACCCCTGCACAGGCCGCCACCCTGCTGGGCGCCCTGGAGCTGGATGCCACCCTGGCGCCCCAGCTCACCAGCTTTCCCGTTAAGGGGGCCCTCGATCCGGTGATCCCCACCGATCCCCTTCTCTACCGCTTCTACGAAATCCTTCAGGTCTACGGTCTGCCCCTCAAAGACGTGATTCAGGAAAAATTCGGCGATGGCATCATGTCGGCCATTGATTTCACTCTGCATGTGGACAAGGTGGAAGATCCGAAGGGCGATCGAGTGAAGGTGACGATGAACGGCAAGTTTCTCCCCTACAAAACCTGGTGAAGCCACCCCCGTCACGGGCCCGGAACAGCATCCTTGATGCCCGCTTCCTTCCTTGCTGAGGATCCGGGTGGTCATCCTCCGGTGAGGATCGACAAAGAGGGGGTGGAGTGTCACCAGCCGCAAAGGATCCAGCCCGTGAACAAGGCCCTGGCCACCGTCGTGGAGGCCTGCCGAGCTGTGCGGCGGCCATAGGGTCAGGCGGCCAGGAGGCTTGCGGCTCTGCTGACGGCCCTTGTTTTCCATCCTGAGCGTTGTTGTGCACTGATCGCGTCTCTTTCTGGCGAAAGGCGCTCATTGGCGATCCTCAGATGACGCCGGCATGGAATCTGCCATAATCAATGCTGGCAAATACAGGAGCCCAGCGTGCCAGACCCTTCCATTGTAGAAGAGTATGTCCTCAGCCTGTATCGCCTGTTATTAAAGAGAGAGCCCGATGAATTGGGTTGGCAGAGCTGGTGTTCGTTTATGAACAACGCTGGGCCAGACGGCTTTAAGGATGTCTTGGCGCATGTTGTGAATTCAGACGAATACAAAAGCCTGTATTCAGTGAGTGGGAGAGACAATGATCTTGAGAGATTTAAAGCCTTTGATTTTGATGCTTTGGACACACAGACTCTCTGTGCGCTCTTTGAAAGAACGGCCACTTACTGGCGAGGAGCTGGCTCGGACCCAAAGGAGCTTTATTGGAGCGTCTTGTCCCATGACGCCTTTCGAGGCCATCTGAGCCATGAAACCATCCAAAACTTTCTGGCTTCCGGGAAATACGATGTGGACAAAATGATTAAAATCTTTGATTTTCTTGGCCTTCGATTTGATGACTGCAGAGAATATCTCGAATTTGGTTGCGGGGTCGGCAGGCTTGTCGTGAATCTCCCCAGCTCAATTCAAACCATTAATTGCGTCGATTTCAGCTCGGCGCATCTTCGAGAAGCCGAGCATAACATCAAGAGGCAAGGATTGAGAGGGAATTACTTATTCCACGGCATTGACTCCTTTCTTGATCTACACAAACTACCCAAGAACCAGGACATTATTCATTCTTTTATCGTCCTACAGCATAATACGCCGCCAATCATTGAAAAGACTATTCAAATATTACTGGGTCTTTTGTCAGTTGGCGGCCTAGCCATTTTGCATGTACCGATTGCCAAAGCAAGCTATCGCTTTGACGTGGAAGAATATCTCCATGCTCAGAACAGCGGTCAATCCATGGAAATGCACATTCTTCCCAAGGCCAATCTATACAAGCTGGCAAAAAAGAGTGGGTGCAATATTGTCTACTCATTCTGCGACGGTGGATGCGGCGGGGACATTTACAGTGAGATCGTGGTATTTCAACGGCAACAGTAGTCCCTTTGCGGGGATCCTCTTTGTTTGTTGTTAGCACGCCCCCATCCCCCTTCCCTCTCGTCAAAGAACCACAAGGAGAAGGTTCGCGGATGCCCGCAGCACTTTGGAGGAAACCACGGAGAACCCGCCATGGGGCGGGGGCCAGCCACGAAAAACCTGGAGAGCCGCCAAAAGAAAACCCCCGGTGGACTCCGGGGGCGGGCTGTTCTCAGACGCACCACTCCGTGCGCCTCGCTCTAATTTGCCACTCAGCCCTCCACTCGCACAGTGACCGTTGTGGCCTTCTGGGCTTTGGGGGCTTTCACCGTCAGCAGGCCGCCCTGGTAGCGGGCTTCCAGTTGGTCGCGCTCAATGGGTTGGGGGAAGCGGAAGCTGCGGCTCCAGGTGCCGTAGCGAAACTCACTGATCAATGGGCTCTTGGCCTTTTCCGCAACGACAGGTGTCGCGGTGGCCCCTTCGGCAACCGCATCGGCGGCAGGCTGGAGGGGGAGCTGGCGCTGGTTGCGACGCTCAGCGCTGATGACCAGGGTGCGGTCGGTGGCCTTGACGTCGATGGCGTCTTTGTCGACACCGGGCAACTCGAGCACCACCTCATAGGCTTCGGCCGTTTCATGCACCTCAGCGGCGGGTACCCGCTCGGCGGTGTGCAATTGCTGGCTGAGTTGCTGCTCGATGCGATCAAAGAGGTCGAAGGGAGAGGTGGAACGAAGCGTCAACATGGTTGAACTGGCGAGGGTTTGATTGCGGGGCCGTCGATCGCCCCCGGTGAGATCAGTGTCGGGGAAGGATCCAGGGGCCAGGGTGACGACAACCGAAACAAACGTTTCGGCCCTCCCCACTCCTTGCGGCAGACCCCACCAGAAAGCGCGCAAACCGACCCTCCCGTCGTCGGTCACGGGCGTGAAGCCAGGGACGGTTGCGGACCGCTGAGGAGGGCAGGGGACAGATAGGGACTAGAGATTTTTCTTGCAGATCAAGGGCTTGCCGATGGCCTCGGAGCGAACATCCCTACGCTCTACCCGCTCGGGCCACCAGGCACCATAGCTTTTGAATAAAGAATCATCCAGTCGGCGCACCGCAAAACCTGCCGATTGCAAATTAAACCATAAATTTTCCTCGCTGATCAGTCTTATTTCCAGCACACGCCCTGGTCCGCCATGAAAACATGGATTGAGATCCACAAACGGCACACCCAACTTAGTCTTGAAAACCACTTGAAATCCCTTTGCCTTCGGCTCGACTTCAAAGCCCTCAAAAGAGGGATACTTTTCGATATGATGAGACAGCCTGTAGGTTGGGGCACAAAGGATCAGAACGCCACCCGGCTGCAAGGCTTCATAGAGAATCGGAATAACCTCTGCAGGCGGAAGCAGCGTGTGCTCAATAACATCATTGCAAACAATAAAGTCGATGGGTTTATAGTCAAGAAAGGAAGAGCGACTTTCGACATCAAGGAAGGGCTCGCTATGATAGCATGTGTTTATATAGCTAAACTTAGCCGCCAAGAGTTCAGAATAAACAGGCGAGTCTGAGATGCCAATGCCACGAATTTTTTTATTTTCTGGCACGGCCGACAAGTCATAGGGCTCCTCCGAGTCAGAGAGGGCCGATAAGAGGGACAGGATCGTGGCGCGGAACCTTGAATTGCTGCCACAGGAGGAACAGAGATTGAGTTCTCGGTGAATGCCTTCGCCATTGCGACTGCTGGACTGGCCGCAGATGGGACAGAGATACACATCATCTGTAGGGCTCACCTTTGTGCCAAGCGAAAACTTCTGCAGTTTAGGCCATGTCTTTCAGACCAGAAAACCTTGAGAGCTGACATGAGCGATTCGTCGCCAACTGAAAGTTTCCGTCAATCGAAAAAAAGCGACCTTGCCGCCATGGCTGCTTGCTCAATCAGCGCATGGGAGGATTCCAGACTTGAGGCAATTCTTGCCTGCCGATCATGATCCTGTTCCTGCTCACAATGGTGCACAGCCTGCAAAAGTCTTTGCTTCAGTTCCTCCTCATCCCCATAGATGAGTCCTCCACCATGCTGTTCAACCATCACTGCAGGCCCACCATGCTGAAAAGCGATCAGCAAACATCCATGGTGCAAGGCTTCAAATGGGGCAATACCAAAATGCTCATTCTTTTCCGGAGCAGCGATTGGATCTACTCCGAGTCCAGCTGCGTGGATATAAATTGCGGCACGACGATACCATGATTTAATTTCCTGTGCATTCGCATTGGCCACCAACTTTGCATTGCAACCAAGGAGATATTTTTCCGTCTCTTTAAAATGAGCAATGGAAGTCTCAACAGATTCATCCACAGAACCCACCATCACCAGCTGCCATTGACTTCCGATGGCTCCAGCCTTGGAAAGGCTGGCAAAAAGTTTGGCAATCACGTGCTGATTCTTGCAGTGACCTTCTGTGTTGAAGCGTCCGACTGACAACAGCACAAAGTCTTTGGCTTTTGTCAGTTCGCTGGCGCGAGCAGGAATCACTCCTCGTTGCTGATCCGCTTGAAAGGAAAGGATTGGCAGCAGAATCTTGCCTTGATGCTCTCCCCAATAGCGGACTGCCCACTTGCGCGTGTACTCAGAATTATACAAGAATTTATAGGAAGAGAGGAACTCACGGCCAACATTCTTATGCGGAAAAGAAACAATATAATAGGATTGCACCGCCCGCGAAACGAGAGACGAGCAAAAGGTTGAATTGAAAAAGATGTCAAATCGCTGCGTTAGCGATTCCGTTACATCTCCAGAGATCAGGGTCTTGACTCCCATCAAGCCAAGTTGAAAGAACTCACGCAACTTGTCGAGGGAGAAATGACTCTCTGAAAGAAGAAAAACCTCACAACCCGATTGGATCGCCATCTCTGCCATATCCAATGCATGCCTTTCTCCTCCCCCCATGCTTCCCCAGAAAGAATTATAAATGCCAACCTTAATTCTGTCTGTTCGAGAAATGAGCTCTTCCAGAGATTTTGAAGTCAGGTTCTGATCATATTTCTCAAGCGTTCGAATCAAGGCGTCATCCACACGGATCTTAGAATAATCAGGAGTGGCGGTTTCTGCAGCCAGAGGTGGGGAACTTTGCCCTTTCCGTATTGAATGGTAGAGGGTTGCACTTCTGGAAACAAGCTGCTTCCAGAGTGGACTGGCTTCAACAGTGGTTTCTGAATGACGGTGATAAACGATCGCGGAGGGAACATACAAGATGGTCATATGATTTGCCTGCAACCAGTGGCTCAACTCTGAATCTTCGTAGTAAGCGAAGAATTCGCTGATAAAGATTTTTCTTTGAATGAAAAGATCTTTTCTCAATAAAGCACAACAGCCACAAAGAGCCTCTCTATAGGCTCGGCCTGCATACTGGCCGAAGTCAACTTCACCAAAGCCAATGTCATAGGGTTCAAACGTTCCCGAACGGACCCCAGAACCCGCATTATTGATGAGATGACGCGAACTGGAATGCACCCGCTTGCTGAGAAACAATCGGAGCGATTGTCTTTGACCAGAGAGATATATCAGGCTTGACTTTTCCCCACTTCCTTCAAACTGAACCTGAAGACACAACTCCTGGCCATGTCTAATCATGGGCAGCACATCAATTTCCATCCAGTCATCATCTGGATTGAGGGCAATATCAAGAGAACAATGACGGCTCATATTGCAGTAAACCAAACCATCTTCCCTGATCTCACCATCGCGGACAAAAAATTTCTTGTAGCGCAGATGTGCCGCAAAAGAAGCGACATCAATTGCAAAAAAGCTTCGGTTTTTACTCGTGAATGAGAGCTTATAAAAAGGTCTCGCAAAGTAAATGAGGGGAACGGCTGCTGCCGCAGTGGCATCGATTTCCAAGGCATGAACAAGCTCTTTGATGCTTTCCTGATGCAGTTCGGTATCTGGGTTCAGGAGCAGCAGAAGATCGCCTCTTGCCATCTCCAAACCAATGTTGTTGGCCTCGGCATAGCCAGGATTTGGCGCCGTAACATAATGATATGAACCGTTCCAACACTCTGACAGACAAGACGAGAGATCATCTTCACTGTTATTCACGATAATCAACTCAAGATTTGTGTATGTTTGAAGCTGAAGCGTGTGGAGCAACTGCCCCAAGACACCCCCGGAACGATAGGCAACAATAATTACACTGACCAACGGGGAAGGAATAATTTGCCCCAGTTTTCGAGTGCCTTCTTTCCAATCATAGCGATAGGGATGCAGCGGAACATGGCGCGTGGTTTGACGCTCAAATGTTCTGAGAATGGAGGCTGGATAACCACAGGTCTTGAGCTGTTGGATCAGCAGATTCAATTCCAGGGTCGCCCCTCTAGCGTGCAAGTCTCGAAGTCGAGAAAGATAACTCGCCTCGGGAAGAAGAGGTTTCATCACGGCAAACCAGAACGTCTTTGGATACAACTATTCAAGTTGTAAATAATTTCGAGACCCATCTAACCTTTGCCGGCGTTTGCAGGATGATACATCAGACTTTTCCGTCCAGCCCCCCCTACAGCAAGGGGACCCCAATCAACGGATATTGTTTGCATTGATCCTTGATCCTGCGCGGACCCCCTCCCATGGCCCCGGGGACGGCATGGGACCCAAACAGCGGAGCAGCGGGCTGGCTCCCTCCCTCCCCTGGCAGCGTCGCTCCACCGAGGGCCTTCAAGCCTCCGCGCGGCCCCACCTTCCAGGTTCTGGTCGATGGGGGCCAAACCAAGAGGCCTCAAGGCCAAAGGGTGCGGGGGGGCATCCCGAGGAGCGACCATCTCGAGTGGCCAGCCCCTGACTGGTCTCCTCTGACACCACCTGGCGGCCCCGGCCCCGGAAGGCCCCGCCCCACTGGCGCCAGCGCCGAGATTGGAAAACATTCTGCAGATCCCCCTCAAGCCCTTCCTTGGCTGTGCCCAAGCCCCTTAAGGTCTTTCGAACATTTGTTTGCCGGGCCATACCTCCCCCGTGCCTGCCATGCCCGAATTCCGCACCCCTCTGAAACACGGCCTGCCCTCCCAACCCCAGCTCATCGTCGACCAGCTCAACAGCACGGCCCTGAAGTGGGGCGATGACGGGGAACTCTCCGAAATTGATCGCCAGCGGATTCTCATGCTTCTCTCCCAGGCGGATCCGGTGGCCGAGGCCCTGATGGCTCAGACGTCGGACACGCTGCACTGAAGCCGACGGGCCACCGCCCGGGCCATCCCATCCCGGCTGGCCAGCCCCAGGAGGCGCTCTTCCGGCAGCCCGCCGCTGGGGAGACCCTGGGGAAGGAAGGCTTGCCCCTCCCCGCTCACCCCGAAAACAGGCACCTGCCGCAGGCCACCGGGGAGAAGCTGATCCTCCAGCTGGCACAAGTTGGCGGTTTCCGGGAGCCACACCAGCTCGGAGCGGAGGCACGCTCTCAGCGTGGAAGGCCGGGGATCGCCACCGCCCACCTCCCGCTCCCGCTGCAACCCCCGTTGCAAATCCCCCAGGTTGATCAGCCCGATCATCTTCCCCCGATCGGCAACCATCAGGCAGTGGCCATGCACCTCAATCAGGAGATTGAGCGCTTGGGCGGTGGGGGTGGAAGCCGGCAACACCAGGGGGGCCTCGGGCTCCAGGGCATCCAACACCGATACGGACGCCATCTGGGCACGACGGCGCTCTTCCACCCCGTCGCGGCCCAGCAGATCGGCGGACTGAAAGCCTTGCCAGCGCTCCACCAGGGCAGCGCTCAACCCCGCCGCCGCCATCAGGGGCAGCACAATGCGGATGTCACGCGTGAGTTCGAACAACAGGAGCAGGGAGGTGATCGGCGCCCGGGCACTGCCGGCCAGAACGGCCGCCATGCCCACCATGGCGTAGGCAGGGGGCTCCGCCACAGGCAGGTGCAACCCTCCCTCTCCCAACAATTGCCCGTAGACATTGCCCAGGACAGCGCCAAGAAACAAGGCCGGAGCGAAGCCTCCACCGACAAAACCACAAGCGTTGCTGAGGGTGGTGGCCAGCAACTTCACCGCCATCACCCCCAGCAGAGTGAGCAGGGAGATGGCATCGTCCTGACCGAGAAGGCTCTCAATCGTGTCGTATCCCACCCCCAGCACCTCAGGGAACAGCAGGGCGAGCCCACCCACGGCGGCGCCGCCCAGGGCCGTGGCCAGACCGGGGGGGAGCTGCTGGACCAGGCCCGTCACCCGCGGATGGCGCCCGAGGGCCATCAGTCGCACCAGCGCCAGGGAGAGAAGGCTCGCCACCAGCCCGAGTCCCAGGTAAAGCGGCAGCTCCAGGGGTGAACGCACCTGATAGGCCGGCAGCCGCAGGATGGGGGCATCCCCGAGCACGAGCTGGGTGACGAGCGCCGACGCCACGGCCGCCACCAACACCGCCCGCAGGCTGGAGCGGCTCTGGATGGCGTTGAAGCTGCCCTCAAAGGCGAAAAACACCCCGGCGATCGGCGCCTTGAAGCCCGCCGCCAGCCCCGCGGCGATGCCCGCCGCCACCAGCGCCTTCTGCGCCTGGGGCGTCAATCCCGCCCGGCTGGCGACCCACAGGCCCAGGTTGCCGCCGCTCTCCACGCTGGGACCCTCCGGCCCGAGGGAGGCCCCGCTGCCAAGGCTCAAGGAAGCGGCCACCAAACGCAACAGGGGCAGTCTCGGAGCGGAGACGGCGGCACCGTCCGCCATCGCCAGCAGACTGGGAATCCCGGGGCCGATGGAACCCGAGAGCCAGCGCAACACTCCCACCGCCAATCCCCCCAGGGTGGGCACCACCAGCACGGGCCAAAGGGCCAACCAATCCGCCAGGGTGTCGGCGGGGGGGCTGTGGGGCGTGGGAGCCACGGGAGGGGGAGCCGGGGCGAGCCATCCCAAGCCATCAAGCCCGAGTTGCACCATCGCCTTCAGCGGCGTGCCTCCCTCCGGCGCGAGGGGAGGAAGATCAATGCCCCCCCCGTCCATCAGACCGGCGGCCACCGGGGAGCGGCCGATGACCAGCAGACCCTCCACAAAGGGGCCATAGAGAAAGTTGTTGATGAAACCCAACAGCTCATGAAAACCAACGATGGCGAGCCCCGTGAGGGTGCCCACCAAGGCGGCCCAACCGATCAGGCCCCACTGGAAAGGTCGGGCGGCTCCTGAAGGCCCCTTCTGTGCGGAGGCCGACGCCGCCTCAGCTGCCGGGGCGGACGATGGCAAAGATCTCCTCCAGAATGGCTGTCGCCCCCTGCCGGCGCAGGGCGTCCGCCAGGGCCACGCCGATGGGTTCAGGATCCGTCTGATCCCCGCGCGCCTCATCCCGGATCAGACGCTGGCCATCCAGGCTGGCCACCATGCCGGTGAGCACGAGGCTGTCCCCCTCCAGGCGGCTGTTGACGCCAATCGGCACCTGGCAGCCCCCCTCCAGGGCCCGCAGAAAAGCCCGCTCCGCCAGGCAGCGCCGGGCCGTGGGGAGGTGCTCCAGCACCTTGATCGTCTCCAGAACAGCCTGATCCCCTTCGCGACATTCAATGCCGAGAGCTCCCTGCCCCACGGCATGAAGGGAGATCGCGGGGTCAATGCGCTGATGGATGCGTTCCGCCAGACCCAGTCGCCCCAGGCCCGCCGCCGCGAGGATCAGGCAGTCGAACTCTCCAGCGTCCAGCTTCTCCAGGCGGGTGATGACGTTGCCACGCACATCCTTGAAGGTGAGGTGGGGGAAGTGGTGGCGCAGCTGGGCCAGCCGTCGCAGGGAGCTGGTGCCCACCACGCTGCCCTCCGGGAGGGTTTCCAGGGTGCGGTCCTGATGTTTCGGATGCACGACCAGCGCATCGGCGGGGTCCTCCCGCTCGGTGACGCACCCCAGGATGAGCCCCTCAGGGAGTTGGGTGGGCAAGTCTTTGAGGCTGTGCACGGCGATGTCGGCCCGGTCCACCAGCATCTGAGCCTCCAACTCCTTCGTGAACAGCCCCTTGTCGCCGATCTTGGCCAAGGCCACATCCAGGATCTTGTCTCCCTGGGTGGCCATGGCCTCGATCCGGATCTCCAGGCCGGGGTTGGCGTTGATCAGGGCATCGCGCACCCAGTGGGTCTGCACCATTGCCAGTTGGCTGCGACGGGAGGCGATGCGCAGGGGGGAACCGTTCATCGGCAGGGTGGTCCGGCAGGTGATCCTGCCCCATTCACACTTGCTCAGCCTAAAGACCGGTGGCCCCGTCTTCCCCTCCCGTGCCGGGATCGACGGCAAACAGGTCGAGGGGCAGGGGGCCCCAGGTGTCTTCCGCGGCGGGGTTGAGGTCGCTGTGGCCACTGATCAACACCCCTTCACCGAGGCCCTCCTCCTCACGGAGAAGCACCGTGCCGTTGCGTTGGTGCCCCTTGAGGAACACCGGCCCGTGGACCTCTTCCGGGTCGGAGGGGGCGAGGGGGGGCCAGCCGAGGGCCCGCTCATAGCCGCGCAGGGCCTGCCAGGCCACGCCACTGGCCGGGGCCATCACGCCGATGGTGCACCAGTCACAGGCGGCCACCCTCTGGCGCAGCTCCGCCAGGAGCCCCAGGCGCTGGGCGGGGGTGAGGGGTGGGACGCTGCGGAAGGCCCGCAGATCCTCCAACCGGGCGATCTCCCGTTCCATCATGGCCGGACCCCCGGTCTCCAAAACGCCAGGCAGATTGTGAGCCAAGCCAGACCGGCAGCCCCACCGGCCACCAGATCAGAGGGCCAATGGGCCCGGGCAATCAAGGTGCTCAACCAGACCATGGCCACCCAGAAGCTCGCCCCGAGGAGAAGGGGGCGTCGGAGGTGGGGGTAGTGGAGCGAGAGGATGGCGACCATGGCGAAGTAAAAGGCAATGGATCCGGCCGCATGGCCACTGGGGAAGCTGCGACCATCCACCACCAGCAATTTCGCATGGGGCCGCGCACGATCAAAGAAAGGCTTGAGCCAGAGATCCACGATCGCCAGGATGCCCGCGGTGGCCATCACCAGCATCTTCAGATCATTCCACCACCGTTTCAGGAGCAGAAAGATCAGGGAGATGGCCACGAGCACCGCCGTGAAGCCGACGCCACTGAGGCGATACACCTGCAGCAGCAGATGGGCCAATGGACCGGCCAACAGGCGCCCAAGACCGTCGAGGGCAGCTTGATCGAGGGGAGGGGCGTCCTCACTGGAGGTCACCAGGTGGCCCAGGCCGAACAGAACGAGGAGGCAGAGGGCGATGATCACCCCATCGCGCCAGAGAACTTGCGGCTTCACAGCGGATCTTGACGGGTGGCGTTTGGAAGGCGCACGCGCCAGAGTTCCTGCTCGCCGATGCGCGCCAGCCGCCGCACCCGGGCGGCTGGCCACTCCAGGGCTTCCAGATGGCGGCGATCACCGAAAAGGCGGGCCGTCTGGCTGGAGGGGGAAAGCTGAAGGCTGGCGGGATCCTCCTGGAGACGATCCTCCAGGCTCTCGCGGCCGGAAACGAAGGCGGCTGTTTCCCCTCCATAAAACAGCGTGCTGTAACGCTTGGTGCCCACCACCCAAAGGGGTTCGCCGGGCCTGGCGAGGGTGTGGGCCTGGCGGGCCAGCTGGCGGATGGGCTCCAACCGCTCCCGATCCATGAGGGGAGCCAGGGGCGCCACCACGAGGGCCAGGATGGCCAGAAATCCCGTGACATTCGTCAGCCCCAACCAGCGACGATCCCTCGCGCGGCCGAGGGCAAGCCAGACGGCCAGGCTCGTGAGGGCCAACAGACCAGCAAGGAGGAAAGGCAGACCGGATCGGGCCAGGGCGGCGGCGAAGGTGGGATGGGCGGGATCGGTGGCCACCCAGCGGGGAGCCAGGGCCGCCGCCCCAGCCATCAGGGCCAGCAACACCCCTTCCACGCCCGCGCTGGCCCGCTGCCAGCGATCCAAACCGGGGGGAGTGGCTTCCATCGGCTTGGCCGGCAGGGGCCAGAACGCCAAACCCACCAACAGCGCACCGGCGGGCACGATGGGCAGGATGTAGCCGGGGAGCTTGGTGGCGGCGAGGGAGAAGAAGGCGAGGGGGATGGCCAGCCAGAGGAAAAGGAACAGCCCGGCCGTGGCCTGCGGCCCAGCCTGTTGCCCCCCTTGGCGCCAGCCCTCCAAGCGCCAGAAGCGAAGCCGCGCGATGGCCCCCGGGAGGAACAGCGACCAGGGAAGGAGCAACAGCACCAACCAGGGCAGATAGAACCAGGGGGGACCCGGATGGTCGTAAATCACTTGGGTGAACCGCTGCAGATTGCTGAATCCCAGAAATCCCCCGAGGAAAGCGGCGCCATTGGCCCGGGTGGCGAGCCCGTACCAGGGAAGGCAGACCCCAAGGAACAGGAGCAGCATCGCCCCCAGGCGACAAGGATTCAGCCAGGCCCGCCATTGACCGCTCAGGAGCAGGAAAACGCCCACGACCAGCAGTGGCAGGAGGAGACCCACCGGACCTTTGGCCAACACCGCGATGCCGCCGAAGAGGGCGAAACCAATCCTGCCGAGGGCGGCCAGCCTGGAGCGTGGCGCTTCGTTATGGGCCAGCAGGAAGGCGAGCAGGGCAAGGCTGACGGCGCTGGAGAGAAACATGTCCGTTGTGGACGTGCGCCCCCAACCGATCCAACCCGGCGCCGTGGCCAGCACCCCGGCGGCCCCGAGAGCGCGACCCCATCGCCGCGACGGCGGTTCCCCGCGGTCCCCCCAGCGAAGAACCAAGAGAAAGGCGGCCACCACGACACTGCTGGCGGCCAGGGCCACCGGCAGGCGCGCGGCCCAAGGGGTGACGCCGAACCAACGGAACGACAGCGCCACCATCCAGTAGCCCCAGACTGGATAATCAAAAAAGCGTTCTCCATTCCACCAGGGAGTCACCCAATCGTTGCGCTTCAACATTTGATGGCCCACTTCCACGAAGAGGGCCTCGGTCTTATCCATCAGCCCAAGGGCTCCGAGGCCGTTGAAAAAAGCCAACCAACAGAGAAGCCCCAGACCCAAGAGAGAAAGGGTGGCCCACAGGAGAGATTCAGATCCTGAACTCTCGGGGAATGCAGAGTTTGTTTCTGCGGACGACTTCACGGGGTAGTGTGTCATTTCGGGGCGAAGGGCCGCAGGGGGAACGTCTGCAGCCTGGCTGATGGAGACGGGGGACTCGCAGAAAGGGGTTTCAGAAGGAGGGAAGACTGCACACGCCTGGAGGAGTGAAAAGCAGGATCTGGGAGACGCTCAACAGAGCCTGCGGCGCAATGCGGTCCAGACGCTTGGCCCAGGGCAGGTTCGACATTAGCCTGCGAGCAAGCCTAGCCCACGGGTGCATCCCGGCAGCCAGCGCCAGCAGAGGGTCCAGCCGAACTCAGGGAGTGTTCCAGACAAATCGGGAGGACGCGGCATACTTCCAGACGAAATCCACCGCAATCCCTGCAAACATGGCCACAAGTGGCTGACCAACGGTGCGGTGATAGAGGGCGGAAGACACGCCCACATTGGCAACCATTCCCAAAGAAGTGACCAGCAGAAAACGCAACAACCCCAGAAAGAGACTCATCCCTTTCAACTGCTGATTACGAAAAGTGAGAATGTTATTGATCAGAAAATTGGTGCTGGCGGCACCAATAACAGCAAAGACCTGCGCCCACTCAAAGCTTGAGGTGAGAAAGTGTCGCAGACAATAATAAATCAGCAAATGCACGGCAATCCCCGTGCCTCCCACAAGGGCAAAACTAATGGCGCGACGGGGAACACTGCGCAACAGCAGCGTATGGAGAATGGAGATGCCAAGATCCCAGACGACAGCCAGGTTGAGCTTGGATTCACCGCTGATGCGTGGCTGAAACAGCAGGGGAACTTCGCCAACCTTTAGACGACCACCACTGATCGCCAAAAGCTCATAAAGAAACTTGAACCCGTTGACATCAATTTGCCTGACGTAGGGAAGGACCGAGCCAAGCCGACAGACAAAAAAACCACTCATGTAATCGGTCAGTTGCCGATAGCGGGGCAAGCTGAAGCGAGCCACGGAATTGGCCCAGGTGGAATTTCTCTCCCGCTTGGCGCTCAGGCCCCGGATCCTGGCCTGGGGGTGAAAGCGACTGCCGATCAGCAGATCCGCCCCTGTCTCCTGCAGACTCCGCAGAGCCGAGAGCACCGTGGACGGTTCATGCTGACCATCGCAATCCATCACGACAACCAAATCTCCCGTGGCATCCAGGATGCCTTCCTTGATGGCACTGGATAATCCCGCACGGCCAACGCGGCGGATGAGGCGAACCTGGGAATAGGTGTGAGCCAGATCCCGCACCACTTCCGCCGTACCGTCCTGTGAATCGTCATCAACAAAGATGATTTCCAGGCTATACCGATCAAACAGACGCAACAACTGTTGAGCGATCGGCACAACATTATCGCGTTCATTGTAGGTTGGTAAAACAACCGACAACTTGGGAAAGGTCGCTAGGGTCGCGTTGGCGTCGCTCAAAAGAAAACCAGCTCGACTATTTAATATACTCCTTCAACACGCTGCTACGGTTGGGGTGGCGCAGCTTGAGCAGCGCCTTGGCCTCAATCTGACGGATCCGCTCTCGGGTGACGTCAAAGATTTGGCCGATCTCCTCCAGGGTTTTCATGCGACCATCATCCAACCCATAGCGCAAGCGCAGCACATCCCTCTCCCGAGGGCTGAGAGTGGCCAACACACCCTCCAGATCCTCCCGCAACAGGTTCTTGGCCACATCCTGCTCAGGATTTTCAATATCAGCCTCGATAAAGTCTCCCAACCTTGAATCTTCTTCCTTGCCAATTGGCGTTTCCAATGAGATGGGCAACTGGGCCGACTTGGCGATGAAGCGTAGTTTTTCTATAGTCATTTCCATGCTCTCCGCTATTTCCTCTTCCGTTGGCTTCCGACCAAATTCCTGGGAGAGGGTCTTTGTGGTTTTCTTGATGCGAGAAATGGTCTCGTAAAGGTGCACTGGCAGGCGTATGGTCCTGCTTTGGTCGGCGATGGCCCGGGTGATCGCCTGCCGAATCCACCAGGTGGCATAGGTGGAAAACTTATATCCCTTTTCATGGTCAAATTTCTCTGCCGCCCGGATCAAGCCGAGGCTTCCCTCCTGGATGAGGTCTTGGAAAGACAAGCCACGGTTCATATATTTCTTCGCAATCGACACGACCAGACGCAGGTTGGATTGCACCATCTTCTCCTTCGCCCTTCGACCCAGCATCAGACGCCGGCGAAACTTGATCGGTGGCATGTCCACCAGGGTGGCCCATTCCTTGTTGTCTGGCTGACGGCCATGGTCTGATTCAAACTGGGCCGCCAGTTCCTCCAGCTGGAGCAGGTCAGCGATTTTGCGCGCCAGCTCAATCTCTTCGTCAGGCCTCAGCAGACGAATGCGACCAATTTCCTGCAGATAAACCCGGATCGAATCCTCGGTATAAACCCCTTTTGGACCAATTTTGATGCTGGCCAGCGCCTTGGCGGAACGGGCTTCTTTGGCGTCCCCTTTCTCTTCCAGGGGCAAGAGCGCGTCCGACTCGGGCAGATCCCCCCCGTCCAGGAGCGCATCAGCCCCATCCGCCAAGGGATCCTCCGCCAGGGGATCCTCATCCGCCGGGGGCGACTTCGCGGCTTTGGCCTTGGGCTTGGCCTTGGATTTCGCCTTGGGCTTGGCCTTGGCCTTGGGCTTGCTCGGGGCGGGCTCAGAGGCCTCCGACTCCAGAGCCGCCGTCTCCAGAGCCGCTGTCTCGGGAACGGCAATCACCGGCGCTGCGACAAGGTCCGCGCTCGCGGGCAGGTCGGGAACGATGGCGGCGGTCGCCTCTGGGTCAACCGCCAGGGCCTTGCGGCTGACCATCTCCACCTCGGTGGTGGAAACCAGCTCAACCGTGGTGGGGGAAGTGGATGTCGGACTCATCTGTGGACGGGCGGGAGGGAGCGAGAGACGAACAAGGAGAAAGTGAAAGACGCATCACAAGGCCCGTGATCAGCTGCCAGAGGGCCCCGGGACTGGATTCGCGTGGATCAGCCGTCTGAAACGGCCTCAGGGGGAAGACAAGGTGGACGCCGAAAGGTTGGGGAGGAGGGCTGCGTGACCGATGGCGGTGAACAGCGAACAGCGCGACGGGGGTGTGCGACCAGGACAGGAGACAAGGACTGGGGGGTCATCAGACTTGATGATGGGGGGACGCTGAGTCCCTTCCTTGCGCCGAACACTGCCTGGTTGATCGTCAACCTCTCGGACTGGCTCTCTTCATCTTAGGAATGCCTTGAGACGTTTGCAAGAATCCTTGGCCCCGGAGCTTGCACCCGCCGACGACGCCCCCGCCTTCCTGGAGGTGTGGCTGGAAGCGGGCTTGGAGGGAATGGTGTTCACCTATGCCAATCCCGAGGGCTGGCCTCTGGCCGCAGGCGATCTGGTTCGGGTGCGCCTCCAGGGCCGTCCCCATGCTGGCCTGGTGGTGGCGACCCTGAGCCAGTGCCCGGACCACCTGTCAGGAAAGACAATGCAACCGGTGTTGGCCCCCCTGCAGCGCGCGGCGGTGCATCCCGACTGGCAGCGACTGATCACGGAAGTGGCTCGCCAGTGCCACACCAGCCTCTTCCGCACCCTCCGCAGCGTCCTTCCTCCGGGATGGCTGGGGGCCCGCCCGCCGGGAGGATCCGGCGCCGGCCGCCAGGTGGTCCTGATCCAACGCACCGAGGAGCCCGTTCCCGAAGCCCCCTCCTTGTCGCCACGGCAACAGCAACTGCTGGGGCATCTTGAGGCTCGGGGCGGCCAACGCCTTCTGAAAGATCTCCTGGACGCCGATGGCTTCGGGCGGGGGGTGGTCCGCAACCTCGAAGCGCGGGGCCTGGTGCGGCGCTCCGCGATCCTTCGGCCCGCTACTCCCCCCGCGCCGGCTCCCTTTCCCCGGCTCCAGCCCCCCGACCAGACGCTCACCCCCGCCCAGACCGCGGCCGTGAACCATCTGCTGGCGGCCCCGGCTGGCTGTGAAACCCTGCTCTGGGGGGTGACCGGCGCCGGCAAAACCGAGGTCTACCTTCGCGCCACCGCCCATCACCTGGAGCAGGGCCGGAGCGTGTTGCTGCTCACCCCCGAGATCGGCCTGGTGCCCCAACTGCTTGATCGGGCACGGCAGCGCTTCGGGCCCTCCATCCTCGAATACCACAGCGGGCTGACCGAGCGCGAACGCATCGCCTGCTGGCAAGCTTGCCTGGCCGCCACCCGGGACGGGCCGTCCCGGGTGGTGGTGGGCACACGGTCCGCGATCTTCCTTCCCCTCTCGCCCCTGGGCCTGATCGTGCTGGACGAGGAACACGATTCCTCCTGGAAGCAGGAGAGCCCCATGCCCTGCTACCACGCCCGGGACGTGGCGCGGCTGCGCTGCCACCTGGAAGACACCCAGCTCCTGCTGGGCAGCGCCACCCCCTCCCTGGAGAGCTGGCTGAGGGTTCGCCCTCCCGCCCGCCAGGCCGCGCTGTTGACCCTGCCAGATCGCATCGGCGAGCGACCGCTTCCCGCCGTGCGGGTGGTGGACATGCGCCAGGAACTGGCGGAAGGGCATCGACGGCTCCTCAGCCGGGCCCTGCTGGATCGACTGGCGGCTCTGCGGGAGCGGGAAGAGCAGGCCGTGGTGATGGTGCCGCGGCGAGGCTATCGCCGATTCCTCAGCTGCCGCTGTTGCGGCACCGTTGTCCAGTGCCCCCACTGTGATGTGGCTCTCACCGTGCATCGTCGCGGTTCCGGCGAAGAGTGGCTGCGCTGCCACTGGTGCGACCATCGCCAGGCGCTGACGGCGCTCTGCCCCCAATGCGGTTCCACGGCCTTCAAACCCTTCGGGGCGGGCACCCAGAGGGTGATGGAACGCCTGGAGGAGGAATTGGCGGGCCTCCGGGTGCTCCGCTTCGATGCGGACAGCACCCGGGGCCGGGATGGCCATCGGCGGGTGTTGGACGCCTTCCGCGGCAGGGAGGCGGATGTGTTGGTGGGCACCCAGATGCTCGCAAAGGGAATGGATCTGCCCAGCGTCACCCTGGCGGCGGTGCTGGCCGCCGACGGCCTTCTCCATCGACCCGATCTGCGAGCCGGGGAACACTGCCTGCAACTGTTGTTTCAACTGGCCGGCCGCGCCGGTCGCGGCGAGCGGCCCGGCGAAGTGCTCGTTCAGACCTACACCCCCGACCATCCCGTGATCCGCCATCTCGTGGACGGTCGCTACGAGCAGTTTCTGGCGGAGGAGGCCGCCCTGCGCCGTGGCGCTGGCCTGGTGCCTTTCAGCCGGGCGTGCCTGCTCCGCCTGGCCGGCCCGTCCGCAAGCGTCACCGCCACTTCCGCCACCGCCCTGGCGGAACGACTGCGCCCCGAGGTGGAGGGGCAGGGGTGGTGCCTGATCGGCCCGGCCCCCGCCCCGGTGGCCCGGGTGGCCGGCCGCAGCCGCTGGCAGGTGCTTCTCCACGGACCCGCCGACTCCCCCCTCCCCCTGCCGCGGGAGGAGGAGCTGCGTCGCCTCCTCCATCGGGAGGTGTCCCTGGCCATCGACCCCGACCCGCTGCAGCTGTGAGGGTGGGGAGCCGCCGGGCTAACGGGGCAATTCCGGCAGGCCCATCCCCAGGCGCACCCGCATCCGTTGGAGCTGCACCACCAGCACCAGACCGACCAGGATCGCCAACCCACCCAGACCCAGGGGATTCCAACGCCAACCGCGGATCTCCAGGGTGTTGATCTCCCCGGGGCGCAGGGGCCAGACCAGCGCCCTGCCCCGATCCACCGACCGAACCGCCAGGGGCGCGGCGCTCTGGATGGCTCTCGGGCCCAGGGGCGTGAAGCGCAGGCTGAGCCGCAGCCCGGGAAAGGAGGGGAGAGCGCGCAGATCGAGGCGGATGAAGAGGTGCTGACGCACGCCGAGCAACCAGTTGGTTTCCCGCAGATCCAGGGTGGGCGCGGGCAGGGAGAGGCCCGCCCCGGCCGCCGCCAGCCGCAGGGTGCCGGCCAGAGTCGTCTCAGCCTGCGACAGGGTGAGCAGGGGGCTGGTGATCTCGGTGATGGCCCCGCGGGTCTGCGCCTGGTGGGCCGGATCGCCGAGGCGAAGCGCAGCGGCCAACTGCTCCTGAAACGGCAGTGGCGCGCCGGCGGTGGCCTCCAGGCGATGGTGCAGCCGCAGCCGACCCGGCCCAGCGAAGGCCAGCTCCGTTTCCACCCGCATGCAGCCGGAGAGCAGGGTGCTGAGCAACCACACCACCAGCAGCCCGACCACGACAACCACAAACCCCCGCGGACTCTTGGTGGGCCCCACCGGCGGGGGAAGGGGGGCCGCCTCCGCCGGTGGGGGCGGAGAGCGGCGTCCTCCCTTGCTTAAACCCTCCAGCGGCTCGGCCTGATCGAGGCGGGGCAGGGTGAGCGACCAGTCGCGGGGCCGGCGCAACGCCGGGGCCTCCAACACCCGAAGCAGATCCCGAGCCTCCGTGCGCCGCTGGGGATCCGCGCTCCCCAGAAGGGCCCGGCAGCAGGCTGTTGCCCGCTCCCCTTGCCCCAGGCCCATGAGGGCTGTCACCAGCAGCAGCCGCAGCGCGTCACCGGGGGGGTGGGTGGCGGGATGGCGCTCACACAGAGGTTCGAGCAGCTCAACGGCCCGGGCGTAACTCCCCCTGGCGACAGCCTCCCTGGCCTCGGCGAGGGCGGAAGACAAGGAATCGGAGGCGCTGGCCATGGGGGTCCGTCAGGGCTGCAACAGCCGCGGACTCCCCACCACCATGGTGCCGATCCCGGCGTCGGTGAAGACCTCCAGCAACAGGGAATGGGGCACCCGACCATCAACGATGTGGGCAGCGGCCACCCCTTGGGCCAGGGCGCGGATGCAGCACTCCGTCTTCGGCGTCATGCCCCCCTGCACCACCCCCTCCGCGATCAGGGCCCGGGCCTCGCTCAAGCTGACTTGCCGGAGGAGACTGGAGGGATCGGCGCGATCCCGCAGGATCCCGGGGGTGTCGGTCAACAGGATCAATTTTTCGGCCTGCAGGGCCGCCGCCAATTCGCCGGCCACGGTGTCGGCGTTGATGTTGTGCGTCCGTCCATTGCGATCGGGGGCCACGCTGGAGATCACGGGGATGTAACCCGCGTCCAGAAGCGGTGTGACCACCGCGGGGTTCACGGAGGCCACATCGCCCACCAGCCCGAACGCCTCTCCGAGGGAGCGTGCGGCCACCAGGGAGCCGTCGCAGCCGCTCAACCCCACCGCCCGGCCTCCAACCTGATTGAGGCCATTGACAATTTGCTTGTTGACCCGGCCCATCAGCACCATTTCCACCACATCCATGGTGTCGGCGTCGGTGATGCGCAGGCCATCGCGGAAGCGTGGCTCGATCCGCAACCGGTTCAGCCAATGGTTGATCTCCGGCCCTCCCCCGTGCACCACCACCGGCCGCACGCCAACGCAGGCCAGGAGGACGAGATCACGGAAGACCGCGTCGCGCAAGCCTTCCTCCACCATGGCCGCCCCGCCATACTTGACCACCCCCTGGCGGCCGGCGAAACGCTGGATGTAGGGAAGCGCCTCACTCAAGACGGACACCCGCGAGGAATCCGCTGCGGGGATGGAGGAATCAGCGCTCACGGGGAAGGAAGGGGAGAAGGGGATTCGGGGGCCATGGCCAAGGGGCGAAGGGTGAGGGCCAGCCGATCCTCCGCCAGCGGGGTGAGCTCAGCCCGCAATCCAGGACCAAAGAAGCGACCCAGCCGCTCCTGGCAGGCCTGCCAGCGGGAGAATGGAACGGCCCCGGTGGCAAAGCAGAGCTTCAGCCCATAGCCCTCCGGCAGCGACAACTCCTCAACGGAGAGGAGGGTCGGGGGATCCTGCTCATCCCAGAGCCGGAGGGCCTCCAGCGAACTCTCCAGGTGCACCTTCTGGCCGTAGCGCCAACGGGTGACATCCGCCAAGAGCTTGCGCAGGGGCTCGCTGGCGGGGGCTTGGCGCAGGTCCCGCCACTGGGCCGGGGGGGTGAGTCGGTCGGGGGGGGGCAGCTCGGACGACTTCAGGGCCAATCCACCGAGGAAGATCGGGATGCCGTAGAAAATCGTCGGCAGGCTGAGATTGGGATGGTCGCTCACGTAGGCGATGGAGCCGATCACAGTGAGCGTCACGCCGGTGAGGGTCACCAGGGTGCCGGGGGAGCGGAGACGGTGCATGGGGCCATCTTCCTGCAGGAGACGCCAGGATGGGGAGATCATCCCCCGTGCGCCCATGACCCGCTCGTCCTCTCCGCCCCCTGCGGCTGTCCCCACCTCCGGGGAGGGATCCGGGCAGGATCCGCGCCAGCTGCTGGAGGCCCTGCAGGACGATCGGCTTTGGTTGCTGCGCCAGCTGGACAGCGGACGCTGGCCGGAGTGGCGGCTCGATCTGGCGGCCCTGGAACGGGAACTGGGCCAGCTGCTGGATCAGGCCATCGAACGGTTCGATTGAGATTCGGCGCAGCTCAGAAGGGGATGTCGTCCTCGCCGTCGCCGAGGTCCTCGGGCACCAGAGGGGAGGTGTTCCACACCGGTGGGGGAGCCCCTTTGGCCGGCGCCGGCGTCATGGGCTCCGCCGAGCCCGCCTTCCCTCCAGCCTTGCGGGTGGCGGGGGCCCCGGACGCCCCTCGCGGCGCAGCGGCGGGGGGCGGAGGGGCCATGGCGGGCGCCGCGGCGCCGGAGGCCAGGGGATGGAGCCGGGCCAGGGTGAGTTCCGCCCTCTTTTCCTTCACGCCGTCCTGGCGGGTCACGGTGTTCATGCGCAACCGCCCCTCCAGCACCCAGCGCTGACCCACCTGCACCCTGTTCTGCAGATCCGTGGCCAAATTGCCCCATCCCACCACCTTGATGCGACCAGGGGGATCCTCCGCCCGCAGCCCCTCAAATCCCGCCACCAGCTCCGCCACCGGCGTCTGGTTGTCTTGCGTGTATCGCAATTGGGGCGCCTCCAGCACCTCCACCTCGAGCAGACAGTGATTCACACCCTGTTCCGTTGGGACCAGCTCCCATCCTGATGCACGCGCCTCCTCCCGACGGACCGGCCCAGCGGGCAGGACGGATCTGGCTGATCGCCGGCACCGGGGAGGGTCCCCCCTTGGCGGGGCTTCTGCTGGAGCGGGGGTGGAGGCTGCGGGTGAGCGTCGTCACGGCGGCGGCGGGCCTGCGCTACCCGGAGGATCCGCGCCTGGAGGTGATGGTGGGCCCTCTGGCGGGCGCGGAGGCCTGGCGGGGGGCCCTGGAGGAGGCGCGCGGGGAGGGGGATCCGTTTTTGTGGATCATCGATGCCAGCCACCCCTTTGCCATCCGGGTGAGCGCGGCGGCGGCGGCGGCCTGTGCGGGCCGGGCGGAACGGTTGCTGCGGCTGCACCGCCCCCTCCTGGCCGCCCCCGGGGCCACCCCCCTGGCCCATCTCCAGCAGATGGGCCACCACTTGGCGAACGGGGAGCGTCTCCTGCTGGCCATCGGCGCCCGCCAGCTCGGCGCGGCCATCGGCCACAGCCCGCGGGCCTGCCACCACAGCCGGGTGCTGCCCCACCCCGAGGCGATCCGGCAGGCCCTGCGCGCGGGCCTGCCGGATCACCGGCTGGCCTGCTGCCATCCCAGCCGTGATGGGGCGGTGGAACGGGCCCTCTGCGTTCGCTGGGGGATCGAGACCGTGCTCTGCCGCCAGTCGGGCAGCCGCGCCGAGGCCGTCTGGCTGCGAATCAGCGCGGACCTGGGGCTGCGCCTGCTGTTGCTGCGCCGGCCCCCTGAACCGGCGGGGGTGGCCCAGCTGCCCCTCCCGGAGCTCATCGCCCGGGTCGGTTGGCCGGGGCCAATGGACAATGGCGCCAACGCGGGCGCCGAGGGAGGCGAGTCAGCCAATGGAGGCCAATCCACCGAAGGTGGCCGGTCAAGCGGGGGAGGTGGTTCCAGCGCAGCTGGATGAGGAGGACCTGCCGCTGGTGTTGGCCCTCACCACCGAAGCCAGCCTGGAACAGGCCGAGACGCTCGCCACCGCCCTGCTCGAGCGGGGCTTGGTGGCTTGTGTCTCCTTGCTGCCGATGGTGTCGCTCTACCGATGGGAGGGCCGGCTGACGCGCAGCGAGGAAGTGCAGCTGCTGCTCAAGACCCGGACCTCCTCTCTGGAGGCGCTCCATGCGGCCGTGCTGGACCTGCACAGCTATGACACCCCCGAGTGGATCACCCTGGCGGCCCAGACCCGCGGGGGGTATGGCCAGTGGTGCGCCGCCCAACTGGCCGACCCGATCATCAGGGCAGGAGATGCGCCACCAGCTCCGCCAGGGAACCCTGGGGCCGGGGACCCAACTGGGTGACCACCTTGCCCGCGCAAATGGATCCCAGGCGGCCGCAGCGCTCCAGGCTCTCGCCGCGGGTGTGGCCATGGAGAAAACCCGCCGCGTAGAGATCTCCCGCGCCGGTGGTGTCCACCAGATCCCCCAGCTTGTAGGGGGGGATCGTCAGGCTCTGGTCGCCACGGAGCACCAGCGATCCTTCGTCGCTGCGCGTCAGGGCGGCCACCTGGCAGCGGCCACGAACCTGATCCACGGCCTCCTCGAAGCTGTTGGCCTCATAGAGGGACGTGATTTCCATCTCGTTGGCAAAGAGGATGTCGACATGGCCATCCACCAGTTCCTGAAAGCTCTGCCGATGACGATCCACGCAGAACGCATCGGAGAGGGAAAGGGCCACCTGCCCACCGCTCTCCCGGATCACCTCCGCCGCTGTGATGAACGCCTGCTTCGCCTCATCACTGTCCCAGAGATAGCCCTCCAAATAGAGCACCTTCGCCTGGCGCACCAGATCCAGATCCAGATCTGCGGGATGGAGATTCACCGAGGCCCCGAGATAGGTGCACATTGTGCGTTGGGCGTCCGGCGTGACCAGGATCAGGCAACGGGCCGTGGAGGGACCGCTGGTGGCGGGGGGGGTTTCAAAGTGGGCGCCCACGGAACGAATGTCGTGGGCAAAGATCGCGCCAAGCTGATCATCGCGCACCCGGCCGATGAACCCGGCCTTCGACCCAAGCTGGGCCAACCCGGCCAGGGTGTTGGCCGCGGATCCCCCTGAGGTCTCCAGCCCTGGACCGACGCTGGCGTAGAGCCGCTCCGCCTGAGATTGATCCACCAGCGCCATGGTGCCCTTGGTCAGACCGTGATTCTCAAGAAAGGCGTCTTCCGAGGTGACAAGCACATCCACGATGGCATTGCCGATGCCCACCACGTCAAAGGATTTCTGGTCTGGGGAACGCATGGAAAGAGAGGAAAGAGGGTGGGTTGGAAGGAGGGCGGCCGGCTACACGCTCAGCAGGGCCCGCTTGGGTCCGTGAATCGGATCTTCGACCACGATGGTCTGATCCCTCTGGGCACCAAGGGAAACGATGGCGATCGGCACCTCCATCAACTCCGCGAGAAAACGCAGGTAGGCCATGGCCGCCTCGGGCAGATCCTCCAGGCGCCGACAGGCCGCCGTGGAGCACTGCCAGCCGGGAAGGGACACGAACAGGGGCTGGCAGCGGGCGAAGTCTTCGGAGCTGCTGGGGAAATGCTCAATGCGTTCTCCATCCAGGGAGTAGGCCACGCACACCTGAATCTCATCCAGTTCATCCAGCACATCCAACTTGGTGATCGCCAGGCAATCCAATCCGTTGACCTGCACGGCATACCGACCGATCACACCATCGAACCAGCCGCAACGGCGACGCCGACCCGTGGTGGTGCCGAATTCGCCGCCCCGATCACAGAGATGGTCGTTCAGGCTGCCCTCCAGCTCCGTGGGGAAGGGCCCCTCCCCGACCCGTGTCGTGTAGGCCTTGGCCACGCCGATCACCCGGTCGATCAGGGTGGGACCCACACCCGCGCCGATGCACGCCCCTCCGGAAACGGGATTGGAGGAGGTGACATAGGGATAGGTGCCGTGATCCAGATCGAGCAAGGTGCCCTGGGCCCCCTCGAACAGGATGTTTTTGCGCTCCCGCGCCGCCTGATGGATCACCCTGGTGCAGTCGACCACATAGGGGGCCAACCGCTCGCCATAGGTGGCGTATTCCTTGATCACCGCCTCCGGATCGAGGGGGTCGAGGTCATAGACCCGCTGCAGAAGGACATTCTTCTCGGCCAGGGGGCCCAGCAAACGATCCCGCAGGCGATCCACGTCCAACAGATCCATCACGCGGATGCCGTTCCGCTCCGATTTGTCGGCATAGGTGGGGCCGATGCCGCGCCCTGTCGTGCCGATGCGCCTGTCGCCGCGGCGCCGTTCCATCGCCTGATCGAGCAGGCGGTGATAAGGCATGGTGACATGGGCGGCAGAGGCGAGTTTCAGACCGGAGGGGCTGATGCCACAGGCCATCAGCATGTCGAGCTCGCCGAGCATGACCGAGGGATCCACCACCGTTCCAGAGCCAATCAGGCATGTGGTGTTGGGATACAGGATGCCGGAAGGGATCAGGTGCAGCTTGAGCACCCTGTCGTCCACCACGATCGTGTGGCCGGCATTCACGCCGCCCTGATAGCGCACGACGACATCCGCCGATCGGCTCAACAGATCGGTGATCTTTCCCTTCCCCTCGTCTCCCCACTGTGCACCGATAACGACAACGTTGGCCAAGGACATCGCGGCCAGCAGCCGCTTTCGAGCACAAACAAAGAGCTTCTCAGATGGAAGGTGTTTTCGTCAAAACATCGGCCCGTTCGTCACAAGCCGTTCCAAAAGGCCGTCAGGCCCCCCGGCTGGCATTGGCGGCGGCCTGCTGCAGCTCCTTCGTCACCCGGCTGCGCAGCCCCTCCGGCAAGGGGCGCTTGGTGGAGATGGCGTAGTGGCTGGCCAGGGAGTTGAGGGCCGTCTGCATCGTGGTGAAGGAGCCCAGTCCATTCACGGAGGCGCGGGGGCGATAGCGGGCCATGTAGGCATTGATCAGGGACCGGGACTGGCTCACCGACTCCGCCGTGGCCGGATCCTCCGGGGCCAGGGAGAGGGTGGTCAGCAAGGCCTGCGACACCGTGGCCGTGTCCTGCACATAGTTGCCGCTGAGCAGGCCATCCCCGCCACAGGCGGAAAGGGCGAAACAGAACGCCAGGGCCACGGCCACCAGGCCCTGGCGCATCCCGGGCAGGGCTTGGAGCCAGGCCTGGCCTGCCTGGCGGGCGAAGCGGAGAATCGGGCGCAGGAAGGCGGCCATAACAGGGGAGGCGACGTCCGGATCCTACGAGTCTCCGCCCGTGGCCCCTCAGCCGACGCCCGACCGCTCCTCCAGCACCCGGTCCTTCAACCAGAGAACGGCCTCGGCCAAGGGCAGGGCCCGTGCTTCCCCACTCCGACGGCAGACCACCTCGACCTCCTCGGACGCAGCGCCCCGGCCCACGACGACCCGATAGGGAATGCCTACCAAGTCGGCATCCTTGAACTTCACCCCCGCCCGCTCCGAACGGTCGTCGAGGAGAACCTCCAGCTCTGCAAATTGCAAACCTTCATACAGCTTTTCGGCCAGAGCCACTTGTGTTGGCTCCTGGGTGTTGGCGATCACCACAATCACCTCAAACGGGGCGATCGCCACGGGCCAACAGATGCCCCGGTCATCGTGGCACTGCTCCACCGCCGCCTGGGCCAGGCGGGAGACACCGATGCCGTAGCAGCCCATCCACAGGGCCTGCTCCTTGCCTTCCTCCGTGGTGAAGGTGGCCCCCAGGGCTTCGGAATACTTGCGGCCCAATTGAAAGATGTGGCCCACCTCAATGCCGCGGGCGGCTTCCAGGCACTGGTCGGGATCGTGGAGGCAGCGATCGCCGGCCTGGGCCTCCCGCAGATCCACCACATCCCCTTCGGCCGCGGTGCCGAGCTCCTGCCAGGTTGCGCCGACCCGATGCGCGTCCGGGCGATTGGCCCCGCAAACGAAACGGCCCAACTCCCTGGCTGTGGGATCGATCAGGCGCAGGAAAGAGGGATGAGGGGGGATGGCGGCAGGGGGGGCCTCCCCGGAGCCCCCCACACGGACCACCGTGGTGGGGGTCAGAACGGCATCGCTGAGATCGGGGCCAATGAATCCGAAGGGGATGGCCGCCAGATCCAGATCCAGCCTCCATGCCCGGCAGCGTTCCGCGTCGAGCGGGGCGATTTCGAGCACGCCGCCAGCCCCCCGGGGCGCTCGCGCGGCCACGGCGTTGGCGAGTTTCACGGAATTGAGCTGCTGGTCGCCCCGCAGGCTCACCAGCACCGGCTGGGGGGCTCCTTCGGCGAACCGGGCCAGCAACAGGAGCACCTTCACGATCTGGGTGGGATCGAAACCATGGCCGGCGCAGAGATCGGCAATCGTTTCCTGGCCGGGCGTGGGCAACTCCCGGCAGGCTTCGACCTCCAGGGGGAGGGCCTCGGGGGGCCGGGAGACGGCGCGCTCCTGGTTGGCGGCGTAGCGACCATCCGGGCTGGACAGGATCAGATCCTCGCCGGCCTCCGCCGTGACCATGAATTCCTGGCTGGCCGACCCGCCGATGGCTCCGCTGTCGGCCTCGACGGCCACGGTGCGCAGGCCGCAGCGCTGGAAGATCCGTCTGTAGGCCCCGTCCATCTCCCCATAGGCCCGACGAAGACAGGCCTCGTCGGCGTGAAAGGAATAGGCATCCTTCATGATGAACTCCCGGGCTCGCATCAAGCCGAAACGAGGCCGGATCTCATCACGAAACTTGCTTTGGACCTGGTAGAGGCAGACCGGAAGCTGGCGGTAGGAGCGGAGCAGATCGGCCGCGAGGGCGGTCACCACCTCCTCATGGGTGGGCCCGAGTCCCATCTCGCGCCCCTGACGGTCCTGCAGATGAAACATGATTCCCTCCCCCGCTGTGTACCCCGCCCAGCGACCGCTGCGCTGCCAGAGCTCGGCGGGCTGCAGCTGGGGCAGCAGGGTCTCCAGGGCTGCAATTGTGTCCATCTCCTGACGAACAATTGCTGAAACTTTTCTCAACACGCGCCACATGAGAGGCAGGTAGGCATATACGCCGGCGGACACGCGTCGGATGAAGCCGGCGCGCAGCAACAACTTGTGGGAGATGATCTCCGCTTCCGCGGGCTCATCGCGAAGCGTCACCATCAGCAGGCGAGAGCTGCGCATGGAAATTTTGGTCAGCGATTCGGAACCTATCATTTGGCCATCAGATGGGCATCTGCGCGTGTGGTCCAGACCTGGCCGGCAGCCCAAAATCCTCTGCTAGGTTCCCGCACATCCCAAGTCAGGACCCACACCAGGATCTTTATGTTTGCTCAACAATTCGCCCAACACGGCCAGCCTCCCTTCGGCTCCGCGGGCTTCCCGGGCGATCGCTCCGAGGAATCGATCAGCCTCGCTGCTCCCCCTCTCGAAGGCGATGCCTCCAGCGGATCTTTGATCGGCATTGAGGAGGTGCAGAAGTCATTGAATCGCTCCCGAGCATCTGTTTACCGCTACACCAACACCGACCCTCGCAACATCAATCCACCCTTCAATCCGCGCAAGCTCAACCCCGAGTTTCGCAGCGACATCAAGCAGCCCCTCCTGTTTCATGCCAATGAGGTGGCCCGTTTTGCTCGTGATGTCTTGCGCATCAAGGAAGTCACTGTCGAGGTGCTCAATGCCCCTTCCACCGCTACCCAGGAGCTTCTGAGCCAGATCCTCAATGAGCTGATCACCATCCGCCAACGACTCGATTCCCTCGATGTCGGCACCGATGAGCTCCAACCCCGTCGCGAGCAGAGCAAGGCCCGACCCGCTGCCTGACTGGAGGAATCTGATCCCTGGTTTACGCCAGCCGCTGCAGCACAAACCCCTCGTAGTCAAGGGCACGAAACACCGGCACCGGATCGCTGAAACCCGCCACCTCCAGCAGACCGGTCAGCCGGGCCAAACTGATCGGATGCACTGGCCCCAGGGGCTTCTCATCAAGAGAGCCCTCCTCCGGTTCCACCCCCGAGACGCCTTGGAACATCCGGCGGGCTTCAACCAGCTGCCGTTCCAGGCCAGTGCGCTCCGGCAACATCTGATCCACCAACACCACCTGGGCACCCGCCCGCAGCCCACGGGCGAGGGAGGACAAAAAGCGCAGCTTGCTTCCATCGTCGGGCAGCCCTTGAAGCACAAGAACCGCCAGGGCACCATCGAACCGGAGCTCTGTCGCCAGATTTTCAACTGTACCTTCCAGCCACTGAATCTCGGGCCTGGCGGGCCCCGACTCCAGACTCTCCGCGGTTGTCGCCAGCTTCCCCCGGGCGATGGCCAACATCTCCGGCGCGGGATCCACCGCCGTCAGCCGCCAGTCGGGTCTCAGCCGACGGGCAGCCAGGAGTTCGGCCCCGGAGCCGCAACCCGCAACCAACACCGCCGATCCCGCTTCCCGCCCGCGGGGAGATGCCGCCAAAAGGGAGACGGACAGCTTCGCCAGGCTGGTGTAGCCAGGGATCCGGCTTTCCACGAGGCAATCGTACGCGGGTTGACCCATCGCCACACCATGGCGCCCGGACCACGGAACTGGCAAGGGGACGGACCGCCCCCGGGGCTGACGCCCCCCTTTTCCTTCCGCGGAACGGGAGACGGGGGACCAAAGTGCCCTAAGTTGGGCGGCGCCTACCCCCCCGATTCATCGTGCCCACCATCCGTTTCGAACGCGAAGGCCAGCAGGTGGGGTGCATCGAGGGCGCCAATCTGCGCAAAGCCGCCCTGGATGCGGGCATCAACCCCTACACCGGCCTCAACAATCTCAACAATTGTGGGGGCTTGGGCCAGTGCGGCACCTGCGTGATGGAAGTCCTCGAGGGTGCCCGCAACCTCTCCCCCCGCTCTGATGTCGAAGAGGTTTATCTCGCCGACCGCCCCGCCACCCACCGCCTCAGCTGCCGCACCACCGTGAATGGCGACGTGACCGTGCGCACCCGTCCCGACGGGGGTGTGGGCCAGGGTTCCAACAGTCTGGTGGGGGCCATCAAGGCCCTGATCAAGCGCGGCTGATCCTCTAGCTCGGCCCCCCGGGTTCCCTCAACCCCTCTCCTCCGGGAGTTGGGGTTCAGGGTTGTCCTCCAATTTCTTTTCGAGAGTGTCACTGTTCATGAGCTGATCCAGTTCATCGATCAGTCCCTCGATGCCCGCTCGGCTCACCTGGCTGAGGTAGGTGCGCTTGAGCCCTTCGAGGGCGGCGCAGATCAGCTCCTGGGAGCGTTCCAGCGCGGGTCCCTCCTCGAGAACGAGGGCGAGTTCCTCCCAAAAGCGATCGAGGCAATCCTGCAACAATTGAAGCTGTTCATCATCCCGGCGCCCCAGTCGGGCGCCTGCGCCCCGGGAGAGATCGAGCAAGCTGTCCACCATCCCCTGAGCCAGCTGCCGGCTGAATCCCTGCTCCACGTCCTGGAGGGCCTGCAGCTGTCTGAGGGGGGCGGGGATCAGGGTTCGTTGCAGGCTCTGATGGAGCGCATGGCCCAACACCCCGCGCAATTCCGGAGCCAGCCTTGGCACCACCCGCCCCAGGAGAAGGGGAGCCCAGAGCCGGGTGAGCTCCACCACCTCCCGCTCCTCCCGGCTGATCACCGTCTGATGGCTGCGCAACGCCCGAAACCGTGTCGGCCAGCGTCTGGAGCGCACCAGCTGCTGCACCCCGTCAAGAAACTGCAGGGCCAGCACCTCAAAGAGTTCCAGCGCCAGCAGGGCCACCACGCCGCGGCTGATCACGGCACGCAGGGGCTCCAGGTTGATCAGGCCCGCCCCCTGCAGGCGTTCCAGCGCGGGGATCAGCCGCAGCCAACGCCAAAAGGGCAGAAACAGGGGCAGATCGATCCAGCGCCGGAGCAGGGCATCCCGCCAGCTCAGGCCTGGCAACCTGTGGCGCAACCGCAGGGCCCGAAGCAGGATGTCGAGGAGGAAAACGCTCTGGAAGAGCAGCAGGTCCCAGCGCCAGAAATGATCCGTCGGACGACCGGTTTGATCGATCGAACGCCAGTAGTTGCGGGCCACCAGGGGCAGCACCTCGCGGTGCCAGAAGCGCTTCTCGCTGTCCCAGGAGTGGCCGCCGAGCCATTCCGGACTGAGCAACAGGGCAACCGCATCCTTGGAGGACTCGCGCCTTGCCCGTCGACGCAGGTGGTTCTTGATCGTCTCCAAAGTGCCCGACCCCACCGTCTCTTGAAAAGGGTCGCTCTCCACCATGAGCCGGGTGAGTTGCACCTGTCGGCTGAGGAGCTCCCGTTGACGCGGGGTGAGGGGTGAGCCGGGCCGATGCCCCCCCATGGCCCCGTCCAGGTCCTGAAACGCGCGAAGGAACCCCTGCGTTTCCCGGTGCGGCTCGATCCCCTTCATGGCATCCATCCAGGGGGTGATGTCAGGCAGGGGCAGGAGCACCGCCATGGGAAGGGCCGGAATCGGCTGGATGGCGCGCCGCAACCAAAAGGGCCTCAGGGGCACGTAGGTGAGATCCAGCGCCACCACCAGGAGATTGAGGGCGGCCCAAAGGGCCACGAAACGCTCCCAACCCTTCCAGATCCTGCTTCTTGGCTGCGTCAGAGACTCGTGCCAACGGGGGCGAGCCATGGCTGCGCGCGGGGATGTGAGACTAATCTGCCTCCCGTCCAGGGATTCCGCAGACCCTTCACTTTGACCAGTCAGGATCCGAAGCCATCCCCCCCGTCCGGGGACTCGTCTCCCCACCGATCGGACCCGCAGGTCTCTTCGAGCCCTCCCCGCCCTTCCAGTGGCAACGCTGCTCCAGAGGATCGGGACAATCCCTGGGCCTTCTGGCGCAGCATCCTGCTGACCCTCGCCGTGGCCCTGGGGATCCGGCAATATCTGGTCGAGGCGCGCTACATCCCCTCGGGCTCCATGTTGCCGGGCCTGCAGCTCCAGGATCGCCTGCTCGTGGAGAAGATCTCCTACCGCCAACGGCCGCCCCGTCGCGGCGAAATCGTGGTGTTTCACGCGCCCCACCACTTCGATCCCGTCCTGGCGCCCCAGCATCGTCGAGGCCCCCTGGGCTGCCTGCCGATGAACATCCCCCTGTTGTCCCCCCTGCTGGGGCTGCAGGAGCCAGCCTGCGACGCCTACATCCAGCGGGTGATCGGCCTCCCCTCTGACCGGGTCGTGGTGGACCCCAGGGGCCGGGTGTCGATCAACGGGCGGCCCATTCCGGAGCCCTACGTGAAGAACACCTGTCCCGTCGATGCCAAAGGCATGGGCCCCTGCCCCACCCTGGATGTGGTGGTGCCCCCGAACCATGTGCTCGTGCTGGGGGACAATCGGGCCAACAGCTGGGACGGGCGCTTCTGGCCCGGTGGCCCCTTCCTGCCGCAGAACGAGATCATCGGCCGGGCCTTCTTTCGGTTCTTTCCCTTCACCACCGCCGGCTCCCTCGCAGCACCCAGCGATCCTCCGGCAGCAGACCGGACGCGATGACCCGTCCCTTCCATCCCTCCGGGGGGGGAGTGGGGCCATTGGCCGCCAGGGAGCCCACCTCCCCCGGCGCCGGGCGCCAGACATGGCCGGGATCCCACAGCACCCAGCGCTCACTGGCCGGCGACAGACGCTCCGGGGGCTGATCGAGGAAGCGGCTGGGACCCCAGCTCAGCGCCTGCCAGAGGGCCTCCACGGACCAACCGCGCCGCTCCACCAGCTCCTGCCAGAGCAGGGACAGGGCGATTCCATGGCCCGCCATGCCCGCCTTGCGCTGATCCAAAGGCAAGAGCTGTTCTTCCCCGTCCAGAGGCAAATGGTGCACGGCCACGGCGCTCAACACGCCGTCCCGCAGTCCCTGGATCAGGGCCTCCCGATCGCCCGGGCCCCCAAGGGAAGGACAGACCCGCCAGCCCTCGTCCGCCGGGTGGAGACGACCACTGTCCGCCAGCAGGTGCCACCAGCTCACGCTGGCAGCGGGGGGGTCTGGCTGCTGCCGCAACAGGCTCACGCCTTCCGCCGTGGAGAGATTCATGATCCGCAAGCGGATGGCGGGATGGGCCGCCCGCAGGTTGAGCAGCGCCTGCAGGGGGAGCGTTTCACTGAGCTCTGGATCCGTGGGCCATCCCGCCCGCAGGGCCTCGACCCGCTCTCGCACAAAGCCCTCCCTGACCAGGGAGCCATCCCGTGGCGCCATCAGCACGGGGTGTGCGCCCATCTCCCCGAGCCGCAGACCCCGCTCCAGCAGGGCCAGGGGCGGCAGATGGTCCGAGCCAGCCACCCCCAGGGCCCCGGCGGCAAGCTGTTCCGCATGGAGCGCCAGGTCGTCATCGGCGCCCTCCGCGCTGAAGCTGCCCCACAGCGCCAGGCGCAGCGGGTCCTTCCAGGAGAGGGCCAGCCGCTGGGGCGAATCGCGCCAGGGCCTCGCCCAGGGGAGCAGGGCCACCGTGCCGTAGCCGCCGTTGGCCGCGGCGATCGCCAGGGTGTCGAGGGTTTCGCTGCGTCCAAGCCAAGGGTCCTCCAGAACGCTGTGGGGATCGACCAGGGGAGGGGCCAGCCACCAATCCCGTCCATCCCATTCCCGCCCATCGGCCGTGGGTGGAGAAGGGAGATCCCACCCCAGGAGGCGCCGACCCTCCAGCCACACATCCCGCCGCGATGGCGGCTGGTGGGGCCCCTCCAACACATGAACCTGGCGCAGGAGCAGAGGGGTCCCCATCAACAGCTCCGCTTCAGAGGGCGCCCGTGGCGGTGCGATCAAGCACGCCGCCCAGATGACCCGTGAGATTGAGGCAGCTCACCACAGGCCGGCTGTCGGGGCCCCGGGGATAGTCGATGACGCTGACGCCGCCATTGCCCTGCTTCACCATCCAGATGTCCGCTGGGGAGAGGCCGAGAAGGTCGCAGAGAATGGTTTTGTTCACCGCGTCATGGGCCACCACCAGGGCTGTTTCCTCCGGCGCCAGACCGCGCACGATCGTCCGCCACGTGGCCACGGAGCGATCCCAAACCTGCTGAAGGGTTTCGCCGTCCGGCATGGTCACCGTGTGGGGCTCCCGTTTCCAGGCCTCCAGCAGCTCCGGCCAGGTGGCGGCGATGTCCGCTTCCAGGCAGCCTTCCCAGCGACCATGGCCGATCTCCACCAGTCCGCCGGTGCTGGTGAGGGGCACCCCGGGGTGGTGCTCCAGGATCACCTCCGCCGTCTGCCGGGGGCGGGCCATGGTGCTGGTGTAGGCGCGGTGAAGCTTCACAGGCGCCAGGAAGTCGCGGGCGGCCCGGGCCTGGCTGGTGCCCCGGGCGTTGAGGGGAATGTCGATCTGTCCCTGAAAGCGTCCTTCCCGGTTCCACTCGGTTTCGCCGTGGCGCACCAGCAGGAGTCGCCGTCCCTTGGCCGAGGGCAGCGCCGCACCGAGATGGGTGCTGTTGTTCAGGGATTCGAGCTGCACCACGGGCGCCGATCCCTCCCCCTGGCTGAGGTTGAACACCGAGATGGCGGCATTGTCCATGCGCAGCCGGCGGAAGCTGCCGGCCTCCAGTCCCAGCAACCGCAACACCAGGGCCCGCAGGATGGCGTTGTGGGCCACGACCAGCACACTGTCCTTCGCCGCGCCGCGAAGGGCCTCTCCATGGCGGGTCCGCAGACGGTCCACAAAACGGCCGGCCTGCTCCATCAGATCGGGCAGGGGCCGGAAACGGCTGCCGTCGGCCCGTTCCAGCTCCAGGGTTTCGGGGGCCTCCTGCCAGAGGCGCTCCTGTTCAGGATGGCGCTCCCTCACGTCTTGACGCCGCAGGCCACTCCAGGGGGCGAGATCCACTTCCAGCAGATCCTCCTCCAACTGAGGCGCGAGGCTGAGGCCGGCCGCGCGGATCAGCAGCTCCGCCGTGTCTCGCGCCCGGGCCAGAGGGGAGCTGTAAACGGCGATGAAAGGCACCTCCCGGAGGGCCTCCCCCGTTTGCCGAGCCTGCTCTTGCCCCTCCGGGGCGAGGGCGGAGAGGTCATCGCGCCCCTGGATGCGCTGCTCGAGATTGAAGGTGCTCAGGCCATGACGCACAAGCACGAGGCGAAGGGGCACGACCGGGAGGAATCCAACGGGGGCAACTGTATGGGACGAGAATCCAAGGCACTGTCCTCCCCGCCCAGTCCCGCTTGACCGCTCCGGCACCCGCCCAGCCCTCACCGTTGCCCCCCTCACCCGGGGGGCCTTCCCCGCGGACGGATCGCAACAGCTGGAAAGGCCTGTTGGCGGGGATGGCCCTCAGCCTCTGCGCCCTGCTCTGGTTCAGCGGACTGCGGGACAGCCTGCAGCGCCCCTCGGTGGTCGACGCCCTGGACATCCGCCAACTGGAACTGTCCGTGCTGGCGGCGGACGCCTTGCCGCCCTCCTGGGGTCCGCTGCTCGTGGGCGACGATCCTCGCGGACTCCTGCGGGACACCCTGGAGGAGCACATGCGGGAGACCGCCTCGCCTCCGCCCGTGGCCCAACGGCTCACCCTGGCCCTGCTCCAGCGCGAGGCCGGCGGGAAGCCGGCGGAGTCGGGGGTCGCTTCCCTGGCGGAACTCTCCCCGCTGGTGAACAGCGAGCGCCGCCCCCTCCTGCAGGCTCTGGAGCGTGGCGAACGGGTGCCGGCTGGCGAGCGGGAAGGGCTGCTGGCGCCCTGGGGGGAACGCAGCCTGGTGGCCCAGCTGAGCTGCGAGCGGCTGGGCGGCCCGGCCGCCACCTGCCCGGCCCGTCGCCTGGCGCCCTGGCTGGCGCTGCGACTGCTGGGACTCACCGCGTTGCCGGTCCTGCTGCTGTTGACCGGCACGGGGCTCCTCTGCGGCCAGCTCTGGCTTCTGTGGCGGCGACGCCTGCCGCCGCCACCGCCTCTGGTCGGTCCTCCCCTCTCCCTGGCGGACGTGATCCTGGTGATCGCGGGCGGCTTTGTCCTGGTGGGGGAGGTGATTTTGCCTGCCTTCACCCGAACGGGGCTGAGCGGCCTGATGGCCTCCTGGCCTCTCTCGGCGGCCACCCGCCAGGGGCTGGAGGTGCTGACGACCTATCTCACCGTGATGGTGGCCCCCCTGGGGCTCCTGGCCCTGTTGGTGCCCGCACAGCTCCAGCCCCCTCCGGGCGGCTGGCTGCAATGGGGCTGGCGGCCCCCGGCCGCCGTCACCCGGCCGGCCCTGAGGATGGTCTTGATGGTGCTGCCCCTGGTGGCCCTGGCCAGTTGGTTGCTGCAACTGCTGTGGCGCGATCCGGGGGGCACCAATCCGTTGTTGGAGATGGTGCTCGACACCTCCGACGGCTGGGCGCTGCTGGCCTTCGCCGTGACAGCGGTGGTGCTGGCTCCCTTGTTTGAGGAAACCCTGTTTCGCGGGGTGTTGCTGCCCGTGGTGGCTCGCCATCTGGGCGCCCCCTGGGCGGTGCTGATCAGCGCCCTGGTGTTTGCGATCGCCCATCTGAGTCTTGCCGAGCTGGTGCCCCTTTCCGTGCTGGGCGTGGGGCTGGGCCTGTTGCGCTGGCGGACGGGCCGCCTGGGGGCCAGTGTCTGTCTGCATGCGCTGTGGAATGGACTGACGTTCCTCAACCTGCTTCTGTTGGCGGCATGAGATCAGGTCCTTGCTGAGCGGCCAGCAAGATGGTTCACTTGCACAGCTTTCGAGCCTCCTCCCTTGGTCGCGTCGCCCTCCACCCCCTCCAGGCTCATCCCCCTGCCCTCGGCCCCCCAGCGCGCCTCTGGCCAGAGAACCGGACCTGCCTTGGCCTCCCAACGGGGGGAACGCTCCCTGCAGCTGATTCATGGCTCCCTGAGTGGCCGCCGTGTGGAGCGTCAGTCCCCTTTGCTCGCCACCTTGCACCGGATGTCGACGGGAGCCCTGATCGGTCTGGGGGCCTCACTGATCGGGCTCAGCGGGTTAGCGCTGCACTGGCAGAATCAGTGGGCGAAAAACTACGCCCAACTCGAGGCTTCCAAGGTGCTGGAGCACCGTCTGCATGAATCGGCTTCGGTGTTGGAGCAACATCACATCGGCTCGATGCGGCGTCCCGGTCAGTTGCTGCCCACCAGCAGTGAGAATCTGATCCACCTTCCCGAGCCCGCTCAAGTCACCCCCCGGCGCTCCTTGCCTCTTCTGGCCGGTCTGGCGATCGGTCGTCAACCCCACGGGCATCCCATCCCCACCCTTCCAGCTGGCTATTGATTGATGGCAAACCCCACCACCCGCAGACATCCACCCGGTCGTCCGGGGCGATCGGAACGCAGGGTGGCCGGGGGCGAAGGTCATCCCCGGGGTCATGGACATCCTGCTCTGTCCTCCCAGCCCCTCCCTTCCAGCCGCCTGTTGTGGGTGTATGTCATTCTCTGTCTCGCTCTGGGCGGACTAGGGGTGCGCCTTGGCTGGTTGCAGGTGTTTCAGGGGGATGCGCTGCAGAAGCGCGCTCGGCAGATCCAGACCCAATCCGTCAAACCATTGGGCACACGGCGGACGATCGTCGATCGGGAGGGTCGCATGGTGGCCATCGATGAGGAACGCTTCACCCTGTGGGCGCATCCAAAATATTTCAGCTTCCCAGGCGATGACAGCAGCCTGCGGCGGCGTCCCGAAGAAGTTGTGAACAAGCTGGCTCCCATTTTGGGCCGCCCCCGGCAAGAGATGCTGCAAGCCCTTCGGGGTCGACAGAGCGGCGTGAAGCTGGTGACCAACCTGGATCCAGAAACGGCCGCCAGAGTGAAAGAGATCGGGATCAGTGGCCTGGATCTGGAAGCCTATCCCCAAAGGATCTATCCCCAGGGCTCCCTCTTTGCCAATGTGGTGGGTTTTCTCAACCTGGATCGGGTGCCCCAGGCTGGATTGGAGCAGAGTCGCGATGAGGATCTCAAACGTCAGGAAACCACCTTCCGCATGCGCCGCGGCGGCGACGGCACTCCCCTTCCTGACGGCCTCCAGGCCGGCTCCCTCTATGGCGACGACCTGCGGCTGCAGCTGACGCTCGATTCCCGTCTGCAACTGGTGGCCCAGCAGGCCGTGGCCAAGCAGATGAAGCAATGGAATGCCAAGCGTGGCGTGGCTCTGGTGATGGATGCCAAGAGCGGCGAGCTGTTGGCGCTGGCCTCCGCACCCACCTACGATCCCAACCGCTACTGGAAGTTCAATCCAGGATTCTTCCGGGAATGGTCGGTTCAGGATCTCTATGAGCCCGGCTCAACCTTCAAACCGATCAACCTTGCCATCGCTCTGCAGGAAAAGGCAATTCAGCCCAATGGAACCGTCAATGATGTCGGTCAACTGACCATTGGTGGCTGGCCGATCTTCAATGCCGATCGTCGCGGCCACGGTGTGATCGACTTCCCAACGGTGCTGCAGGTGTCCAGCAATGTGGGAATGGTGGGTGCGATGGGTCATCTGAAGCGGGAGACGTTCTGGCGCTGGTTGAACACCCTCGGCATCAATGATGTGCCCGACACTGACCTTCCCGGCGCCGTGGCCGGGCAGTTGAAGTCGAAGCAGGAATTCACCTCCGGGCCGATCGAATCCGCCACAGCCGCCTTTGGCCAGGGCTTTTCCCTCACCCCTCTCAAGCTCGTGCAGTTGCACGCCATGCTCGCCAACGGCGGCCGTTTGGTGAGCCCCCACATCACCCGCGGCCTGCGTTCCGGCGATGGCCTCGCCACCACACCCAACCAGACCGGGATTCCCTTGTTGGATCCCAAGGTGACCCGGCAAGTGGTGAACTGGATGGAAACAGTTGTTCAAAAAGGCACCGGCAAGGCCATGATGATTCCGGGGTATCGCATCGCCGGCAAGACAGGCACGGCCCAGAAAGCCCACAATGGTGTATATATACCCGGCGCCAGAATCACCAGCTTTGTCGCCATCCTGCCGGTGGAGAACCCGCGCTATGTCGTGCTTGTGGTGATGGATGAACCTCAGGGGGGCAATGCTTACGGGTCGACCGTGGCGCTGCCCGTGGCACGGCAGATCGTCGAGGCGCTGCTGGTGTTGCAAAAGGTTCCTCCCTCCCAGTCCGACCAGCTCAACCCCAAACCGCAAGCGGCCCGTCCCCGGACTTGAGTCCCCCTTGTATGGATTCCCTCAAGCCGCCGCCGGGTGGCTGGACCGTCGGGACAGCATGGTTAGCGTGAATGGTGATCCTGTCAGGGACGCACGACCAGCATGACCCACCTGCTTGACCAACTGGCAACCATGACCGTGGTCGTGGCCGACACGGGCGACATTGAGGCGATCCGCCAGTTCACCCCCCGGGACGCCACCACCAATCCCTCCTTGAGTCTCGCCGCTGCCCAGATCCCCACCTATCAAGACCTCCTCGCTCGCACCCTGAGGGAATCCAGAGCCCTGCGGGGGGAAAGCGCTCCGGTGGAGGAGGTGGTGGCGGAAGCATTGGACGAAATCAGTGTGACCTTCGGCAAGGAAATCCTGCGGATCGTTCCCGGCCGGGTGTCCACCGAGGTGGATGCGCGCCTCAGCTATGACACGAACGCCACGATCGAAAAAGCCCGCAAGCTCATTGGCCTCTACGAGAAGGCCGGCGTGCCCCGGGAAAGGGTGTTGATCAAGGTGGCCTCCACCTGGGAGGGCATCCGCGCCGCCGAGCAGCTGGAGCGGGAGGGCATCCACTGCAATCTCACCCTGCTCTTTGGCTTCGCCCAAGCCGTGGCCTGCGCGGAAGCGGGCGTGACCCTGATCTCCCCCTTTGTGGGCCGCATCCTGGATTGGCACAAGGCCAACACCGGTCGGGAGAGCTTCCCGGGCCCCGAGGATCCTGGCGTGATTTCGGTGAGCAAGATCCATCATTACTTCAAAACTTATGGCTACCACACAGAAGTCATGGGTGCCAGTTTCCGCAATATTGATGAGATCATCGAATTGGCCGGCTGTGACCTGCTGACCATTTCTCCCGCGCTGATGGAACAACTGCGCAGCCAGGAGGGTGTGTTGCAGCGCAAGCTTGATCCCGAGAATCCCGGGGAAACCCAGGAAAAAATCCATGTTGATCGGGCCTTGTTCGACGCCATGATGGCGGAGGATCAGATGGCGAGAGAAAAGCTGGACGAAGGCATTCGCGGCTTCTCCAAAGCCATTGAGGCCTTGGAGGTTCAACTGGCCCATCGCCTGGCGGCCCTTGAGGGAAAAGCCGCCTTCACCCATGCCGTGCATGAGATCTTCCTGCTCAATGATCTCGATGGTGATGGTTGCATCACCCGAGAGGAATGGCTTGGCAGTGATGCGGTGTTTGATGCCCTCGACACTGATCAGGACGGACGCCTGGCTCCCGATGACGTGCGCGGTGGTCTGGGAGCGGCCCTGTCCGTGCGCCACTGAAACAGGGGCCCGCGCCGGCTGGGCAGGACGGCAGGCCATGGGCTGTTGTTAACCTTCCGCCCGGCCAGACGCCTTAAATTAGTGGCCATTGAGTGTCTGAACCACCCTTGAACGCACTGGATACGATGCGCGCCCTGGCCACCTCAGGCGAGGTGATCCATGTTCCAGCCGGAAGCCTGGTCTTTCGCTCGGGTGAACCGGGAGACTGCATGTTCGGGCTGCTGGAGGGAACGGTGGATTTGACCTGGAACAGCGACGGCGGCCACGAACGGATCCAGGCGGGGGATGTTTTCGGCGCCGGTGCACTGGTGACTCCAGAACACCGGCGCTTTGGCAATGCCGTTGCCCTCACGGATTGCCAGCTGCTGGTTATGAACAAGGAGAAATTCCTGTTCGCGGTTCAAGAGTCACCGATGTTCGCCATTGAGCTCCTTGGATCGATTGATCAGCGCTTGCGCGATCTCAAGGGCTGTGACCGCAGTCATCCCCTCTGAAACAGCAGGCGTCGGATCACCCGTTGCGCGATGTCTCCATAGCCCATTTCACCAGAGAGAATCTGGGCGATGCGTTGAGGGGCCGTTGGCCGCTTGATCCCCAGCTGGTAGCCCACCCGCGGGAAGCGATAGAACACCTGAGCAATCCGCTTGCCCCAACCCATCGACTCACCCCAGTCGCGGCGCATGGTGGCCGTGTAGCCCCGCAAGGCCCGGGCATCGCCGCCCAACCAGGCCGCGAGCGCCTCCGCCGCCCGGCATCCACTCATCAAGGCCGGCCGCAGACCTTCCGCCAGAAAAGGATCACAGAGGGAAGCGGCGTCCCCCGCCACCAGCACGCCAGGACCATCGAGGGGATGGTGGCCGTCCCAGATCCGCAGACGGGTGGGCCGGCGTTCACCGGCTTCCGGCGACAATCCCAGGGAGGGCAGCAGCCGAGCCAACACCGCCTCGGCGTCGAGCTCGTCCCCGCCCAGGAAGGTGCCCACCCCGATGCTGTAGCCCTGCTGGCGTGGAAACACCCAGCAGAATCCTTGGGGAACCAAGCCGAAGTCGAAACCCGCCACACCGGGCTCCATCACCTCGCAAGCCACCTCCAGGGAGAGGGTGGAGGCGAAACGGGGGCGGGGGGGGCCCAGCCCAAGGCGGCCCGCCAGGGGGGAGCTGGATCCATCGGCGATCAACAGGCTGCGGGCCCGCAGGGCGGCGCCGCTCTGGTCCACCACGCTCCAGAGCTCACCCTCACGCGCCACGCTTTGCACCGCCGTGCCGTAGTGGAGGGCGGCCCCGGCCTCCGCGGCCCGCTCCGCCAGAAAGCCATCGAGCACGGAGCGACGCACGATCCAGAAGGGAGCTTCTCCCGGAAGACTGGCCCGCACGGGATCCTCCAGGGCCCAAGTGAAGCGCACCTCCCGGATGACCTGGTCCACCACCGGCGAGAGATCAAAGGGAAACCACCGCTGCACGGAAGCGGCCATGCCACCGCCGCAGGGTTTGCCATGGCCCGGAGGATGGCGCTCGAAAAGCACCACGTCACGGCCCAATCGGGCCAGATGGAAGGCGGCGGCGGCACCGGCGGGGCCAGCCCCAATGATGATCGTGTCAACGGGGCGAGCGGCCATGGGAGGTCGGCGGAGAAAGAAGAGAGAATCAGACCTTGAGAATTTCCGCTTCTTTCTCGGCGAGAAGTTTCTCTAACTCGGCAATGAAACGATCCGTTACTTTTTGGATCTTATCCTGCTCATCGCGCAGTTGATCTTCCGACAAATCACCATCTTTTTCTAATTTTTTAATCCGCTCAATGGCATCCCGCCGGAGATTGCGCAAGGACACCTTTCCCTCCTCAGAATACTTGGCGGCAAGTTTGCAAAGCTCCTTGCGCCGATCCTCTGTGAGCGGGGGAATATTAATACGGATGACCTTGCCATCATTATTAGGAGTCAAGCCCAAATCGCTCATGGCGATCGCCTTTTCGATGGTGGAAACCGACCCGGCATCAAAGGGCTGAATTTGAATGGTCTGGGAATCCGGCGTGGAAAGTGTCGCCAATGCCTTCAGGGGGGTTTCGGCTCCGTAATACTCAACCACCACCTTGTCGAGTAGAGAAGGGTTAGCTCTGCCGGTGCGGATGGTGTTGAAATTGCGCTGGGTGGCTTCCACCGATTTGCGCATGTTGGCTTCCAGATCCATGGCGGGTTGTGGGCGAAGAAAGGTGCGGTGCTGCTGACGAACAGACGAGGGATCAGACTGAGGAGACGATGCGTGTACCGACAGGCTCCCCACCAACCGCGCGGCTGATATTGCCGCGTCCGAAGAGATCAAACACAACAATCGGGATGGAGTTGTCTTTGCAGAGGGCAATCGCCGTTCCATCCATCACTTCCAATTCGCCGCTGAGAACATCCATGAAGGTGAGCCGATCAAAGCGGATCGCATCGGCATGCAACGCCGGATCCTTGTCATAAACACCATCCACTTTTGTCGCCTTGAATACGACATCAGCATTGATTTCCGCTGCCCGCAAGGCGGCAGTGGTATCCGTGGTGAAGAAGGGATTGCCACAACCAGCGGCGAAGATCACCACGCGCCCCTTCTCCAGATGACGAATGGCGCGACGACGGATGTAAGGTTCCGCCACTTCCTGCATGGAGATGGCACTCTGCACGCGGGTAGGGATGCCGGCACGCTCAAGCCCGTCCTGCAAAGTGATCGCGTTCATCACGGTGGCCAACATGCCCACATAATCTGCCGTGGCTCGATCCATGCCCGCAGCCGAGCCTTTGAGACCTCGGAAGATATTGCCTCCACCCACCACGATCGCCAGTTGGGTTCCCGAGGCCACCACCTCGGCCACATCGGAAGCGATCGACTGGACGATGGCCGGGTCGATCCCATAGCCCTGACATCCCATCAGCGCTTCGCCGCTGAGCTTGAGCAACACACGCCGATAGGGGGCCATTACAGCGATCCAGCCAGGAGCAAACCGGCCGAACAGTAGCAAGCCCCCCGAACACCCCCCCGGGGCGGGGCTAATACTCGATCCCCGGTTGGGCGCGCACCCCCTGCTCACGGAAGGGATGGCGCACCATGCGCATCTCCGTCACCAGGTCGGCGGCCTCGATCAGGGCCCCGGGAGCCCCGCGCCCCGTCAGGGCGACATGGGTGAGGGGCGGCCGCTGCCGCACGCCGGCGATCAGCTCCTCCAGGGGCAGATAGCCGAGTTTCAGAGCGACATTCACCTCATCGAGCACCACCAGTTTCCGCGCCGGATCTCGCAGATGCCGCAAGGCCTCCAGCCAGGCCTCGGCCACGGCTTGCCGATCCCGCTCCCGATCCTGGGTTTCCCAGGTGAACCCCTCCCCCAGGGCCTGGAAATGCAGATCCTCCCCGAACCGCCGCAGCGCTGCCACCTCGCCAGGTTGCCATCCCCCCTTGATGAACTGAATCACCGCCACGCGCTCCCCATGCCCCAACATCCGCAGCACCAACCCGAGGGCGGCGGTGGTTTTGCCCTTCCCCTCGCCGGTGAACACCAGCACCAGCCCTTTCTCCAGCTGGCGCGCCTCCAGGCGCTGGCGCTGCACCTGCCGTCGCCGCTCCATGCGCTGCTGATAAGCCGCCGAATCGGTTTCCGGAGCCGTCATGCCCCCCTGGCCCAGGGCGGCGGCGGCGGCATCCAGGCCGCCTTTCTCGTTCCGTTCGTCCGCGGGGTCCATGGCTTTTCGCCTCCAACCGCCTCTCACTCTGCCGGGCGTCTCAACTCGCCTGCCGGCGGGCCAGGGCCGCATCCACCGCCTGCTGCTGATCCCGGCGGGTGATCCAGTGGTGGTAGGTGCGGGTGTGGATCGCCACGGAGTGCCCCATCATGCGGGCCGCGACCGTGTCGGGCAGGCCGATGTGAATCGTGCGCACGGCCCAGGCGTGGCGAAGGTCATAGGGGGTGAGGGGCAGGTCATAGCGTCGGAATTGCTCTGACACCCGCTGGCCGACCCGCTGCAGGGAGGTGCGCCGCAGGTCCGTATCCACCCGTGGAAGGGCGTCTGGATCGCGGCCAAGCTGGTCGAGGGCGAAGTGCTCCACCCACTCCGGCTGAAACGGCCACACCTGATGTTCGCCCGTCTTGCTGGTGGGCAACACCCGCAGCACCCGGTCTCCCCCCGGGGAAAGGGCGGAACAATCACAAAAAAACACCTCATGGTTGCGCAGCCCGTAGGTGGCCATCAACCCGAAGACCAGGCGCCAGCGGGGATTGGGGATCTGCTCCACCACCCGCAGAATCTGGGCGTCGCCCGGCAGGGGCCGGAAGCGGGCCACATGGAGCCCGTATCCCCGACCCAGCTCCTGCCAGTCGGGCGGCAGGGGCAGTTCCTGGTGGCGGGCCAAGGCTGCCAGCACCAGGGCGCACTGTTGGCGGCTGCGGCTGGCCAAGGGGTAGCTCTCCAGAACGGCCAGCAGCAGCTCCGGGGTGAGGCCCTCGCGCCGCTGGCCGCCCATGGCCAGCAGCCGTCGAAGGTAGGGCTTGTAGGCGGCGCGCCAGGTGCTGCGGGCCCCGGCCGGGGAGCGGCGGCGACGGGGATCCCGCTGGAAGGCCTGCTCAAAGGCCGCCAGGGCCTCCTCCAGGCCAGGGGAAACCGGCGCCGGAGCCCCTGGCGGCGGGGCGGGGACCGGGGCCGCCACCGGGGCCAGGGGCGACGCGGCAGGGCCGGGGCCCGCCACCGGGGCCAGGGGCCCGCCCGGGGGCCTGGACCGCTGCCACTCCTCCCAGCGGAAGGAACCCTGGCTGAGTTGCTCCCGCACCCTGTGCAGCCGGGCGAACGCCAGGGGCAAGGAGACTTCACACGCCTCCAGGCCAAGGCTGAGGCGCTGGATGGTGAGCGACTCCTGACCGGTGTCGCGGCGCGGAGGCAGGGGACCACGCAGGCCGAGCCGCTGGCCCCGCACCTCCAGCCGCCAAGAGGTGCCCGAAGCGGCCAGCAGCGCATTGGCTCTGGCCACGGACTCCTTGAAACACGGAGCGTCCATGGCTTGAACCCAATCCCCGGGGCACACGCCGCGGAAGATACCGGCCGCGACGGGCGCTGACCAGTTCCGGCTCAGCCCGACCCGGGATCCCGGCGGGAACCCCAGCGGCGGCAAGCTGGCGTTACGCTCTGTGGCGCGATTCGGGGGAGGGCATGGCGAAAGTCGGCGTGTTGCTGCTGAACCTTGGCGGCCCTGAGCGCATTCAGGATGTCGCCCCCTTCCTCTACAACCTGTTTTCGGACCCGGAGATCATCCGCCTGCCGAATCCTGTGCTGCAGAAGCCGCTGGCCTGGTTGGTGAGCACCCTGCGCAGCAGCAAGTCGCAGGATGCCTATCGGTCCATCGGCGGCGGCTCACCGCTGCGGCGCATCACCGAGCACCAAGCCAGGGAACTGCAGAGCCTGCTCCGGCAGCGCAACATTGATGCCACGACCTATGTGGCCATGCGCTACTGGCATCCGTTCACGGAATCGGCTGTGGCAGACATCAAGGCCGATGCCATGGAGGAAGTGGTGGTGCTTCCCCTCTACCCCCAGTTTTCCATCAGCACCAGTGGCTCCAGCTTCCGCGAGCTGCAACGGCTGCGGCAGAGCGATCCTCCATTCAGCCAGTTGCCGATCCGCTGCATCCGCAGTTGGTATGACCATCCGGGCTACATCCAGGCGATGGTCGGCCTGATCAGCCAGAAGATCAACGAGGCGGACATCCCCTCCCAAGCCCATGTCTTCTTCAGTGCCCATGGCGTGCCCCGCAGCTATGTGGAGGAAGCGGGGGATCCCTACCAACGGGAGATCGAAGCCTGCACCCGCTTGATCATGGAAGGGCTTGAGCGGGAACTGGGCCATGGCAATCCCCACACACTGGCTTATCAGAGCCGGGTCGGTCCTGTGGAATGGCTCAAGCCCTACACTGACGACGCCCTGCGCGATCTGGGTGAACAGGGTGTCAGCGATCTGGTGGTGGTGCCGATCAGCTTTGTGAGCGAGCACATCGAAACCCTGGAGGAGATTGATCTGGAATATGCGGAAATCGCCCATGAGGCCGGCATCAGCCATTTTCGTCGCGTCCCTGCGCTGAACACCGATCCTGTGTTCATCAGCGGTCTGGCGGATCTGGTGCAGGAGGCGTTGGCGGGACCCGAGGTCAACCTCGATCAAGCCGCCCAGCTGCCGAAAAAAGTGAAGCTCTACCCCCAGGACAAATGGGCCTGGGGCTGGAACAACAGCTCGGAGGTGTGGAATGGCCGGCTGGCCATGCTTGGGTTCTCAGCATTTTTGTTCGAGTTGCTCAGCGGCCGGGGCCCGCTCCATGCCATTGGTCTGCTCTGAGGCCTTGGCCTGCCCTTCCGGCCCTCTCCGGCGTGGGCCGCGCTTCCGGGGGCTGGCCTGGGCCCTGGTGCTCCTCGGCCTGGCCCTGCCCCCTCGCATTGCCAAGGCCAATCTGAACTCCAGCTGGGCACGGGGAAGTTTTCCCGTGGCCAGCTTCGTGTCCTACAGCAGCCCCTTCGGCCTGAGGGTCCATCCGCTGCAAGGGGGGAGGCGTCCCCATCTGGGGCTCGACATCGCAGCCCCCCTCGGCTCTGTTGTGCGGAACTGGTGGGGGGGCACCCTGGTGGAGATCCTGCGGGATTCCGGCTGCGGCAATGGACTGGTGATCCGTTCCGGTCCCTACGAGCATCTCTACTGCCATCTGGCCGGCCAGGTGGAGGGAAACACCTACCGCAGCGGATCGGTGCTTCTGCGGCGGGGTCAGGCCCTCCGCACGGGGCAGACCATCGGCCACGTGGGCCTCACGGGCAGCACCACCGGCCCCCATCTCCACTGGGGCGTGCGCCACGAAGATCGTTGGCTGGATCCGGCGTCCGTGTTGCGGGCGATGGCAGCCGATCGACGACGGCAGCAGCCAACCTGGCGAGGGCCTTTTAATGTTGTGCAGTACCGCTGACGCCTCCACCCCGGCTCAAGGCCCTTTCCTCCTTTCCTCTCCGCCTGCCCGCTGTGACACTCACGCCAACCCCGCCCAACGAAGCAGCCACCCAACCCCTCGTCAGCCCGGTGGTCTCCGTGGAATCCACTCCCTCGGCTGAGAGCTGGCCCCGTCGGGTGAGTGGGGGCCATGCCCTGATGGACGCGCTCCATCGCCATGGCGTGCGACACATTTTCGGCTATCCCGGCGGCGCAATCCTTCCGATCTATGACGCGCTGCACAAGGCGGAGGATCTGGGCTGGTTGAAGCACATTCTCGTCAGACACGAGCAAGGCGGTGCCCACGCGGCTGATGCCTATGCCCGGGCCACGGGTCAGGTGGGGGTCTGTTTCGGCACATCAGGCCCCGGCGCCACCAATCTCGTCACCGGAATCGCCACGGCCTACATGGATTCGGTGCCCATGGTGGTGGTCACGGGGCAGGTGCCGCGGGCGGCGATCGGCACGGACGCTTTTCAGGAGATCGACATTTTTGGCATCACCCTGCCGATCGTGAAGCACTCCTGGGTGGTGCGGGATCCGTCCCAGATCGGCCGCATCGTGGCGGAAGCCTTTCTGATCGCGGCCTCCGGACGGCCGGGCCCGGTGTTGATTGATGTGCCGAAGGATGTGGGGGCCGAGGAGTTCGACTATGTGCCCGTGGCTCCAGGCACGGCCATTCCCGCTGGATTCCAGCCCACCCCGGAGCCCGATCCGGAGCATTTGCGCCAGGCCCTCGACCTGATGCGTCACGCCCATCGCCCCCTGCTCTACGTGGGCGGAGGCGCCGTGAGCAGCGGGGCCCAGGAGGCGGTGGCGGCCCTGGCGGAGCGCTTCCAGATTCCTGTCACCACCACCTTGATGGGGAAGGGGGCTTTTGACGAGCGCCACCCGCTGTCCCTGGGGATGCTGGGGATGCACGGAACGGCCTACGCCAATTTCGCCGTCACCGAATGTGATCTGCTTATCGCGGTGGGCGCCCGCTTTGACGCCCGGGTCACGGGGCGCCTGGACAGCTTCGCCACCCGGGCGCAGGTGATCCACATCGACATCGATGCGGCGGAAGTGGGAAAGAATCGCGTGCCGGATGTGCCGATCATTGCCGATGTGCAGGCGGCCCTCAAGGGCCTCCTCGCCCACTCCGAGCAGGAGATCAGCAAGGGGCGCACGACGGCCTGGCTCTCCCGCATTGCCCAGTGGAAACATCACTACCCCCTGGTGGTGCCCAAGCCGGAAGGTGAAATTGCACCCCAGGAAGTGGTGGTGGCCCTGCGGGATCTTGCACCGCAGGCTTACATCACCACCGATGTCGGCCAACATCAAATGTGGGCGGCCCAGTTCCTGCCCACGGGCCCCCGACGCTGGATCAGCAGCGCGGGCTTGGGCACCATGGGGTTCGGCATGCCGGCCGCCATGGGAGCCCAGGTGGCCCATCCCAAGGCCCAGGTGATCTGTGTGGCGGGAGACGCGAGCATCTTGATGAACATCCAGGAGCTGGGCACCCTGAGCCAATACGCCCTGCCCGTCAAAGTGGTGGTCCTGAACAATGGTTGGCAGGGCATGGTGCGGCAGTGGCAGGAAAACTTCTACAACGAGCGCTATTCCGCTTCAGAAATGATGAGCGGCATGCCGGATTTCAAGGCCCTGGCCGATTCCTTCGGCGTGCGCGGCATCGTGATCAGCGAACGGGACAACCTGATCCCTCAGCTGGCGGAAGCCCTCGCCCATCCGGGTCCCGTGTTTGTGGATGTGAAGGTGCGCCGCAACGAAAACTGCTACCCGATGGTCCCCCCCGGCGCCAGCAATGCCCAGATGGTGGGTCTGCCCTCCCATCCGGAACTGGCCATTGACACCACGCGCCAGTGCCCAGCCTGCGGTGAAACCACCGCCAGCGCCCATCATTTCTGCCCCAGCTGCGGCACCAAGCTCTGACGCGCTCCCCAACCCCCTTCCCTGGCCCTGATGCCAGGTCATGGTCCCAGCGCCTGGCAACGGTTCTGCTGGGCGGTTGGCTGATGGTGGTCCTGGCCCTCGGGGTCCCGGGCTTTTCCCTGCCGCGGGCAGAGGCGGCGGAGATCCTTGGGGTTCCCAGTCCCACCCGCGTGCGGGTGGGCGATCAGAATCGCGGCTATCTGGTCGACCTGGCCTGCATCACGGTGGCGGAGGCCGATCGCCAGCCCGCCCTGGAGTGGTTGCGGCGGCACGGGACCCGTGGCACCCGGGTCAACTTGCGCCCGGTCGGGGAACACGACGGCGTCTTGGTGGCCCGGGTCCAGGTGCTCGCCAGCGGGCTCGACCTCGGGGAAGGGCTGGTGGCCGAGGGGTTGGCCGCCACCAGCCCCTGTTCCAAGGACCCCCCGGGAGCTTGAACCCATGTCGCCCAACCGCCTGGCCAAAGGAATCGTGCTGGTGCCCAGCCTGCTGTTGGGGGGCGCGTTCCTCAGCGCGGCCGCCTGGTTGGATGGCCCCGCCGCCCAGAATCGGGGCCTGGCCCTGACCCTCGGCGCCGTGTTGCTTGGGGCGGGGGTTTTGGCTCAGTTCCTGCCCAGTGGCTCCCCGCCCCCGCCGCCGGAGGATGGGGCCCCTCGTTGACCGCCATCCGGGCCCATCCTGACCCATGCCGGTGGGTGACAGAACGGAACCGCGAGGGCGCGATCCCTGCAGAGTGATGTCAGCCGAGTGGGCGCATCATGCCGCTGGAACACTCTCCAACCCGTGCGCAGGCCGTCACCACGCCTCTGGTGGTGCCCTTGGCGGAAGTGGGGCTGTCGGCGATTGCGGAGGTGGGTGGGAAGAATGCCTCCCTCGGCGAACTGCTGCGCGCCCTCCAGCCCCAAGGGGTGCGCGTTCCGGATGGGTTCGCCACCACCGCCACCGCCTATCGCCTGTTTCTGGAGGCCAACGGCCTGGCGCCGGCTTTGGAACGGGAGTTGGCCGGCCTGGATGGCTCCGATCTGGAGGCGCTGCAGGCAGCCGGTCGGGCCTGCCGAGCGATGGTCGGCGCCGGGCACCTGCCGGAGCCGTTGGTGGCCGCCATCCTGGCCTCCTACCGCGCCATGGGAGAGCGGACGGGCCGGTCCCCGGCGGTGGCGGTGCGCTCCAGCGCCACGGCGGAGGATCTGCCGGAAGCCAGTTTTGCCGGCCAACAGGAAACGTTTCTCCATGTGGAGGGCGAAGCCGCCCTGCTGGACGCCTGCCTGCGCTGCTACGCCTCCCTCTTCACCGATCGGGCGATCTCCTATCGCCAACATCACGGGTTCCGCCACCAAGACGTGGCCCTGTCCATCGGCGTGCAGGAGATGGTGCGCTCTGATCTGGCCTCCGCGGGGGTGATGTTCACCCTGGATACGGAGACGGGATTCCGGGATGTGGTGTTGCTCACGGCGGCCTACGGGCTGGGGGAAAACGTGGTGCAGGGGGCGGTGAATCCCGATGAATGGCTGATCCACAAACCCACCCTGGAGCAGGGATTCGCGCCGGTGATCAGTCGCCGGTTGGGGAGCAAGGCCCTGCGCCTGGTCTATGGCGAGGGCAGCCCCGGAGAGGGAAGGGCGGTGCGCAACGCGGCGGTGCCTGAGGCGGAGCAGCGGCGCTGGGCCCTGGAGACGCACGAGGTGCTCACCCTGGCCCGCTGGGCCTGCCGGATCGAACGCCACTACAGCCAGCAGCGGGGCTCCCCCACTCCGATGGACCTGGAGTGGGCCAAGGATGGCCTCACCGGCGAGCTCTTCATCCTGCAGGCCCGGCCGGAAACGGTGGAATCCCGGCGCGGCGGGGCGGTCCTGCGCAGCTGGCACCTGCTGGCCGCGGGCGGGGAGCCGATCGTGACGGGGCGGGCCATCGGGGCGTCGGTGAGCAGCGGCCTGGCCCGCGTGATCCACGACCCCTCGGAGATCGAGCGCTTTCAGGCGGGCGCACTGCTCATCACCCGCCGCACCGACCCGGATTGGGAACCGCTTCTGAAGAAAGCCAAGGGGGTGGTGACCGACCAGGGGGGGCGCACCTGCCACGCGGCGATCATCGCCCGGGAGATGGGCATCACCGCCATCGTTGGCACCGGCGAGGCCACCCAACGCCTTCAGGACGGGGAGCCGATCACCGTGAGTTGCTGCGAGGGCGATGCGGGCCACGTCTATCGCGGCCTGCTCGACTTCGAGGTGCGGGAGCAGCCTTTGGAGGATTTGCCGGCGACCCGCACGCAGGTGTTGATGAATGTGGGCAATCCGGAGGAGGCCTTCCAACTGGCCGCCATCCCCTGCGATGGGGTGGGCCTGGCGCGGTTGGAATTCATCATCGCCAATCAGATCAAGGTGCATCCCCTTGCCCTGCTGCAGCCAGAAAAGATCTCCAGTGCGCAAGACCGCGACGCGATCGCCCAACTCACCTGCGGCTACGACAGCCCCGGAGAGTATTACGTGGATCTCCTCAGTCAGGGCATGGCGCGGATTGCCGCCGCCTTTTATCCGCAGCCGGTGATCCTGCGCTTTTCCGACTTCAAGAGCAATGAATACGCGCGCCTGCTGGGCGGCGCGGCCTTTGAACCGAAGGAGGAGAATCCAATGATCGGCTGGCGGGGCGCCTCCCGCTATGCCTCTGCAGCCTTCCGCGCGGCCTTTGCCCTCGAATGCCAGGCCTTGCGGCGGGTGCGAGAGGAGATGGGGCTGGTGAATGTGATTCCGATGATTCCTTTCTGCCGCACGCCGGAGGAGGCCGATCGGGTGTTGGCGGAGATGGCCCGCCAGGGCCTGGTGCGCGGGGAGCAGGGGCTGCAGGTGTATGTGATGTGCGAACTGCCCAGCAATGTGGTGGCGGCGGAAGC
>JBKDTB010000058.1:0-26389 GCA_046340515.1 Cyanobacteriota bacterium | reverse complement strand
AGCAAACATACCGGTTGGTCCATCCAGCCCTAAGACTCCAGCAAGGATTTCAAACCAAAATCTCAACCGGCCTGCATAAATGCTGAACTCCGGTAAATCCCCTTCCGCATCTTGCCTATAAAGGCTCGCCTCTCATTCCTTCTGCCCCTCCGCTCCACTGGCCCTTCTCCTAATGCCACCCCTGACCGATGTAGGATATCCTCGGCAGACCTTCTAGCCAACTCGTCCACTAAAATCATGAGCCACCTCAGCTCGTTTGCACTGTTTAGCCAAGCAGGATGCAATAATTCTTTGTCAGAGGACTGGCGATTGCAGGGAGGCTGATGATGATCAGACGTTAGCATTGAGCATCAGGCACAAAACTTGGTTTGCCTTGTATGCCACCGCCCAACTAAACTCCCACACCGGCCCTCCCCAGCCCACCCCCGGCATGACTCTTCGCTAAGGCATCGTCACGCCACCCGCCAACGGCCACCACAACCCGATGGTGGCCCTGGGCCTGGAGCTGCGGCGGCGGGGCCATGGGGTGGTGGTGTTCACGCCGCCTGATGGGGCGCGGCTTCTGGAGGGGGTGGGGCTGGAGGTGAAAACGATCGGGGCCGATGCCTTCCCCCCCGGCGCGATCGATGAGGCCCATGCGACTCTCGGGCGGTTGAGCGGGCGGGAGGGGTTGCGCTTCTCGGTGGCCTATTTCCTGCGGGAGCAGGCCATGTTGGTGGCGGCGCTCCCCGCGGCGGTGCGGGAGGCGGGGATCGATGTGTTGCTGGTGGATCAACTGAACCCGGCGGGTGGGGCGGTGGCGGAGGCGTTGGGCCTGCCGTTCGTCACGATCGCCAATGCCTTGCCCGTCAATCGCGAAGCGGCGGTGCCGCCCTATTTCACGGGCTGGATGCCGAGCGGCCGGCCCTGGGCGCGCTGGCGCAACCAACTGGGCAACGTGCTGCTTGATCGGCTCACAGGCCCCCTTTGGCGTGATCTGCAGGAGCGGCGCGAGGGCCTGGGGCTCCAGCGGCAACGGCACCGGGAAGAGGCCCACTCCCCCCTGCTGCAACTGGCCCAGCTGCCCGCCGCCTTTGATTTCCCCCGGAAGCGCCTTGCGCCGCATTTTCACTACGTGGGTCGCCTGGCGGATCCCTCCGGTCGGGAGCCGTTGCTGCGCGATGCCGTGCCCTTCCCCTGGGAGCGGCTGGATGGGCGGCCACTGATCTACGCCTCCCTCGGCACCCTTCAAACCGGCCGGCCGGAGATCTTTTCCCTCATCGCGGCGGCCTGCGCCCCGCTGGACGTTCAGTTGGTGATCTCCATGGGCCATCCCGGTCGGGTGCCCCTCACCCTGCCGGGTGATCCGCTCGTGGTGCCCTATGCCCCCCATCAACAGCTGATCGAATGCTCCAGCCTCGTGATCACCCACGCCGGCCTCAACACCACCCTCACCGCCCTGGAGGCTGGCGTGCCCGTGCTGGCGATACCGATCACCAACGAACAACCCGGCATCGCCGCCCGCCTGGTTCATAGCGGCGCAGGGCGCATGGTGCCCTTGCGCCAGCTTCGGCTCGACACCCTCACGGCGGTTCTGGCGGAGATGCGCGCCAATCCGCGTTATCGCGCCCGGGCCCTGGAGCTGCAAGCGGCGGGGCGCGCGGCGGGGGGTGTGGCCGCGGCGGCGGATTGGGTGGAGGGGCTGGGGCTCAATCCCGGGCGGGGTGGCGGGGCGACAAGACCTCCCAGTCCGGCCCCAGCTGCTCCAGAAAGACCAGGGGATGGATGAACGGAAGCAGGCTCAAGGGCAGCAGGAGAACGGAACCGATGTAGGGAACGGCGGCAAGGCAGCGGGTGCGGAGAATGGCAACCAGTGCCACGATGCCGACCAGGGTGTTCACGACCATCTTCATCAGAACGTAAAGCGCCACCCCTTTCGGAGGCTCCCTCACAACCGTCTGGAGAACGGGCCGCCAACCTCTCCACACCGGCAGGCATCGCAGCCATTGGCTCAGCTGGAAGGGCTCAAAGAGGATGCGCCGTGTTCGCTGCCACGCGAGCCCGAGGGGTTGGACAACGGCGAAAGCGCGCAAGGACGCCCTCAGGTTGGGTTCAGGGTCCATCTTGCGGCACTACCTTCGCGCCGCCGGTTGATCCGGCGATTCCCGCAGCCGCGGCAGCAGCTGCACCAGATTGCAGGGGCGCGTGCGCGCATCGAGCTGGGCCGCCAGCAAGCGATCCCAGGCTGTTTCCACCGCATCCCGGGATCCCGGCAGCACGAACACCAGGGTTCCGTTCGCCACTCCAGCCAGGCAGCGGCTCTGCAGTGTGCTCGTGCCGATGGTTTCAAAGGAGAGCACGCGGAACAGTTCCCCGAAACCCTCCATCACCTTGTCAAGCAGAGGCGCCACCGCTTCCGGCGTGCCGTCACGCCCCGCCAATCCCGTGCCTCCACTGCTGATCACCACCTGCACCGCCGGATCCGCGATCCAGCGACTCACTTCCGCTCGGATGCGATAGCGATCATCGGGCACGATCAGCCGCTCCCGCAGCTCGTGGCCAGCCGCTTCCAATCGTTGCCGCAGGGCATCGCCCGAGGAATCGTCCGCGAGGGTGCGCGTGTCCGACACCGTGAGCAGGGCAATGGATAGAGACACGGGATGACGGAGGCGGCTGCTGTCCATTCTGCCCGGACCGTGACTAAGCTCCATGACAGGCACGCCCGCTGTGTTCCGCAAACTTCCACACGTCATGACCTCATCGCCTGCCGGCCCAACAGCCCCAGAGGGCAAGCCCTCCGCCATTGTGGTTGGCGCCGGAATGGCTGGCCTCTCGGCGGCGTTCTATCTGGCTGAACGGGGCTATGCGGTGACGGTCTATGAAAAAGAAAAGGAAGCGGGTGGCAATCTTGGGGCAACAATTCGTCATGGCAGCCAGGGAAAGATGGCAGGGATGGATAATGTGTTTGAGGTTTATCCCCATATGTTTGGTGATTGGTATGATAATTTCTGGGAGCTGATGGATGCCCTTGGTCTTGGCAAGAGAAACAGCAAGATCTGGAGGGAGATGAATGAATTCAAATTTCTGCACAAGCCGCAAACGCCGGCAGGCCGTAGGCGTCCTTCCTATCAAACCTTGCGTAACAATGGCTCGCTGCAAAGCCTCTGGTCCAATCTTTTTTCCGGCATCATTCCAGTACCAGACATGATTCTGGCCGGCTATGCGGCCCTTGGGCTGTTCGCCGAAGATTTCAAGGACACGGATGATCTCAATGTGGCCACATTGAACGATTTTCTTAACACCCGTTTTTATGGCTCAAAATATGTGACCCAGTTCTATCAGATGATCATCCTCTACATCTGGTCCATGGAGCCGGATGAATCTTCTGTCTATGCGTGTCAGCGCTTTTTTCAATATCAATTCCGCCGGCCCACCCCCTCCGCATGGATCTTGAAGTCGGGCGATGCCTACACGAGCATCATTCGACCGCTCGTGACCTATCTGCAGTCAAAATGGAACGTTACCTTTCGTTTTGACTCCCCCGTTGTGGCGGCTTCTCTGAATTCTGCGAAAGACAAGGTGGAGCAACTGCTGGTCATTAGAAACTACAGTCAAGAGCAGCGATACAAGCTCATTCCGAAAAAACCATCCAAAGCCTCGGCCGCGGTCTATGTGTTTGCTGTTCCTCCAGAGACCCTGGCGGCCTTGGTGCAGACACCCATCCCCGTTGATTTCCCTGCTTCTGGCCAAGGGGCTGATCGCCAGATCTCCCTTTCCTCCAATCGCTACGGCATCATCACAGACATCATCCTGGATCCGTTGCCGGCGGCGGGGGCGGGCTCCGCTGCCATGGAGCAGGATCTTGCCCCGGGAGAGCCTCTCCCGGACGACCTGACAACGGTGGAGACTTCCGCCCGCAGGCCCGATCCATCCCCCAGGCGGCAGCTGGGTCTGCGTTCCGCCATCGTCGATGCCATCCCTGAGCTGGCAACCACCAAAACCCTCAGCTCAGAGCCCATTCCGGTGCTGTATGTCGGGTTCAAAAAGGGGGCTGAAATCAATCGCCTGATTCCGGAACATTGCTATGTCGGCTTAACAGACTCCAAATATGCATTGACTTTTGTGGAGGTCACGCAAGAGTTCAAATCTGCCAATGCCACCAACGCCTTGGCAGATCCTGTGGATTCCATTGTGGCCCTGGCCGCCTCCGACTATGGCGAGTTGCCAATTTACAACCTGCCGCCCCTCCGTGAGGATCAGGAGGAGCCTGCCTCCCAATCCGCGTCCGTTGAACGGCAACGCTTGGAAGACAAAACCAGAGATCTGCTGTTCCAGGAGGCCAAAACCTACCTTCCCTTTACCGAAGCTGATATTGCATGGTCGTTCTTTCGCACAAATAGCAATCATCGGTTGTTCCTTAATGATGTCGAAAGCGCCCGCAATCCGGTGAAGCCTGTTTATCGGCGTGAAGCCAACGCCATGCCGATCATTGAAAATCTTGCTTTTGCTGGCGATTATTGCAGTCAGGATGTCGTCATGTCCACCGTTGAGGCTGCGGTGGAAAGTGGTTTTCAGGCTGGCGTGGAGTTGGTGAACAACCACTCGCGCCAGCCGGATCACAAGGGATTGAGGCTCCAGTCACACCGTGCTTATCCGCAACCACTGGTCGCTTCCCTCAAGCTCATGCTCTTGCCCAGCATGGTTCTGGTCAAGGGTTGGTCTGATTTCAATCAGTGCATGGAGGACACTCGCTATCTCATCAGCGATCCCCGCCGCTTCCAGCAGGATGTGCTTTCGCAGTGGCTGACCTTCTGGCCGCGTCAAGCCTCAACCTCTTTTGGCGCCACTCAGGATGCTTTATACACCATGTCCTCTTTGGCGACGGAATCATTGCTGACGTCCTCCAAAATCTTCTGGTCTTTCTTTAACCGCCGCTGAGTTTTCTAGTCTCATCAATCAAGGCATACAAGGGCTGGGGATCATTGGCGAACAGTTCAGCCTCTTGTCGGGCCTCGACCACCACCTGATCGAGATACTTTTCGGCGTTGGGCAGTTGTTCACGAAATGCGCCTGACAGCGCCTGCAGATCTTCCAGGGAAGGCTCTGTCTTGCAGAACCGTTCAGCCACTGCGGGATCGCGGATGGCCAGGGCGGCTGGCAGGGTCAAGATGCCGTCGCGCAAATCTTCCAGGCCGCCACCCCCCAGGGCCACGGTTCCTTTCACATCTCCGACATCATCACAGCCGTGATAAAGAAGACCCAGTAACCCTCCAAAGGCACGCAAGCGACCGCTGCGATCGGCCAAACAGGAACAGATCTCAAACATCGATCCCGTATCTTCTGCCGCGATCCTTCGCCAATCCTCCACGCCCAACACCTGTCTGCGGAGCCGCCATTGCAGGCATTCCGCCACGCCAAGGCGCTTCATCAGCTCGGAGAAAAGCTGGATGGCTTGAACATCTGTCCCCAGCAGTCTGTAGCCCTCGGCAACCATATAACCCGACGCCATCAGGGCATCCAATTCACCAAACTTATGATGGAGAGTGTCTCTGCCGCGTCGCTCCTTCGACTTGTCCAAAATATCGTCCACAACCAAGGTCATGTTGTGAAACAGTTCGATCACCACGGCACAACGGATGAGCCATTCTGGAATCGGTAGTTCCGGAACCAGAGAGCGATAGGTGGAAAAGATGGTCAAGGGACGAAAATACTTTGAGCCAGCATGGAATTGCCAGTGCATTTCTGGCTGCATTTCCTGGTCGCAGCTCTGCACCCATTCCTTAATTTGACTTTCGACCAGATTGATCTCGTGCCTAAAATTTAAGCGGTCAACAAATGAAAGGGTCATGGAATTTCTCGTGAGTATTAGGGCGTGGTGGTGTGGGCGTGTTCTTGATTGATCTTGGCTTCTGCCTGCGCCAACTGTTCTGTGATGATGGCCAGTTGATGCTGGAAATGCCTACCCTCACGGGAGGCCGTATCTCCAATTTCCCTTAGAAATCCCCTGATCTCATCAATCAACATCGCCCGTTTGTGCTGGCTGTCTGCTTCACTGAGATTAAGGGCCAGAAGAGATGCTTGATACTTGTAAACAATTGATTGCACGGCATAGCCATAGCTCAGCGAGCTTGTGCCCGCTGCGCTGAGTGCCTGCAGCAGGGTGCGGGAGAGAACGGCGGCATCGCCCGTGTCCTCCGAACCGGGAAAGTCTTTGCCGGGACGCCCAGCTGCAAATAAGGGTTGGGCGAGATTAAGCCATTGTTGAAAGATGGAATGGTAGATCTTCGTTAGCTCTTCGATAGATTCGGGCATGGCCATCTTTGTTTGACAAGGGTAATGATATCACCAGGCTTTGATAAAATCACTCATGTGACCCCATGTTCGGGCCTCAGTTTTGGCTGCCACTGTCTCCAGGTCAGGACATCACCACGTTCGATGAGCCTCTCTGTGTCTTCTTGTTCCGCCTGTGGAAGGGTCAATCCGGCAGACCATAATTTTTGTTTCCACTGCGGGGCCTCCCTGCGCACATCTCCATGCACCACCTGTGGCTTTGTCAACCCTCTGGAATGTCTGGTATGTGAAAAATGTGGCACTTTTTTGCGCGAATACGGCGAGCCGTTTCTGCTGGATCAGGCGGATGAGCGCAAATTCATCACGGCTTTCTTTGTTGATATAAAGGGTTCTGTCGAACTGCTGGAGGAACGCGATATTGAAGAGGGTCGTCATCTGATTGATTCTGTCATCCTTCAAACCACTTCCTTGATTCATCGCCATGAAGGTACGGTCATTGATACCGTTGGCGATGGTGTGTTTGCGATTTTTGGCGCCCCGCGCTCTTTGGATGGGCACCCGCGTGCGGCTGTGAACGCTGCCCTGGAAATCCAGGATCTTATGCGCACCAAAGATGCTTCCAATTCTTTGTTGGCTGGCATTCAACTTCGCATTGGTATTCATACCGGTGATGTCATCTGGCGGGGATTGCAGGTTGGTCGTGATCTCCGCCACTTGCCCGTCGGCCAAACGGTGAATCAGGCTTCTCGTTTGCAAGACGTCGCTGAACCGGGGTCTGTCTTGATTGGTGAATCGACCTATGAACTGGTGAAGGACTATTTCAGCTTTACCCCTGTGACTGGCCTCAAACTCAGAGGAATAGCAGGCACCGTGAAAGCCTACAACGTTATTCAACCCTCCGATGTCTTTCGCCATTTGCATGTTTCCATCAAGCGTGGTTTGAGTCCCCTTGTTGGTCGAGAGCGGGAGCTGAATCGCCTTGCTGCTTCTATTCAGAGCTTGGAAAAGGGCAGCGGAGGATCGCTGATCCTTGTCTCCGAAGCCGGTGGTGGTAAATCTCGCCTCCTGCATGAAGCCACGCAACAGCTGACGAACACGGTCAATGTCCTTGAGGCTTTCTGCATTTCCCATCTGCAGTCCTCTCCCTGGCATGCCGTTCTGCAACTCATTCGTCAGTTTTTTGCCCTTTCCCCGGGTATGCCGAATCAGGAGGTGCGGCAGCTGATCTTAAAAAAAATACGTTTGCTTGATTCGGCCTTCGAAGAGGAAGTGCCAACCCTGATGCAGTTTCTCGATCTGGAGGCTGGCTGGAGTGTGCCCCCGAATGCGGATCCAACGGTTCGCAAGCGAAAATATATCTCCCTGATCAAGAGCCTGTTTGTCCTCCAGGCAAAGATCTCGCCCTTGATTGTGATTTTTGAAGATCTTCATTGGCTGGATCTGCAATCGGCGGATGTGCTGGATGCCATTTGGTCTTTAACAGAAGAGAATCCCATCCTTTTGCTCTGTACAAGTCGTCCCGAGGGCATTAAGCCAGCTTGGCGATCGCGTGATGAGGCCCTCTTGCCATTGAGTCATCTCGATCTCGACTCTGCCCGTGCCCTGATCAAGGGTCTTCTTCCCATGGATGTACTCAGTGAGCGAATCATTGTTGACATCCAAAATAAGACCCAGGGAAATCCTTTTTTCATCGAGGAAATCATTCGCTCGCAACGATGGCGTGATGCTGCCAACCTGGATCAGGGGGATGCTGCTCTCGAGAGCCTGACGATGCCATCGACAATCAAGATGGCGATTTCTGATCGAATCGACCATTTGTCCAAGGCGGAAAAAAAGGTTTTGCAGATCTTGGCCGTTGTGGGCATGTCATGCCGGCTGTTCTTGTTGACAAAACTCTTTGCAGAAGACCAGAACCGGATGGCCGACATCCTCGAGAGCCTGCAAGCCCTGGGTTTTGTCGTGACCTCTGATCTCGACAACCAGCCCCACGTGCAATTTGTGCATGTCTTGATTCAAGAGGTGGCCTATTCGTCTCTCCTTAGTGCTCACAGAGCCGGACTGCACGAATCCATCGCGGACACATTGAAATCAGAGTATGGCGAGTTGATCCATGAGATCCTGCCTGATTTGGCGTATCACTACAAGCAGTCTGCCAATGACTGCAAAGCTGTGGAGCATCTCCGCTTGGCCGGTGAATCAGCCATTCAACGCTCCGCCCATCAGGAGGCTCAAAATTATCTCAAACTCAGCCTCGAACGCCTGGAGAAGGCACACCGGCTTCCCGATAAACTTTCCCATCTTGCTCACATCTGGCTGTCCCTTGGGGTCTCCCTCCAGGTCACCCTGGGCTATGCGGCGGAGGAGGTGAAGACTGCCTATGAACATGCTGTCAATTATGGCGAAAAAGCGCAGGTCTCAACCCAGTTGTTGGAGGCTTTGCGTGGGTATGGTATTTTTAACATCGTGCGAGCAAACTATGCAGAGGCCGCTAAAATAGCTGATCGACTAAAAAAGTATGCCAAAGGAAACCCTGCCTTTGCCCTGGAGCATCTCATCTTGAATGGGTTGTCCTCCTCCTACAGGGGCGACCTGGGAAATGGAGCCAAGTACTACAAGAGAGGCGTCTCGATTTCCTCCAAGCCTGTTGCCTCCACAACGATCCAGTACTCAGGCTATTCACCAGGGATCTGCTATTCCTATTATGCCTTGAATTCCCTTTTTGCTGGCCGCTTGCGTTTGGCCAGAGATTACGCCAAAAAAGGTCTCGAGGTCGCCACTGCCAGTGGAATTCCCATCGCCGTCGCCCAGTCTCGTGGCATGCTCGCCAATGTCTTGTTCAGCTTCTGCGAATTTCCGCAGGCGGAGGAGCAGCATCAAGAGAATGTTTCCTTCGCCCATGAAAATGGCTTTGCCTACTGGTCTCTGTTGGGACGGCTGCTGATCACTTGGACCAATGGCTATTTGCGTCGGGATGAGGCCGCGCTGGGTGAATTTCAGGCCTACTTGGCGGCCTATCGAGGCAGTGGGGCTTTGATCGGTGTGCCCTGGTTCCTGAACCTCCTCGCTGAGCTGTTGCGGCATTTCGGGCGGACCAGGGAAGCGCTGGTTGTTCTGGGTGAATCGGAAGGCATTGCCTCCCTGACGCAGGAGCGTTTCTTTCTTGTGGATACCTTGCGTTTGAAGGGAGAACTGCATGCCGAATTATCTTCTCAATCCACCTCTGTCGTGGCGGTGCAGTGTTTTCAGGAAGCCGTGAATCTGGCCAGAGTTCAGGGGGCCTGGTTGCCCGGATTTCGGGCTGCGATGCCCTTGGCTCGCTTGTTGCTTCATCAGGGAGCTGTTGAGGAAGCCAAAGATCTGTTCTCTTTTCACTACAACAAGCTTTCCTGGGTCAAATGCCCTGACCACGATCAGGCACGTGCCCTGATCCAGGAGTTGGCGCTCGATCTCTGAGCGAGGGCGTTGTCAGTCGGGTCCCATCGGTCTGTCCGCTGGCCCGCCTGATCCGGGGGCGCGCCCTAGGGGATTGTGCCTATCTCACAGCGGCCTTGTGAGCGCCGTCACTTCTCACCGGCTCGGCTCAGCTTTAGAATGGATAACGAGTCCGTCGGCTCTGCCCGTGGCGCGTTGCTACCGGATTTTGGAGGCCATCGAGCCTGGGCTGCGTGAGCAGCTTTTGAGGGATCATCGCACCATCAGTGTGCCGGCCAACCATCAGTTAATGTATGCCACAGATTGGGGCGATGACGTTTATCTCATAGATGAAGGCATCGCCAAGGCCCGCAATCTCAACAGTCAGGGCGATGAAACGGTCATTGCCCTGATGGGCTGCGGTTCCTTGATCGGCGATCTGGCCTTTTTCTCCGCCCTCTCCCTCCGCACGGTGGATGTGGTTGCGTTGACGCCAATCACCTTTCGCAAGTTGCGTCACCATGCGCTGCGGGAGGCGATCGACAGCAGCCCGGCCTTTGTCCAGGCCATTGCCTGCCTCCAGGCCCAGCGGCTCTGCTCCCTCGGCGAACGACTCATGTTGATGAACGAGGACGCCAACACGCGGCTCCTCGCCACCCTGTCATGGCTGGCGCGCCTCAACGGGCCGGAGGATGACCCCTTCCAGCCGATCCCCTCCATCTCCCAGCAAGAGATCGCTGTGATCGCCGGACTGTCCCGGGGAACCGCCTCCACTTTGATCAACAAGCTGCGTGGCAAGGGCACCCTGGAACTCACAGACCAGGGGCTTCGCTTCACCACCTTGGCCCCCCTGCAGAAGCGGGGCCTCCTGCCCCAGCCGGCCCCTGTCCGTGCCTGAACCGCTCCCGGAGCCCCTGCCCTCTTCCCCTCCAGCCCCGCCAGTGGTGCATGTGCGCCTGTTCGCCTCCCTGCGGGACGCCGCCGGCTGGAGCGAGCGACTGGTTCCGCTGCCCCCCGCCGCCGACCAGGGCCCCTGCACCCCAGCCCTGCTCTGGCCCCTCCTGGCACTGGATGTCCCCTTCCCCTCCGCCACCGCCCGCTCCCTTCCCCCTGGCCTGCGGGTGGCGATCAATCAGCGCTTTGCCGGCGCCGACACCCCTCTGGAGCCCGGCGATGAGCTGGCCTTCCTGCCCCCGATCACCGGTGGCTGAGCCCCGCCGCCCATGATCCCCCCCCTTCCCATTCACATCAGCCTGCATCCCGAATCGCTCCAGCCCGGGGCGATCCTGGAGGCCTGGCAGCGGCGGGAGGCGGTGGATCCCGCCGACGCTCCGGCGGCCACCAGCGTGTTCAGCGGCCGGGTGCGGCCCACCACCGCAGCGGGCCTGCCCCTCGACTCCCTGGAGCTGGAGCACTATCCAGGGATGACGGAAGCGGAGCTGCTCCGCCTGGCCAGCGCCTGCGCCCGTCGCCATCCCGTCCGCTCCCTCGGCGTGGCCCACCGGGTGGGTTCCGTCGCTCCGGGGGAGGCGATTGTCGTGGTGGCGGTGATGGCCGACCGGCGCGGACCGGCCCAGCGCTGCTGCCAGGACCTTCTGGAGGCCCTCAAGCACGAGGCGCCCTTCTGGAAGCGCGAGTGGAGCGGTGGCACAGGCACCTGGCTGGCGGGCAACACGCCGCTGGAGGAGCCCCCGGCCTGATCAGAAGACGGGCAACCGCAACAGCTGGGCCCACAGCACCTGGCCGGCCTCCAGGGAGCCCAGCTCGGCCGGGATCTCCAGCAGCAGATCCGCCCCCTGAAGGGAGCCGATGCGGGAGGAGGCCTGGCTTCCCTCCACCAGGGCCAGCGGCTCCCCGTTCCCGTCCACCCGCAGGCGGGCCCGGGCCAGCTCGGGCCGGCCGGCTCCCCGCTTCCAGGGGGCGGCCAGACGCACCCGCAGCCGGGGCAGGGGCTCCGGGGGGGCCCCCTCCAGGGCCTGGAGGGCGGGCCAGAGCAGCTGCAGGGCCGTGATCGCCGCCGCCACCGGGTTGCCCGGCAGGCCGAAAAAAGGACGCTCGCCGATCCGCCCGAAGGCAAAGGGCCGGCCTGGCTTGAGAAACAGCTTCCAGAAGGCCACCTCCCCCCGCTCCGCCAGCAGGGGACGAATCCAGTCGGCGTCGCCCGCGGAAACGCCGCCGGTGCTCACCACCACGTCGCAACGCTCCGCCAAGCCCTCCAGGACGCGTGCCAGGGCCTCCGGTTGATCGGGCACCACGTGCCGCTCCGCCACCGATTGGCCCAGCCGGGCCAGCAGGGCCTCCAGGAGGGTGCCGTTGCTCTCCCAGATGGCGCCGGGTCCACGGGGCTCGCCGGCGGGCACGAGCTCATCGCCGCTGATCAGCAACCCCAGCCGCGGAGGCGTCCGCACCACCAGGGAGGCCACGCCGCAGCCGGCCAACCGGGCCAGGTCCGCCGGCCCCAGCCGCACGCCAGCCGCCAGCAGCTCCTGGCCAGCGGAGGCTTCCTCCGTCGCGGCGCGAATCCAGGGGTTGGGACCGGCCCCTTCGTTGAGACGCAGGGCGTCGCCCTCGCGCTCCACCAGCTCCTGGGGCAGCACCCGGCCCGCCGTGTCCGGCAGGGGCGCGCCGGTGAGGATGCGAATGGCCTGGCCGGGGGCCAGCGTGCCGGGGAAGGGGGCGCCCGGGGCGGAACGACCCACCACCTGCCAGCGGCTCCCCGGGGCGGGAGGGGCGGATTCGGCAATGGCGTAGCCGTCCAGGATGGCGGCGCGAAAGCCGGGCACCGCCTCCGCTGCCCGGCAGACCTCGGCGCTCACCCGGCCCAGGCAGGCGTTCAGGGGCCGCCGTTCCGTGCCCGCCAGGGGGGTGAGGGCCGCCAGGACCCGCGTCCGCGCCTCCTCCAGGGGCAACCCCTCCGGGGGAAAGGGCTCAGCCATGGGCGGAGAACGAAAGGGTCATGGCTCCGAGATCGCGTCGGGATGGCGCCAGGGGCCGTGCCGGCCGCCTTGTTTCTCCAGCAGGCGCACGGGCCCGATTGTCATCGCCGGATCGACGGCCTTGAGCATGTCGTAGAGGGTGAGCAGGCCCACCTGCACGGCGGTGAGGGCCTCCATTTCCACGCCGGTGGCGGCGGTGGTGCGCGCTCGGGCCAGCAGGCGCAGGCCTGAGCCGTCAGCGGTCGGCCCGATGTCCACCGACACCCCCGCCAGGGGCAGGGGATGACAGAGGGGGATCAGCTCGGCGGTGCGTTTGGCACCCTGGATGGCCGCCACCCGCGCCACCGCCAGCACATCGCCCTTGGGGGCGGTGCCCTCGCGCACCAGGGCCAGGGTGGCGGGCGCCATGCGGAGAACCCCTTCCGCCGTGGCGGAGCGGTCGCTCAGGGGGCGATCCGCCACATCCACCATGCGGGCCGCGCCGCGGCTGTCGAGGTGGGTGAGGGCGGCAGGGGGCTGGGACGTCATCCAGCCACTATGGCGGCCGCCCCATCAGCGTGTGGCCTGCCGGACAGCGCCTCCCGCCGCTCCTGCAGCTCCCCCACAATGGAGAGAGACAAGCCCCCGCCATGACTGACGGCCTCACCCTCGCTTCCGTGCTCCTGTTTGGCAGTGGCTTCTTCTGCCTGGCCACCCTGTTCTTCGGCACCAAGGGCGGCTACTACGACAGTGATGACTACGACGGCAATGGCACAGCCCACTGACGGATCGGCCCCGCCCAAGGCAAGTCATGGGGGTTGCCCCTTGGCCTGAGGCGCTCAGGGAAGGCTGGATGTGGGGTCAGGGGGGCTCGCTGAGGGCTCAGGGAGGCAGGCTCAGGCTCACAGGCACAGGCACAGGCTCACAGGCTCACAGGCTCAGGGAAAGTTCGTGAAGGTTTCAGGGAAAGGTCCTGAGGGTTCCAGCGGCCTCCTGAACCCTCAGGGCAGGCCCAGTCGCTCGGCCTCCGGGCATTCGCCGGTGGTGGCGAGGTCTTCCACGCTGGTCGCCCGGCTCACCGAGGCCAGCCGGGTGCTGACCGCCCCGATGGACTCCAGCCGGACGCAGACCTCCCAGCTCAGCCGCTCCTCGGCCTCGTCATCCTCCTCCTCGTAGCGGAAGGTGACCAGATCCGCGTCCACCTCCACGACGGTGGCGTCTTCCAGCCAGCATTGCTGATCCTTCAAAAACACCCAGACAGGCCGCTGCTCGATGCAGTATTGGGCAAGCTTGCGGTGCAACATGCCGCTGCCGCGACTGCTGGGATCTTAGGCAGATTGACAACCCCGTCCGTGTCCTTGATGACAGCCACCCCCCCCACCCTTCCGGCAGACACGGAGGCCATCCGCCTGCAGCTGCGCAGCTGGCCGGAAGTGGAGGCCTACCTGACCAGCTGCAAGGGGATCATTCTCCCCCTGGGTTCCACGGAGCAGCACGGGCCCACGGGCGCCATCGGCACCGACGCCCTCACCGCCGAGGCCGTGGCCCTGGAGGTGGGGCGGCGCACCGGCGTGCTCGTCGCGCCCGCCCAGGCCTATGGCATGGCCGAGCATCACCTGGGCTTTCCAGGCACCGTGAGCCTGCAGCCCACGACCCTCCTGGCCGTGCTTCATGACGTGGTGCTCTCCCTGGCCGGCCATGGCTTTGAGCGGATCTTCGTGATCAATGGCCATGGCGGCAACATCGCCACCGCCCGCAGCGCCTTCGCCCAGGCCTACGGCAGTGCCGCCACCCGGGGGCTGCCCGCGGCTCCCCGCCTGCGCTGCCAACTCGCCAACTGGTTCCTGGCGGGCTCGGTGATGAAGGAGGCCCGTCGCCTCTATGGCGATCGGGAGGGCCACCACGCCACCCCCAGCGAGATCGCCCTCACCCTCTGCCTGGAGCCGTCGCTGCAGGCCAAGCTGCGGCCCCTGCCGGAGGCCGCCCCCGCAGGTCCCATTCACGGCCCGGCGGATTTCCGTCAACGGCATCCCGATGGCCGCATGGGATCGGATCCCTCCCTGGCTCGGGCGGACCACGGGGAGCGGTTTCTCGACCTGGCGGCCACGGCCTTGAGCGAGGATCTGAGGACTTTCCTCTCCTGATCGCTGGCCATGGGGCGAATCACCGCTGACGATGTGCGCAAGGTGGCCGAGCTGGCTCGGCTGGAGCTGCCCGAAAACCAGATCGCCACCTACACCGCCCAGCTCGAGCGCATCCTCGACTATGTGGGCCACCTGCAACAGGTGGACACCACAAACGTGCCGGCCACAACCCGGGCTGTGGAGGTGGTCAACGTGACCCGCCCGGATGTGGTGGAAACCACCGAAGTGCGGGAGGACCTTCTCGATCAGGCGCCCCAGCGGGAGGGCGAGTTCTATCGGGTGCCCCGGATCCTCAACGCGGCGGGCTGAGGCTGCGATCCGAGGGGCGCAGGGGCGACACGGCCGTGCGATGGAGCAGCTCCAGGATGCGCCGCTGGGCATGGCGGGTGGGCATCAGGGCGGCCAGGGGGCGCAGGCGGCTGCGCCGCCGCTTGTGGCTGCGCACGCCAAGGAAGATGTCGTAGAGGAAGTTGAGCGCATCGGCGCGACTTTCAAACAGGCCCAATCGTTGCGGGGATCCCTTGGCATCCAGAAGATGGCGTGTGGCGTGGTAAGCGGGGCGATATTCAAACCAGGGGATGGAGGGCCAGAGGTGATGAACAAGGTGGTAGTTCTGCCCCATGATCAACCAATTCATCAACCGGCTGGGATAGACACGCGCATTGTGCCAGCGGCTGCGCGACTGAAAGGGACGATGGGGCAAGTAATCAAAGAACAGCCCCAGGGTGACGCCCACCATCAGGGCTGGCGCGAACCAGCAATTGAAAATGAAAGGAAGGAAATCATATTTGACCGCAGCCAGAATGATGAGGGCAAAGGTGGCCCTCTCCAGCCCCCAGGCGATCAACTCATGGCCTCGCCAGAGGGAGCGTTGGAAGAAAAAGACTTCGTGATAGAAAAAGCGCGGCGCGATCAACCAGAGCGGCCCGAACGTGCTGACGATGTGGTCGGGATCATGCTCGGGATCGTTGACGTGGGCGTGGTGCTGCAGATGCACCCGCGTGAACACCGGAAAGCTGAATCCCAACAGCAGGGCCGCGCCATGGCCCATCACCGCGTTCCAGAAGCGGTTGGGATGGGCCGCGTTGTGGCAGGCATCGTGGATCACGGTGCCCTCCAGGTGGAGCGCCAGGAACCCGAGGGTCAGCAACACGGGCAGGGGCCAATCCGCCGCGAACCATCCCCAGATGGACAGTCCCGCCAGGCCATAACCGCCCAGGAAGAGGGCCACGGTGGGGTTGAGGGCGGCCGGGGGGTCGAGGAACCGCTTCGGAACCGTGCGGGCCGCCAGGGACAAAGGGGTGGCGTGCGGCCGGCCCGTGGGCAGGGGCACCGGGGGCTTCGGGCATGGCGACATGGGGGAGTTCACCTGGAGCCGGGAAGACACCACTGAGGGGTCACACCTTAAACAAGCGCATCAGGGAGCGAGAGGAGCCCGCTCTCGGCCTGGAGGTCGCCCGCAGCCCCGGCACAGGGCGGCGGTGCGACGGCCCTTCCAGGCGGGTCAGGGCCCGACACGCCGGCGGATCGTTCCGCCTGGCCGCGATCCGAGGGGGTCAGGCGAGCAGCCGAAGCCGTTCCAGCTGGGGATGGCGGCTCTGCAGGTGTTGGAGGCGAGCCATGAGCAAACAGTGCAGGTCCTGGAGCCTGGGGTGCTCACCCACATCGGTGCGGCAGACCAGGGCGAGGCGATTGGTGAACAGCGGTCCGGAATCGATGGGCCTCAGGGAGGGAAAGGCCCTGAGGTTCAGGGGGGTGGTGAAGGCGAGGGTGACCTGATCCGCGGTTTGGCCCTCCCAGGAGTCCGGGTCGTAGCGCCGCTTGGCGATCTCCACGGTGCCGAGTCCGATGTCGGCGCAGATGGCGTGGCTGCGGGGAAAGCCTTCCGCCGGAATCATCGTGGTCGGGAACCGCTGCAGATCCGCCAGGGTCAGGTTCGTTTCCCCGACCAGGGGGTGGCCGGGGTGGGCGAGGAGGGTGATCGGCTGGCGGGCGAGGGGCCAGACCCGGGCGGGAAAATCCAGGGCGGGAGTGAGATCCTCGGCCGCATCGGTGAGCCAGGCATCGATCACCCGATCCCGCAGGAGCGCCAGGGGGGGGCCTGTGCCCACCGCGTCCAGGGGACCGACGGCCCAGCCCGGAGGGGGTGGCTTGACGAGGGGGCGGGAGCCGACGGGAAAGCCCTCCAGCCGCAGGCTGCTCTGTCCGTGCAGGCGCGCCATTTGATGGATTTCCCGCTCCATCTGGAGGAGAAGGCTTTGCGCGGAGAGAACCCAATCCCCCTGCCGCCGCTTCAGCCGCAGACCGAAGACATCCGTGCAGCGCTGCACGCGGCGCGAGATGGTGCTCTGGTTGCAGCCCAGCTGGGCGCCGGCCCGGGGACCGTTGCCGTGCCAGAGGAAGAGATCCAGAGCGGCGAGATCATCCTGGGTGACCACAGTGGATGGAGGACCAAAGGTTCCGAATTTTCCTTGGCAAATGTAGCTGAACTCTTCGTTTCCCCTGGATGCCCACCGGGGGACTTGAACCCCCACAACCGAAGTCACTGGAACCTAAATCCAGCGCGTCTACCAATTCCGCCAGATGGGCCTGAGCGTTTGTGGAAACGTCCGAAGGGCTCGGAACGTCGCCACAAATTGGAAATTACTTTACCCGCGTCATTTTCCTCCCTGGCGGGGTCAGTCCCCCTTCCGCCCCGCACAATGAAGTTCTCTCGCCGCGGCCGCTGATGGTTGCCACCCTTGCGGGTCTGGGGGCCCTGCTCCTTGGCCTGGCTCTCCTGCTGCTCCCCCTCCTGGCCACCGAGCTCAGCCGGCCCGGCGATTCGGCCTGGGGGGCCTTGGTGTTGGTGCTCGCGCTGGTGCTGGTGACCAGCGCCGAGCGCCTCAGCGGTTCACCGATGCTGGCCGTGATCAGCGGCGGCCTGCTGGTGGGACGGCTGTCGGTGGAGGTGGGCCGGGGGCGCTGGCTTCAGCTCACGCCGGAGGAGCGGGGGCGGCTGGGAACGGGGGAGCGCTGGCGCACGAGCCTTGGCCAGGCCCGCACGGCCCTCGTGGGGCTGCTGGAGGGCATCGGGCGGCAGGGAGAGGCCCTGTTGGCGCGCTGGCGGGAGCGCGGGCCGGCCAAGGCCAGCGGCAAGCGCTGGGTGCGGCCGGAGGCGGCGGCGGCGGCTCCGGAGGTGATCGAAGTGAGCGACTTCGCCGAGATCGACGCCCTGCTCCAGGCGGCCCCGGAGGAAGCGCCTGTCGCTGACCCTCCCGCCGCCGGGGCCCTCTCCGGAGGGGCTCCCTCTTCTGCAACACCTTCTCCCGCCGCGCAGGCTGCGGAAATGAAGACTACTGAAGGGCGGGCTGCTGAAGCGCAGGCTCTCCAAGCGCAGGCTGCGGAAGCAAAGACTCCCGAAGCGCAGAGTCCCGAAGCGCAGAGTCCCGAAGCGCAGGCTCTCCAAGCGCAGGCTCCCGAGGTGCCCAGCGGTGAGGGGGGCATTGCCGAGAGTCTCGCCTCCGGGGGCCCCTCCGCCGTTTCCCCAGCCGGAGAGGAGGCAGGCGGGGCGGGATAATCCCCTCCTGCCACCCCAGGCGCCGTGTCCACCCCACCAGCTTCCGCCGCCTCGTCCTACAAGGACACCCTCAACCTGCTGGACACGCCCTTTGCGATGCGGGCCAATGCCAGGCAGCGGGAACCGGAGCTGCAGGCGTTCTGGGCCGAGCGGCAGATCTACGAACGGCTGAGCCAAGATGGCCGGCCGGTCAACCCGGGCGCCATCTTCACGCTCCACGACGGCCCGCCCTATGCCAATGGGGCCTTGCACGTGGGCCACGCCCTCAACAAGATCCTCAAGGACATCATCAACAAGCACGCCCTGCTCCAGGGCCGGCGGGCTCGCTTTCGGCCGGGGTGGGACTGCCACGGGCTGCCCATTGAGTTGAAAGTGCTGCAGATCCTCAGCGCCGAGGAGCGCCAGGCCCTCACTCCCCTGGAGCTGCGCCGTCGCGCCCGCGACTATGCGCTGGAGCAGGTGGAGATTCAGCGGCGGGGCTTCGAGCGCTGGGGAATCTGGGGCGACTGGGAGCGGCCCTACCTGACCCTCGACAAGGCCTACGAGGCGGCCCAGATCGCCGTGTTCGGCCGCATGGCCCTGGCCGGCCACATCTATCGCGGCCTCAAGCCCGTGCACTGGAGCCCCAGCTCCCGCACCGCCCTGGCGGAGGCGGAGCTGGAATACCCCGAGGGCCACACCTCCGCCAGCGTCTATGTGGCGTTCCCGGTGGTGGAAGTGCCCCCCAGCCTGCAGACGCCCCTGCGGTTGGCGGGCATTGAGGGGCCCACGGATCGCGACCATCGGGAGCAGTTGTTCGTGGCCATCTGGACCACCACCCCCTGGACGCTGCCGGCCAACCTGGCCGTGTCTGTGAACGGGGCGCTCGACTACGCCATTTGCCGCGACGACAGCGCGGGGGCGCCGCGCTATCTGCTGGTCGCCGCGGCTCTGGTGGAGCGGCTCAGCCAAACCTTGGAGCGTCCGCTGGAGCCCCTGGTGACGGTGAAGGGGGACGAACTGGCCGGCATCCTTTATCGCCACCCCTTGCTGGATCGCACCAGCCCCGTGGTGGTGGGGGGGGAATACGTCACCACGGAATCGGGCACGGGGCTGGTGCACACCGCTCCGGGCCACGGGGTGGACGACTTCCACACGGGCCGCAAGCACGGCCTGCCCGTGCTCTGCCCGGTGGACGAGGCGGGCACCCTCACCGACGAGGCGGGCCCCTTCGCCGGGCTCAACGTTTTGAAGGATGCCAACCCGGCGATCATCCAGGCTCTGCGCGATTCCGGCACCCTGCTGGCGGAGCGGCCCTACGCCCACCGCTACCCCTACGACTGGCGCACGAAGAAACCGGTGATCTTCCGCGCCACGGAGCAGTGGTTCGCTTCGGTGGAGCGTTTCCGACAGCAGGCCCTGGAGGCCATCTCTTCCGTCGATTGGCTGCCCGCCAGTGGCCGCAACCGGATCGAGGCGATGGTGCGCGAGCGCGGCGACTGGTGCATCTCGCGCCAGCGCACCTGGGGGGTGCCGATCCCCGTCTTCTACCACCGCTCCACGGGCGAGGTGCTGCTCGACAAGGAGAGCCTCGACCACATCCAGGCCCTGATCGGCGCCCATGGCTCTGATGTGTGGTGGGAGCGGTCGGAGGCCGAGCTGCTGCCGCCCTCCCGGGTCGCCGAGGCGGACCAATGGCGCAAGGGCACCGACACGATGGATGTGTGGTTTGATTCCGGCTCCTCCTGGGCGGGCGTGCTCGGCGGGCTGGAGAAGGTCAATCAAGGGGAGGCCGATCAAGGGGAGGCTCAAGCGTCGCCGGACCCGAACCTCAGTGGCTTCCACTACCCCGCCGATCTGTATCTGGAGGGTTCCGACCAACATCGCGGCTGGTTCCAGAGCAGCTTGCTCACCTCCGTGGCCGTCACCGGCCAGGCGCCCTACAGGCAGGTGCTCACCCACGGCTTCGTGTTGGATGAGAAAGGGCGCAAGATGAGCAAGTCGCTGGGCAACGTGGTGGATCCGGCGGTGTTGGTGGAAGGGGGCAAGAGCGAAAAGCAGGAGCCGGCCTATGGCGCCGATGTGTTGCGGCTGTGGGTGAGTTCGGTGGATTACTCCGCCGATGTGCCCCTGGGCCCGGGGATTGTGAAGCAACTGGCGGATGTCTACCGCAAGGTGCGCAACACCGCCCGCTATCTCCTCGGCAATCTGCACGACTTCGACCCCGGCCGCGACGCGGTGGCCATCGCCGACCTGCCCCTCCTCGATCGCTGGATGCTGGCGCGCACCGCCACGCTGATCGACGAGGTGAGCCGCTATTTCGACACCTATGAGTTTTACCGCTTCTACCAGGCGCTGCAGAACTTCTGCGTCGTCGATCTCTCCAATGTCTACCTCGACATCGCCAAGGATCGGCTCTATGTCAGCGCCGCCGCCGACTTCCGCCGCCGCAGCTGCCAGACGGTGCTCCATCTGGTGGTGGAGCGGTTGGCGGGCCTGATCGCGCCGGTGCTGTGCCACATGGCGGAAGACATCTGGCAAAACCTGCCCTATCCGGTGGCGGAACGGTCGGTGTTCGAGCGGGGCTGGCCCACGGTGCCGGCGGAGTGGAACCAGGACAGCGCTTACACCCTTGAGCGGCACACCCATGTGAGGGATCTGCTGCTGGGGTTGCGCCCCCTCGTCAACCGCGGGCTGGAGGGGTGTCGCCAGCAGCAGGGCGGCGCGGCCCAGGCGTCCGGCAAGGGAATCGGCGCCTCCCTGGAAGCGCAGGTCCATTTGACCTTCCCCGACGACCACCCCCTGCAGGCCGCCCTGGAGGCCCTCCTTCCGCCTCCCCATGGGCAGGCGGAAGGAGGCGACCCGAAGGCGACGGTCGACAACCTCAAGGATTGGCTCCAGGTGTCCGCCCTGCGAATCGGCGGCGATCCCCCCGAGGACGTGCTCGCTGAGGTTGGCGACGACGGGGTGACGGTGCGCATCGCCCGCGCCCCCGGCCACAAATGCGAGCGCTGCTGGCACTACAGCACGGACATTGGCGCCCATGCCACCCACCCCACCCTCTGCGGCCGCTGCGTCGACGTGCTGGAGCGGTCCGCCGTCGCCCGCTGACGAGACAACCCGACCCGGCGGGTGGCACTGATCCGGCATGGCCCCTCCACCGACCCTCGTGACCACGGATCCGGCTCCCATGTCCCCCAACCCACCCATCGCCGATCCCCATCAGGTGTTGCGGGAGGTGTTTGGCTATCCAGCGTTCCGGGGGCCCCAGGAGGCGGTGGTGGCCCATGTGCTGGCGGGCGGATCGGCCCTGGTGCTGATGCCCACCGGCGGCGGCAAGTCGTTGTGCTGGCAGGTGCCGGCCCTCTGCCTGGAGGGGCTCACGGTGGTGATCACGCCCCTGATCGCCCTCATGGACGACCAGGTGGAGGGTCTGAGGCAGCAGGGGGTGGCCGCGGCCGCCCTGCACTCCGGCCTCCCCCCCGAGGAGTCCGCCGCCACCCGGAACGCCTTGGGGCGCGGGGAGCTGAAACTCCTCTACATCTCCCCGGAGCGGCTGCTCGGCGGCGATGGACCCCGCCTCCTGGAGGGGCTCCCCCTGGCGCTCTTCGCCATCGACGAGGCCCATTGCCTCTCGCAGTGGGGGCATGACTTTCGCCCCGACTACCTGCAGCTGGGCCTGCTGGCCGAGCGGTTTCCCGCCGTGCCCCGGTTGGCCCTCACCGCCACCGCCGATCTCCGCACCCGCGACGACATCGCCCGCCACCTGCGCCTGGCGCCGGAGGCGACCTTTGTGGCCAGCTTCAACCGGGCCAACATCCGCTACTGGGTGCGGCCCAAGGAGGAGCCGCGCCAGCAGCTCCTGACCTTTCTCGCGGAGCACCGCGGCGAGGCGGGGATCATCTACGCCCGCTCCCGCAAGCGGGTGGACCAGGTGGCGGCGCTGCTCCAGGGAGAAGGGATCGATGCCCTGGCCTACCACGCGGGTTTGGACCCCGAGCGGCGCACGGCGGTGTTGCGACGTTTCCGGGGGGGCGGCCCGGTGGTGGTGGTGGCCACGATCGCCTTCGGCATGGGCATCAACCGGCCGGATGTGCGCTTCGTCGCCCACATCGACCTGCCCAAGAGCCTGGAGGCCTATTACCAGGAGACGGGCCGGGCGGGACGGGATGGCCTGCCGGCGGTGGCCTGGATGATCCATGGCGGCGGTGATGGCGCCCAGTTGCGGCAATGGATCGAGGAGTCGAGCGCCAGCGAGGAGCAGAAGCGGATCGAGCGCGGCAAGCTCGACGCCCTGATCACCTTCGCCGAGGCCGCCACCTGTCGCCGCCAGCTGCTGCTGGCCCAGCTCGGCGAAGCCCTGCCGGAGCCCTGCGGCAACTGCGATGGCTGCCTGGATCCCCAGCCGGGAGTGGATGTGACCGAGCCGGCCCGCAAGGCCCTCTCGGCGGTGCACCGCACGGGCCACCGCTTCGGGGCGGCCCATCTGGTGGATGTGCTTCTGGGGGCCGACACGGCCCGGATTCGGGAGTTGGGCCACGACAGGCTCAGCGTGCACGGGGTGGGCAAGGAGCTGGATCGGGGCCAGTGGCGGAGCCTGTTTCGCCAGCTGGTGAGCCGCGGCTTCCTGGTGAGTGATCCCGAGGCGCGGGGCGGCCTGCGCTTTGGTCTGGAGACCCTGGTGCGTCCCCTGCTGCGGGGGGAGGAGTCGTTGAGCCTGCCCCTGCCGCCCCCCGGCCGGGAGCGGCGCCAGGCGGCCGCGCGGGCCACCGCCGCTGGTGCCGGCTCCGGGGAGGAAGCCGCGGCGGCCGGTGTCGCGGAGCTCTCCGAGGCGGAGGCGGCCCTCTTCGCCGATCTCAAGCGCTGGCGGCTGGAGCAAGCCCGTCAGCAGGGCGTGCCCCCCTATGTGGTCTTCCACGACCGCACCTTGATGGAGATCGCCAGTCGCCGGCCGGCGGGCCTGGAGGAGCTGGCGACGGTGAGTGGCGTGGGCCGGGCGAAGCTGGAGCGCTACGGCTCCGACCTCTTGGCCCTGCTCGCGCCCCTGGCGTCCCCGTCCTCCCCGCCCCCGGTGGATTGAGCCCCATGGCGATCGTTCGGGCCCACAACCTCAGCAAGTGCTTTCGGGTGGCCGACAAGCAGCCCGGTCTGGGCGGCACCCTGCGCCATTTCCTGCGCCGCCGCTGGCGCACGGTGGAGGCCGTGCGGGAGGTGAGCTTCACGATCGAGCCGGGCGAGCGGGTGGGCTTCCTCGGCCCCAACGGCGCCGGCAAGACCACCACCTTGAAGATGCTCAGCGGCCTGATCCACCCCAGCGGCGGCGTGGCGGAGGTGGCGGGCTTTGAACCCCGCCGGCGCCAGCGTCGCTTCCTGGAGGCGATCACCCTGGTGATGGGGCAAAAGCAGCAGCTCCTCTGGGACCTGCCCCCCCTCGACAGCCTGATGCTCAACGCCGCCGTTTACGGCATCGACGACGGGGAGGCCAAGCGCCGCATCCGGGAGCTGGCGGAGATGCTGGAGCTGGGGCCGGAGCTCACCCGTCCGGTGCGCAAGCTCTCCCTCGGGGAACGGATGAAGGCCGAGTTGCTGGCGGCCCTGCTCCATCGTCCGAGCGTGTTGTTTCTCGATGAACCCACCCTGGGCCTGGACGTGAACGCCCAGGCGCGGGTGCGGGAGTTTCTCGACACCTACAACCGCCGCCATGGCGCCACCCTCCTGCTCACCAGCCACTACATGGCGGATATCACGGCCCTCTGCCCGCGGGTGCTGCTGATTCATCAGGGCCGGCTTTTCCATGACGGCAGCCTGGAGGAACTGGCCAGTCGGCTGGCGCCCTGCCGCGAGGTGCGGCTGGAGCTGCGGGACCCGGTGGCGGCCGAGGTGTTGGCGGCCTACGGGGAGGTGCAGCAGTGGCAGGGGCGCCAGGTGCGGCTGCTGATTCCCAGGGGTGAGCTCACCCGCCAGGTGGCCCGGATCCTGGCGGAGTTGGCGGTGGAGGATCTGGAGGTGAGCGATCCCCCGATTGCGGATCGGATCGGCCAGGTGTTCCGCCAGGGGGAGGTGGCACGAGGCGGCTGGCGCGGCTGATGCGGTTGGCGCGGGTGCTCCTGGCCACCCAATACGCCTACATGCTCGAGTACCGGGTGGAGACCGCCCTCTGGGCCCTGTCGGGGCTGGTGCCCCTGCTGATGATGAGCCTCTGGATCCATCAGGCCGACATGGGCGGGGGCCTTGGCGGGATGTCCGCCGGGGAAGGGGGGCTGAGCCGGGTGGAGTTGGCCCGTTACTTCATCAGCGCCTTCATCGTGCGCCAGTTCACCGTGGCCTGGGTGGTGTTTGCCTTCGAGGAAGACGCCGTGCAGGGCCGCCTCTCCCCCATGCTCCTCCAGCCCCTGCATCCCCTCTGGCGCTATCTGACGTCCCATCTGGCGGAGCAGGCCACCCGGCTGCCGTTTGTGGGGGCGCTGGCGAGCCTCTTCCTGCTGCTGGTGCCCTGGGCGGCCTGGTGGCCCTCGCCGGGGCGGCTGGCGCTGGTGGTGTTGGCCACGGCGATGGCCTTCGCGGTGAATTTCCTCGTGCAGGGCCTGATCGCCGTGCTCTGTTTCTGGAGCGAGCGGGCCAGTGCCCTGGAGCGTCTGCACACCCTGGCGATGCTGTTTCTCTCTGGATTGATGGCCCCCCTGGAGGTGTTCCCCCCAGCCGTGCGCCAGGTGGCCCAGTGGACGCCCTTCCCCTGGATCATTCACTTCCCCGCCCGCCTGCTCGCGGGGGCGGAGGTGAACGTGGCGGGTGGCCTGGCCGCCCTCGGCGCCTGGCTGGCCCTGCTGCTTCCCCTCACCCTCCTGCTCTGGCGGGCGGGGGTGCGCCGCTACGCGGCGATGGGGGCCTGATGGGGCGCTATCTCAAAACGCTGCGGCGCTTCTGGGGCACGGCCCTGGCGAGCCAGACGGAATACCAGGCCAATCTGGTGTTCGATCTGCTGGGGATGGGCGGCAATCTGGCCGGCAGTTTGTTTGTGATGGGGCTGTTTTTTCAGGGGGGGCAGAGCCTCGGTGGCTGGAGCTGGCCCGAAGCCCTTGTGGTGCTCGGGGTCTACACCCTGCTGGATGGTGTGTCGAGCACCCTGCTGCGGCCGAATCTGAGCCGCATCGTCACCCATGTGCAGGAGGGCACCCTGGATTTCGTGCTGCTCAAGCCGATCGACAGCCAGTTCTGGCTGTCCACGCGCACGTTCGCCCTGGGGGGTCTGCCGGAGATCGGGGCGGGGCTGGCGCTGATGGTCTGGGCGGCCCGCTCCGCCGGTGCGCAACCCTCCCTCGCCATGGTGGGGGCCGCGGCGGTGTTGCTTGGCGCCAGCCTCACGATCCTTTACAGCCTCTGGTTTGTGCTCGCCACCACGAGCATCTGGTTCGTGAAGACCTGGAACGCCACGGAAGTGCTGCGCGCCACCCTCACCGCCGGCCGCTACCCGATCACCGCCTACCCGCAGACGTTGCGGCTGCTCTTCACCGTGGTGCTTCCGGTGGCCTTCCTCACCACGGTGCCCGCCGAGGCGATCCTGGGGCGTCCCTCCTGGCCGTGGCTGCTGGCGGGTGTGGGGATGGCGGCGGGCTGTTTTGCCCTCAGCCGAGCGTTTTGGCGGCTGGCGCTGCGGTTTCACACGTCCGCGTCGAGTTGAGGGGCGATTCCGCGCCATCTCGCCAGCCAGACAGGGGCCTGTCCTGGCCTTTGGTGCCGCGCCGCACAGGGCCACGCCGTGCCGCGCCGCCAGCCTCAGCCCTCACCCGCCTCGGGGGCACCCATCCGCTGATCCCAACCATCATCTGATCGGAGCTCAAGTCGTTCTGATCCCAAATCGGATCGGATCCCAAGGTGCGGGCTCATCGGCCGTTGGCTCAGCGGGCGTGGAATCAGGGAACGTCGCCTCCCCAAGCGGATGGGCTGAGGAAGGCTTCCACCGGTTGGGGGGCCGCCAGCCGCCTCTCCTGGAGAGGATCCAGGGGCCCCGCGAGGAGGTCCGCCGACGTGATCACGGCCCCTTCCGGCAGGGCGGGCCGATCAGGGTCGAAGGCTGTGGCGTGGGTGACGCTGCTGGAGAAGCCGCGAAAGAG
>JBKDTB010000057.1:0-2869 GCA_046340515.1 Cyanobacteriota bacterium | reverse complement strand
CCCGATGGGGTGGGGGTGCTTCAAGCCGGACAAGCCACGATGGGCTCCCGATCGGGCCCGCGCCCGCCGATACGAACACCCGTTCGGCGCCCCCGCTCGCCTGTTCTGGCTGCGGGTTCCGGCTGTGGTGGCCCAGCGTGTGGCCGTTCGCTTCGGGCTGGAGCTGCCCCCTGAGGTGGCCGCCGATGCCACCGGGGACCGTGGCGCCTTCTGGCGCTGGTGGGCCCAGACCCCGGCCCTGCCGCTGGTGCTGACGGAAGGCGCGAAAAAAGCCGGGGCCCTGTTGTCTGCCGGCCTGCCGGCCATCGCCGCGCCTGGCATCTGGAATCCCAGCGCCCGCGGTGAGCTGTTGCCCGAGCTGGCCGCCGTGCCCCTCAAGGGCCGCGCCTGCTGGGTTCTGTTCGATGGCAGCGACCGCCCCGACCCTGCCGAACCACGGGCCGCCCGCCGCCTGGGCCGCCTGCTGGAGCGGGCCGGCGCTGCCGTGCGGGTGGGCACCGTGCCCGGCACCCATGGCAAGGGTGCTGATGATCACCTGGCCAATGGCGGCACATGGGAGCAGCTGGCCGCCGCCCTCTCCCCCATCCGGCCTGAGCCGGTGCTGCCCGAGCTCCGCACCGCCGATCGGGTTGCCCCTGCTGGCCAGCACCTGGCCGCGGCCCTCGATCCGGCTGAGCTGGAGGGCCGCCGGCTGGTGGCCGTCGCTGCGCCGATGGGCTGCGGGAAAACGACCCTGGCCCGCCAGCTGCTGGCCCCCTCCCTGGCCGCTGGCGTGCCCGTGCTGGCCCCGACCCATCGCACCGCCCTGGGCGAATCGCAAGCGGAGGCCTGCGGTATCCCCTGGGCCCCGGCGCCCGGTACCGATGGGCGCCTGCAGGGTGCGGGGCTGTGCTGGGACAGCCTGCGGCCCTCAAGCGGCCTGAGGATCGCCCCCAGCGAATGGGACGGCCCCGATGGCCTGGGGCCCGTGCTGCTGGCCGATGAGATCGCCCAAGGGATCGAACACGCGTTGTTCGGGCAGGGGACCGCCGTGGCCCAGCACCGCACCGAAACCCTGGCCACCGCCGCCGCCCTGCTGCGCCGCTGCCGCCAGGCCCTGGCCATGGATGCCCAGCTCTCCGGGCCCGTGCTGCGCCTGCTGGAGGCCCTCACCGGGGAGCCGGCCTATCTGATCCGCAGCGAACACCAGCCGATGGCCGGCCGCCCTGTGGTGGTGCCCCAAGGGCTCACCGCCCGCACCGCCGCCGAACAGGGCCGCGCCAGGGTGCTGGAGCTGGCCCAGGCCCGCCGCCGGGTGCTGGTGATCACCACGGCCCAGCAGGCCCACGCCAAGGGCTCAGCCCAGAACCTGGCCGCCCTGGTCCGCCGCCACTGGGCCGATGCCCGGCTGCTGGTGGTGGATTCGGAGCGCCCGGAAGCGGCCGAACGACTGGGGGCCGACCCGAACGACGCCGCCGCGGCCCATGACTGGGTGATCGCCTCGCCCTCGATCACATCCGGCCTGAGCATTGACGCCCCGGGCCTGTTCGATGCCGTGGTGGTGCTGGCCGCTGGGGGCCGCCTGCCTGCTGAGCACCTGGCCCAGGCCGCCGCCCGCGTCAGGGATCCGGCCTGCCCCGTGTGGATCTACGCCCCGGCCCAGGCCCCGCAGCTGCGCATCGGCAGCGGGGACACCAGCCCCGCCGCCCTGCTGGAGCACCTGGCCCGCTGTGAGGCCCGCCTGCTGGCCGATCTGGTGGGCGCCGCCAGCTGGGAGCCCGCCGCCACCAATGAGAGCCCCTGGCTGCGCTGCTGGCTGGAGATCGCCGCCGCCCGCAACGGCCAGGCCGCGGCATACGCCCCCACCATCGCCGCCCTGGTGCAGGCCGAGGGATGGGCCGTCACCGCCCCCGAGGGCCTGGCCGCCCATCCCCTGGCCGCTGAGGCCGGGGCCGATCTGGAGGTGATCGCCGCCGCCGCCACCGCCGCCGCCGATGCAGCTGTGATCGCCGCCGCCCTCCTCACCGATGGGGAGGCCCAGGACCTCGCCAAGCGCCGCCGGCTGGAGCCCGCCGAACGGGCCGCCCTGCAGCGCCACACCATCGCCCGCCGCTGGGGCCTGGGGGCCGATCCGCCCACGCCTGAGCTGCTGGAGGCCAGCAGAGAGGGGCTCGATCACCGCGCCCGCTTCGGGTGGGTGGTGGCCAACCCTGAGGCCCGCGACCTGGCCCGCGACCACGATCGCCGCCGCGCCCGCCAGCTCACCGCCGATGGCCGCGCACCATGGGCGCCAGACATGGCCCGGGAGCGGCTGGGCCACAAGCTGGCCGCGGCCGATGCCCTGGGTCTGCCCGCCTTGCTCGATCGGGCCGGGGAGTGGATCGCCGCCACCGATCCGGCCCTGCTGCAGCTGCAGACCCTCGCCACGGCCCACGCCGCCACGATGCGAGCCGCCCTGGGAGTTGGCCCCGGCAAGCGTGCAAGCGGCACCCTGCGGGCCCTCGCCCGCCTGCTGGGCTACCGGCTGGAGGCCCGCCGCCACCGCTGCGGGGACCGCCAGCAGACCTGGGCCTACCGGCTGACGCCTGAGCCCCTCCCTGCTGGCACCGACCCGGCCCAGCTGCAGGCCGCCTGGGTGGCCCAGTTATCCGACTCGGCCCACTGACCACGGGGGGGGTGGCCCACTTTTCCCCAATTACTGAATGAAGGGAGACACCAGCGCCATGCGAACCACCATCACAGCCCGGGATTGCGCCGCCGCCCTCGATCGGCTGGCCCTCAAGCTCGATATTCATCCCCTCCTCCGCCGTTGCTCCCGCCCTCTCGCGTCGTGAGTCAGACGGGGTGGGTGATGGATGACGCGGTAGGACGATCAGTCGCCTCGACTTGA
>JBKDTB010000056.1:0-16419 GCA_046340515.1 Cyanobacteriota bacterium | reverse complement strand
GGCTGCCAGTACACCTCCGCAGAATTCGTGGCTAGCCTCAAAGCAGAGGGGATCAAGATCAGTTGGTCAGGAAGAAAGCGTTGTTACGACAACATCTTGGTGGAAATACTGTGGAGAACTCTCAAGTATGAGGAGGTCTATCTGCGGGCCTATAGCGACGGCTGGGAGGCTGAAATCAGCCTGCCAAACTTCCTCTGAAGGTATTGCCATGGTAGACCCCATAGCTCCCTGGGAGGCAGAACTCCCCATGCGGTCTATACTGAGGCCGAACCCTGTCCCACCCGTCCAGAGCTAATGATTTCAGGGGCCCAACCTGTCTAGTAAAGGGCAACCACCTCACGCGCAGCCTCTTGGGCACGTCTCGGGGTTTTCGTTGCCGGTCTCAGCACTCGTGGTCTCCGATGTCACCGCTGACCCTGAGCGGGCTGCTAAGTCGGTTGCAAGCAACTTCGCTGACTCGACTTATCTTGATGTAACTAAAGTTGACCCGGAGTATCTCCGGCGGCAACATGCCTTTGATCTGCTGATTATGAGTGTACATGGCCAGATCGAAAACACTACGGCCGATCATGTCGTTCTTGGCAACGGGTCAGGCTCACCTGAATGGCCAACATGATGCTTCAAGTGGAACACAGGGGATTTGCACTCTTCTTGGACGCGAGGCTCTACCTAAGAGCTTGCTTTTAAATGCTTCCGTCCAAGACATTACTTCTAAGAAATCGCTTTTATGAGCTTCCTTTTCAAGACCATACTCTAAGAAGTCGCTTCTATGAGTTTCATTTTTCAAGACGTTCCTTCTAAGGAACCTCTGAAAAAACGCTATTTCGTTGCTTCTGCCGCACGATAAGATAAGCCCTTGCGACATCATGCCCGGATGGAGCCTGTCGAGGGTTTTCCAGAGATCCCTTGAGAGGTTGCATTAAAAGTTGTTCAAGACACTACTTTCGAGTTTCTTTCAAGAGATTCCTTTTAAGAGACTACTTTTAAGAGAATGCCTTCAAGAGATCGCTTTCAAGAGATTGCTCTTGGTGGATTGCATTCAACAGATTACTCTCAAGTTGTTACTTTAAGCTCAAAAGAATCTCACGCGCAACACTTGAAAACTCCTTGACGACACTTTCTTCACTGACATTTGAATCATACTTTTTCACAAGCAACATATCAAAGCTGCGATTGTTTTTAGTCGTCACTCGGCTCAGGTCTAGAAATGTCGGAGTAAATGGAGCCACGCCACACTTGCTGCGCAAAGAAGTCATGCCAACCGTGGCGTCAGTGGTGAGTGGCTGAATAAAACGGCAGTATTCATCGGGTTCATCAAAGCCTCTTTGCTTGGGTGTCGAACCCATCACGCCAGCCACCCACTGCCGATCTTCGGGTGCTATGTCCAAGCCTGTGTTGGCTTTGCTGTCGAGCAAGAGCCTTAAACTCATGACAAGATCATTTGCCGTGGCACAATTTCCTTTTACGGTCGCCGTTTCACGACAACGAATCACATCCGTGCTGGAGGGAGCTGCCTTTGCAGGGATGACATGGGAAACACCAGAGCTGATCACGGTGTAGGAGGGGGAGCCAACGGCAGGTCCTTTGCTGAGCATCAAGCGATTTAATTCAAAATTAGACAGGCCCAGGAGTTTGGCCCGTGAAGCAATGTTTTTGAATCCAAGAAATTGAATCAGACGGTTTGTGGCCGCATTATCGGAAACAACAAGCATGGCTTCAATGTCTTTGGCAAAACTGTATTTCTTGTCGCTCTTGTCGGCTTGGTAGGTGGCATTTCGTTGCCAGCCATTCTTGTGAATAACCTCTAGTGTCTGCCCAGCAATCATCACTTTAATCGTGGAGGCGGGGTTGAAAAAGCCGCGATCTCCATTCTCCATCAGACCATTTGAATTGGTGTCGCTGTAGGTAGCATCAACGTTAAGGAGTGGGGCGTTGTCTGCCTTGAATGAATCCAACACCAAGACGACAAATCCTTTCTCCCTCAGCATCTTTTCCAGCTTGTTTGTGGGTGCCTGAGAGAGCCATAGCCCTTCAATCCTTCTGGGCTGACCATTGGCTGGTTGGCCAGCCGTGGCGAGAATGCCAACCAGGATGGACATGGCCAGTGAAACGGAGCCAGAACGTGTTCGGTTGGTGATGCGGCAAGTCATGGCTTGTGGGGATCAGCGTTGAGGTTGGGTGTTGAGCGCATAACCAAAGCGCTTCAAGAGGAGGCTTCCATTTGAGATATTCTTGCAAAATAGACCATCATTCTCTATCAGGCAAGTGATCGATCCTGTTCGCAGTCTCATTCCAGCAGAGATTGTTCTTTTTGTAGAAAAAGCCATGCTGTCACTGCGGGGCAAGGCAAAGGCCTTGCCCGTTGGTGGTAAGAAAAAGCGTAACTCATTGCAATTCTCCTGTTGACACTTTTCATCCCTGCGGGTTCCAAGAAAGGTGATCAAGTCGCATGAAAGGCCGCGAGAATCAAGCTGGCAAAAAATATTGCGCAATGGTGTCTGGAACCGATAGGGATCGGCTTTTGTCTGATCGGGGCTGCTAATGAAGAGCAGCGTGCACCCCAGGAATAAAGGGAGCTGGCGGTTGGGTACCTTGTCTTTCTTCACAGCAAACCCCAATCATTCAGGTTTCAGCAGACTTCAGTGAGCAGCCTGGAAGAGCTTTGTCCATGTATCGGGTCCGATGATTCCATCCTCTTTCAGGCCGTTCTTCGCCTGAAATTCCTTGGCGGCCTTGTAGCACAGGGGACCAAACTCGCCGTCATCCCCCTTCTCTGATGGGCCTGTATCGCCCAGTCTGTAGCCCTTTTCGATCATCTTTTGCTGCCATTGCAGAATGTCCCCGCCTTGCATGTTGGGGCTTGTAAGGGTAAAGTATCGTCCGGGCCAAGGCGGGGCTGCTTCCGTGTTTTCCGTTGTGCTGACATTGTCATAGGGCGGTCTTGCATATCCATAAACATTACCCATTTCGTGCTTGTGTCTTGCCACCTTTGCTGGATAAGATCCGTAATTGCCATCAACACATGTCACCTGTCCAGTGCTGCTGATTGCCACGACAATGCCAACATGCCATGCATCTGACTGTGACGTCCCGGGCTTCCAGTCGTAGAAGACGATATCCCCGACTTTGGCCGTTGAATCTCTATCAATCCACTTCCAGGGTGCATGGCTCTTGAACCAGGCAACTCCACTGGGACAGTAGGAAAAGCCCTTCGGCATTCCGTAGGGATTTTCCATGGCGAGTGTCATCCCAGCCCGATCAAAAACATAGGAGACAAACATGGCACACCAGGCATCTTGGACGCCGTAATACCAAGTGCCATATTTGGTGACATTGTTTCCAGATGTCTCGCCGCAGCCAAGTTCCATGGTCGCAAATTTCACGACATCTTGAGCCGTTGTCATGATGCTTGTGCTCCTTCAATCAGGTTCAGTTTTGAAGCTAGGCTCCTCGCTTGATCCCGTATGGACCCTTTACATTCCTTAGCCAAGTGAAGAGGACTCCTTGTCGGTCATGGCGCAGCTCCACCTGACGGGAGAAAACCCCTCAGCGGCCCTCTGCGGATGCGCGGCATGCATGCTCAACGCTCCCTCCAGCGCCCCATCGTTTGCGTCAGGATTGAATTTTGTCAGCTTTCCCCCCGCCCCGGGCAGCGCTCAGGATCCACATCTGTGGTCTCCTCCTCAGACGGCTTCGTCCGGAGGGTGAGCGGCCCCTGCTCTCGCCGGCTGCAGCCAATCTTCTGGGCGACCGCGAAGGCTGATGACCTCGCGCCACCGGTGGGCCCGAGCCCGACCTGCCGGGATTCGCCTGTCCCGCCTGTCGACGTGCTCAAAGGGTTCCCCTCGTCTGCCCCCCGGAGGCGCTTGCCAGCCCCCCGGCCAGGGTCGAAAGTTGCCCCAGCCGTTCCGCCGCCCTGACCCGTGCCTCGCGCCTCACCCTCCTGCCCTGGCCGCTCACCGTGGCGGGGATCCCCGTGCCGGTGGTGGGATCCCCGTTGATCGGCCCTCCCGACCGCCTGGCCCGGCAGCGGGCGCTTCCCCGGGAGCCCCTCGACGCGCTGCTGCGGCACCACCAGGAGGCACCCTTGACCCTGGGGGCCAGCGACCCCGTGGTGAACCGGCTCCCGTTCCATCCCGCCCTTGATGGGCTGAGCCCCCCCGGAGAGGCCCCATGATTCGCTCCACCCAACGCCACGGTCGCCACAAGGTCTTCGTCGGCATGGCGCCGGGGGTGGGCAAGACCTGCCGCATGTTGCAGGAGGGCAAGGAGGCGCGGCGGGAGGGCACCGATGTGGTGATCGGCCTGCTGGAGACCCACGGCCGGGCCGACACCGCCCGGGAAGCGGAGGGCTTGGAACAGGTGCCGCGCAAGCGCCTGCGTTGTCAGGGCGTGGAGCTGGAGGAGATGGATGTGGGCGGGATCCTGGTCCGCCGGCCCCAGCTTGTGCTCGTGGATGAGTTGGCCCACACCAACGTGCCCGGCAGTGAGCGGCAGAAGCGCTGGCAGGACGTGGAGATGTTGCTGCTCTCCGGCATCGATGTGTTTTCCACGCTCAACATCCAGCACCTCGAAAGCCTGAATGATCTGGTGGCTGAGCTCACCGGGGTCGTGGTGCGCGAACGGATTCCGGATCGGGTGCTGGAGCTGGCCGATGAGGTGGTGTTGGTGGATGTGACGCCCGAAACCCTGCGGGAGCGCCTGGAGGAAGGCAAGGTGTTTCCCGCCGAGAAGGTCAACCAGGCCCTGGCGAATTTCTTCCAGCGCCCGCGCCTCGTCGCCCTGCGGGAGTTGTCGCTGCGGGAGGTGGCGGATCGGGTGGAGAACGACGTGCTGCCCTCCCAGACCCCCTTCCGGGAACGGGTGATGGTCTGTCTCCACTCCACGCCCGGCAGCAAGCGCCTGTTGCGGCGCGCCGCCCGCCTCGCCGCGGCCATGGATGCCCCCCTGCTGGCCCTGACGGTGAAGGATCCGCGGCGCTTTCTCAGCCGGGAGGAATCCCTGATTCACGACGAGTGGCAACAGCTCTGCGCGGATGTGGGGGCCACCTTCCTGCAGGTGGAAAGCGCCGACATCCTGCCGATGATCGCCCGTGTGGCGCGGGAGCGGCGCATCACTCAGATCGTGCTCGGTCAGACCATGCGCTCCAGATTCCAGGCCCTCTGGCGTCGTCCCCTCTCCGAGCGGCTCCAACACCAGCTCCGTGGCTGGAACATCGACCTGCACCTGATTTCGGACGGTTGGCCGCCCCCCTGATCCACGGCATCCAACGGTCGGAGGGCGCGGGCTCCATTGCTCCGCCCCACGCCCTCCGGGCCGGCTTCTCACAACTCCAGCAGGCCCGGCGGTGGCGTCAGCCCGATCCAGCCCTCCTCCAGGCGCACCTCGGGCACGATCGCCTCCACGAAGGGGATGAGCACCCGCCGCCCCTCCGTCAGTTCCACCTCCAGCAGATCGTTGCCGCCATGGAGAAGGTCGCGCACGTGGCCGATCGCCCGGCCATCCGCCAGCAGCCGCACCTCCAGCCCCTCCAGATCCAGCAGGTGAAACTCCCCCGGATCCAGGGGGGGCCGATCCGCCGCGTTGGCCAGCAAGTGGTGGCCCACCAGGGCTTCCGCCGCCGTGCGATGGCCGATCCCCGCCAGGCGCACCACAAACAGCTCCCGGCCGGGGAGCTGCCTGCCGGCCAGGAGGTCCACGGGCTGGAGGGTGCCCCGGGGCGAGCGCAGCCAGCGGGGGCCGGGCTGGGTGAAGCGCTCAGGGAAGTCGCTCAGGGGCACCACCCGCAGCTCGCCCCCCAGCCCCTGGGCGGCCACCAGGCGTCCCACCTCCAGGAGCGCGGCGGCGGGGGGCTCGGCGGGGGCGTTCGGCGGCATGCCAGGGAGGGCGTCGAAGGGCAGGCTATGGAAGCGCCGCTCAGGTCGCCTTGGCGGAGGGGGTGACCCGGATCGGAGAACCCCAGGCCCGCTCCTGGACCGTCACCGGCACGTCCTGGAGCAGGGGGAGGCCGAACGTTTGACCTGGCTGGCTGTTTTCCGATCCACCGTGTCGCCGGCCAGCGGCTGTTTGAAGGGTCGCATCTCCGCTTCCTTCCCAGCCCCCCAGCAGGCCCGGCAGAGACAGCCGCCGCGAGGGGTGGGCCATGGGGCGATGGCGTCTGGCATCAGGGTAGGCAACGGGGCTCTGGCCTTCCGACCCGGTCGTGACCCGGCGTCACCACGTGCGGGCCGCCGCGAAGCCGGCGCCGCAGCTGGCGCGACCAGCCCAGGGCTGTGGCGACGCCCGCCAGAGGCAGGGGGCCGGGCACCTGTTGAAACATCGCCTCGGCGATCAGGGCGTGGCCCTTGGTGGTGGGATGGAGCCCATCCCAGAAAAACCACGTGTCTGGCGTGCAGGTGGGCACCTGCACCAGATCCACCACGCAGCGATGGCTGACGTCCGTCAGACCATGGGACGCTGGCTGGGAACGGATCGCATTGAAGAGCGAGAAGGTGTCGAACGCGATCAAATCCACCAGGGGATTGGCGGCCTGCAAGCCGGTGAGCTTTGTGGCCAGGCCACTGTTGAAGCCAAGCACCAGTTGCTTGACGCTCGCCGCCTCCCCGGGATTGGTGTTGTAGAGCGGCGCCAGACTGAGATCCATGAGATTGGGCACCATGATGTTGCGTGCGCCCCTGTCGATGAGCGTCTGGATGCCGGTTTCAATGTTGGTGAGGGCATTGGCCAGCAACTGAGTCGCGGTTTTGCCGGCACTCGGAAGGCCACCGGTGATGGTGCCCGGCGTGCTGCCGACGCCAGGGGAGGTTTGGGTTTTCAGCCAGTAGAGGCCATCGTTCCCTCCCATCCAGAAGACAAACAATGTTTTGTCGGGCTGAAAGGTTTTGGGCGGGGTGAGGAAGGCCTGCAACTGGGAGGATCCGCTGGTGTTCTGGAAGGCGGATTTGATCGTGCTGAAGGCGGGGTTGTTGTCAACGGCGAATTGGCTGTCCGTGCCTGTGGTCGCCCCATTGACGGCGTAGTTGGTGCCACCGGCCAGGGAAGGCCGCAGCGGCGGGGCGGCAGGGTTGGAAAGCGACCAGAGCTGTTCCACCGCCACGGGGCCGTTGGACACCCGTCCATTGGCGTAGGGAGGGGGGGGAAACCCGGTGGTGAAGGGGGGGATGCCGGTGGTCAGCAATCCGGAGTTGCCGGCATCGGAATAGCTGTCCCCAAACACGAAGAGAGTGTCCAGCTGCGACAGCTTCGCCGCGACCGGCCCGGCGCCCAGAGCCATGGCCAGGGTGGCGGCCGCGGTGATGACATTCCGCAACCGCCGGTGTGGCAATGGCTGGCGCCGGGGTTGACGCGCCAAAAATGAAACATCAAACATGAACTTCCCCTTGGGCAGCACCGCGAGCAACGTAGGTGCGAACCGCAAACAGGTCTATCTTATTGTTGGAATGTCTTCAGCTTGTGCTGCCACCCACGGGCCCTGGCGGACGGTCGCGGCCCACGGGGAGGAGGGTCAACGGGTGGAAGGTGTGGAAGCGAACGTCATGGGGCGTTGGTCCTGGAGGGGGATGGAGGCCGTCCGATTGCCGTTGACCGGCGAGCGACTGGCATTTTGATAAACAATGAACATCGGCAGCAGGCCAAGGGTGTAGAGAAAAAGCTGGAGGGCCGTGACGTACAAAATCCGATGGAGCATGCCAGATCAGAGGGAGAGGTTGTCAGGGGATCGAGGGGATGGCCTCGACCGCGAAGCAGCATCGGACAAAAGATTCCCCGATGTTTTCCGCTGGCCGACAGTGCGACGCTCAGTTGCTGACACCGCGCTGTCGGCCAGATGACACTCCCGGCCGGCGTAGCCTGGGCAGCCCGTTGATTGACCCTGGATGGATGCCCTGTCGCTCCGCCTGGCTCCTGGCGTCGATCTGCGCCGCAGCCTGGAAGACTTCGCCCGGGGCCAGGGGGGCTCGGGCTTTGTGATGGGGGTGGTGGGCGATCTCGCCCGGGCGGCCTTCCAGTGTCCCGGGCAGCCCCAGCCCACGGTCATGGAAGGGGAGCTGGAAATCATCACCCTCAATGGCACCCTCTCCCCCCGGGGGGTCCATCTCCACCTCAGCCTTTCAGACGGGGCCTGCCAGGTCTGGGGCGGCCACCTGGAGGAGGGCACCCTGGTGCGCAAGGGCGTTGACGTGCTGGTGGGGCTGTTGGCTGCGGAGGGGAGCCCCCTGGAGTCGGACCAGACGGCCCATCCGCCCCGGGAGCCCGTGGTGGAGATCGCCGTGAGCCGGGGCTGTCCCTTCTCCGCCCGAGCCCAGCGGCTGCTGCGCACCCTGGGGATCCCCCACCAGGTGCTGGAGGCCCACACCACCGAGGATCGGGAGCGGATCGCCCGACGCAGCGGTCGCTCCACCCTCCCCCAGGTGTTCATCGACGGGGAGGCCATCGGCGGTTACGACGCCCTGGCGGAGCTCCACGGCCAGGGCGCTCTGGAGCCCCTGCGGACCCGCTGAGCCTCCCGGGCCCCGTTTCATGACGGGGCCCCGGCCCGCGGCTATGAATGGAGGAGGTGACAGGTCCGCTTGTGCCCACGGAACGCCCACCCCGTCCAGGCCCCCCCTCCACCCCGGGATCCCGGATGGAGGACGGCAAGCGCATCCGCCAAATTGTGCGGCGTTTCGGCAGCCGGGCGGATGCGCTGATCGAAGTGCTCCATCAGGTTCAAGACCTGCACGGCCACCTGCCCCCCGCGGCCCTGGATCAGGTGGCCCGGCAACTGAACCTCCCCCTCAGCCGGGTGCTGGGGGTGGACAGCTTCTACCACCTGTTTCGCCTGGAACCGCCCACGGCCCACCGCTGTGCGGTCTGCCTGGGCACCGCCTGTTATGTCAATGGCGGAGCTGATCTGGCCCGGGAATTGGAGACCCGGCTGGGGGTGCGGCTGGATGATCCGGCCGGCAATGGCCTCTGGGGGCTGCAGCACGTCAGTTGCCTCGGGGCCTGTGGCCAGGCGCCGGTGCTGGTGGTGGATGGAGCGATGATCACCCGCCTGCCGGTGGAGGATCCCGCACGGTTGGCGGAGCGGCTGGATCTGGCCGGTCTTCCTTCCACCTACGGAGAGGCGTCATGACGACGGAGCGGGCGGTCCTGCGATGTTGCGAGGCCAGCGGTTGCCGCAGCGTCGGCGGCGCGGAGCTGCGCAAGGCCATGGAACGCGCCCGCGATGGCTTGGGCCTGTCCGCCGAGCAGGTGGAGATCCGCCCGGTGGGGTGCCTGCGGATGTGCGTCCGCGGACCGCTGGTGGCGGTCGATGGCGCCGATGGCTCGGCGGGGCTCTTCGGAGCGGTGCCGCCGGAGCTGGCCACCGACCTGGTGCGGCAGGCGGCCTCCCCCGTCGCGACCGATCCCGCCCCCCTGGCGGCCCACCGCATCGACCTGACCCATCCCTTTTTTGCCCTGCAGAAGTCGGTGGTGTTGGAGGGCTGTGGGCGGGTGAATCCCGAATCGATCGAGGAAGCTCTCGCCATCGGCACCTACGCCCAGTTCCAGCGCTGCCTGATGGAACGCACCCCCGAGGAGGTGCGTGATCAGGTGAAGCGGAGTGGCCTTCGGGGCCGTGGCGGCGGTGGCTACCCCACCGGCTTGAAGTGGGACACCGTGGCGCTGCAGCCCCCGGGCCCGCGCTATGTCGTGTGCAATGCCGATGAGGGCGACCCCGGCGCCTTCATGGATCGGAGCGTGTTGGAAAGCGATCCGCACCGCCTTCTGGAGGGCATGGCGATCGCCGCCTATGCGGTGGGGGCCAGCAAGGGGTATGTCTACGTGCGGGCGGAATATCCGCTGGCGATTGAGCGGGTGCGGCTGGCGATCCGCCAAGCCCGGCGCCACGGTTGGCTCGGGGACGCCATCGCCGGCTCCACCTTTTCCCTCACCCTGGAGGTGCGCGTTGGGGCTGGGGCCTACGTCTGCGGGGAGGAAACGGCCCTGCTCCACTCGATCCAGGGGCAACGGGGCACGCCCCGCACCCGTCCGCCCTATCCGGCCCAGTCCGGTCTGTGGGGGGCGCCCACCCTGATCAACAACGTGGAAACCCTCGCGGCCGTGCCCGCCATCCTGCGGGAAGGGGGCGACTGGTATGCCGCGATCGGCACCCGCGGCAGCAAGGGCACGAAGGTGTTCGCCCTCTCCGGCGCGGTGGCCCGCGCCGGCCTGGTGGAGGTGCCGATGGGCACCAGCCTCCGCACCGTTGTCGACACCATGGGGGGAGGGGTGCCGGACGGATCCGCCATCAAGGCGGTGCAGACCGGCGGCCCCTCCGGCGGCTGCATTCCCGCCGCCCTGCTCGACACCCCGGTGGATTACGAGAGCCTGCAGGAGCTGGGTTCGATGATGGGCTCCGGCGGACTGGTGGTGATGGGAGCGTCCACCTCCATGCCCGCCGTGGCGCGACACTTCATGCGCTTCAGCGTCAACGAGAGCTGCGGCAAGTGCTTGCCCTGTCGCGCGGGCACGGTGCAGTTGCTGGGGCTGCTCGATCGCGTGGTGGAGCACCGGGCCACCCCCGCGGACCTGGACCAACTGGACCAGCTCTGCGGGATGGTGCGCCGCACCAGTCTCTGCGGGTTGGGTCAGGCGGCCCCCAACCCCGTGTTGAGCACCCTGCGGCATTTCCGCCACGAATACGAGGCCGCCTGTCGGCTCCCCAACGCCTGTCTGGCCCCCACCCACTGCGCCTTGCCCGTGCCATGAGCGTTCTCACCCTCCACATCGATGGCCGCCAGGTGGCCGTGGCCGAGGGAACCTCCCTGCTGGAAGCCTGCCGAAGCGCCGGGGTGGCCCTGCCGGTGCTCTGCCATCTCGACGGTCTCACCCCGGTGGCGGCCTGTCGTCTCTGTCTGGTGGATGTGGAGGGCAGCGGGCGGCTGCTGCCGGCCTGCGCCACCGCCGCTGGCGAGGGGATGGTGGTGCGCAGCGACACCACCGAGCTGCGGGAGATGCGCCGCATGGCGGTGGAGCTGTTCTTCGCCGAGGGCAACCATGTCTGCGCGTTCTGCGTGGCCAACGGCGCCTGCGAGCTGCAGGATGTGGCCGTGCAAGTGGGGATGGACCATTCCAGGTTTGTTTATCAATATCCGCGCCGCTCGGTGGATGCCTCCCACCCTCTCTTCAGCCTCGACCACAACCGCTGCATCCTCTGCACCCGTTGCGTGCGGGTGTGCGACGAGATCGAGGGGGCCCACGTCTGGGATGTGGCCAACCGCGGCGCCCACTGCCACATCATCGCCGGACTCGATCAGCCCTGGGGAGAGGTGGAGGCCTGCACCTCCTGCGGCAAATGCGTGGAGGTGTGCCCCACCGGCGCGCTCTTCCACAAGGACGACACCACCGCCGAAAAACAGACCCACCGGCAGTGGCCCTCCATCCTGCGGGCCGCCCGCGACCGGCAGGAGTGGCACAACCAGTGATCCACCCCGCCCCTCCTCCCATGGGTTCTCCCCTGCGCTTCGCCACGGTCTGGCTGGCCGGTTGCTCCGGCTGCCACATGTCGTTTCTTGATCTCGATGAGTTTCTTTTCGACCTCGCCGAGCGGGTGGAGGTGGTGTATTCGCCTGTGGCCTCCGACGTCAAGCACTACCCCGAGAATGTGGATCTGGTGCTGGTGGAGGGAGCGGTGGCCAATGCCGACAACCTCGAACTGGCGCTGCAGGTGCGCCAGCGCAGCCGTTGGGTGGTGTCGTTCGGGGATTGCGCCGTGACGGCCAACGTGCCTGGCCTGCGCAATCTCCTTGACGGCGCGGAGTCGGTGCTGCGTCGGGGATATCTGGAGCTGGCCGATCACGGCGCCCAACTGCCCCGGGCGCCGGGCATCGTGCCGGAGCTGCTCGAACAGGTGTTGCCCCTCCATGCGGTGATCCCGGTGGATGTTTGGCTGCCGGGGTGTCCGCCGTCGGCCCAACGCATCAAGGAGGCCCTGATTCCCCTGCTGGCGGGAGAGAAGCCCCCGATGGAGGGTGCCGCGATGCTGCGCTTCGGCTGATCCTCCCTTGCCCCCTGCCCTCCATGAGCCGCACCGTTCTCATCGATCCCGTGACCCGCATCGAGGGCCACGCCAAGATCACCCTCCATCTGGATGCTGATGGGCGTCTGTGCGACACCCGTTTTCACGTGGTGGAGTATCGGGGCTTCGAGAAATTCTGCGAGGGGCGGCCCTTCACCGAGATGGCCGGCATCACGGCCCGCATCTGCGGCATCTGCCCGGTGAGCCATCTGCTCTGCGCCGCCAAAACCGGCGACAAGCTGCTGGGGGTGGGGGTGCCTCCGGCGGGCCGGAAGCTGCGGCGGCTGTTGAACCTGGCCCAGCTCACCCAGAGCCACGCGCTGTCGTTCTTCCATCTGAGCAGTCCGGATTTCCTTCTGGGGTGGGAGAGCGATCCGGCCCGCCGCAACGTGTTCGGCCTGATGGCCGCCGATCCGGATCTCGCCCGGGCGGGCATTCGCCTGCGGCAGTTCGGCCAACGGATCCTGGAGTTGCTGGGCGGGCGCAAGATCCATTCCGCCTGGGCCGTGCCCGGTGGGGTGCGCACCCCCCTGGGCGAGGAGGCCCGGCAGTGGATCCTGGCCGGCCTGCCCGAGGCCCGCGCCACGGCGGAGCTGGCCCTTGGTCTGTTCAAGACGCTGCTCGATGGCCCCCTGCGGCGGGAGCAGGCGGTGTTCGGATCCTTTCCCAGCCTGTTCATGGGGCTGGTCACCTCCGAGGGGCTGTGGGAACACATCGAGGGCCGGATCCGTTTCCGCGGGCCCGATGGCGCCATCGTCGCCGATGGTCTCAGCGAAGACGACTACGCCTCCTTCCTGGGGGAGGCGGTGGAACCATGGAGCTACCTGAAATTTCCTTACTACAAACCCCTGGGTTATCCGGAGGGGATGTATCGCGTCGGCCCCCTGGCCCGTCTGAATGTCTGCGAGGCCATCGGCACCCCGTGGGCCGACCGGGAACTGCGCGAATTCCGCCAGCGGGCGGGCCGCGTCGCCCTGTCCAGCTTTGCCTACCACCACGCCAGGCTGGTGGAGATCGTCGCCTGCCTGGAAGCGATCGAGGCGCTGGTGGCGGACGGGGAGCTGCGCACCGGACGGGTGCGGGCGCGGGCCAGCCTCAACGCCAATGAGGCGGTGGGGGTGAGCGAGGCCCCCCGGGGCACCTTGTTTCACCACTATCGGGTGGATGACCAGGGTCTGCTCACGGGCGTGAATCTGATCATCGCCACCGGTCAAAACAACCTGGCCATGAACCGCACGGTGCACCAGATCGCCCGCGAATGGCTGCCCGATCCCGTGCCCGCCGAGGCCACCATCCCGGAGGATATCTTGAACCGCATTGAGGCCGGCATTCGCTGCTTTGACCCCTGCCTGTCCTGCTCCACCCACGCCGCCGGCCAGATGCCCCTGGAGGTGCAGCTGCTGAGCGCGGCGGGGCACGTTTTGGCGGAGCGGCGGCGCGCGAGCCAGTGAAGGCTGATCTGCTGATTGGAATCGGCAACCCTCTGCGCGGCGACGACGGGGTGGGTGCCCTGCTGCTGGAGGAGCTGGCCCGCGAAGGGGAGGCGGCTGGGGCGGGGGCCCTGGTGCGCGGCGCCGAGCTGCGGACCGTGCACCAGCTCACGCCTGAGTTGGCCCTGGCGGTGGCGGAGGCGGAGCGGGTGTTGTTCGTGGACGCGTGGGCCAACCCCGATCGCGCGGAGCCGTGGATCGAGCGCCTCCTGTCCCCTTTCCCCGGGGGCACCGCCCCGGAGGGGCACGGCTGGGGGCCGTCGGCCCTGGTGGCGCTGGCGGAGTGGCTGTATGGCTGGCGGGGAGAAGCGGCGCTGCTGCGGGTGCCGGCCTTTGCCTTTCCCCACGGGACGCACGTCTCCGCCCCCCTGGAGCAGGTCCTGCCCTTGGCCCGCGCCCTGGTTCGCCAGTGGCTGCGGCGAGCTTGAGTTCCATGTCGCCGGGGACGGGGGGAGGCTGTTCAGGGGATGGTCCGGTGGCGCTAGAAAAAGCTTTGCGCCGCGTGCTCTCCATGCCTCGCCCCTACCAGCCCTCCTTGTTGCGGCTGCTCCACGGAGCAACGGCTCTGTTGGTGGTGGGGGCCTGGATCACAGGTTTCCTGGTTTACAACCGCTTTGATGGGCGCTGGGGGCGGCTGCCCCTGGGCTTGAGCGGCGACTGGATCGACATTCACGGCACGGTGGCGGTGGTGCTCTGGCCCCTGGCCCTGATCTTTGCCCTTTATGCCCTCACGTTGGGTCGCTCGCGGTTGCGGCACCCCGCCAACCTGATCGCCTTGTTGGCCCTGGCCTTGGCGGTGGGCAGCGGGAAGTTGATGCAGGAGGACTGGTTGGAGGATGGGGAGCTGGGCCATGGGGTGTATGCCGTCCATCTGATGGCCTGGCTGGCGCTGGCGGGTGCCGTGATGACCCACGTGGGCTCGGTGTTGACCCGCGGGGGGCGCCCCCTGGCCGCCTCCATGGCGACTCTGGAACTGCGCCCGCGAGATCACCCCCGTGACTGGCTTGGCCAGATCCGGCGCCACTTCCGCTGAGGACGGCCACGACCGTGGACAAGACGGCGCCGTCGGGAGTCCGGCGGGCCCTTGGACGCGATGGACGGCCCAGAGGGAGAGGAGAGGCCTCAGGAAGCGGGAAGGTGGGAAGGACGAGGTGCGAGGGGGGGGCCGGCCGGAGGTGCGAGGTGGGATGTACGTGGTGCGACGTGGAAGCCGGGGGGCGCATGACGGAAAGAAACGGGGATTGGCGCTTCAAACGGGAGTCGGTGGGAGGGGGCGCGGACAGTTCACGGGGAGAAGTGTCCTCAACACTCTCCTCGTCCCCGTAACGTCCTCAATCCCGTCTCCAACCCGGTCCCTCTCCCGTCCCAACCCGGTTCCATCCCGTCCCGAACCCCCAACCCCCAACCCGGTCGTGTCCTCGTCCAACTCCCCTTCCCGTCCCCGGTAAGGTCTTCAAGCCTGTCTCCAACCGGGACCCGGTCACCTCCCCTTCCCCAACGCGTTCAGTCCTCGTCCAACTTCCTGGTTCTAAACACCAAAGTCGCAAGACCCACGACAGTCATCTCCGTTGGATGACAACAGCGGAGTTCTCGTTGGTCAAATATTTGTCAATGAAGCCAGGTTTCAAGGTATCCCCTGGAAGGGCAGGTCTTGCTCCTGACTGGTGTTTGGGGCGTTCAGCCTTCGCTAGAGGAAGGAGGAGTTTCCTGATCCAGCAGGTCTTGAGCCAACACCAGAAGAGCCACACCCATCAGGGCGAGAGCCTCGCCACGGTGAGCGTCACCCGTGAGCTCCAGCGTGCGGGCAGTCTGCAGATGCTCAGGCCAGCTCAGTCGCATGCCGCCAGGGTCAAGAGGTTCTGATCATAGAGATACGAAATGTTAATCTGCGACAAGGGCTTCATACTTCGAAATACTGACCGGGGGCAGGGTGTGTAGCCGTGGCTACTGGATAACCTGGGAGAGGCGTTATTTTTCATTTGCTTAACATAAATGAAATTTTCGGATGTCAGATCTCCCCATCGCCCCCCAGCCGCAGCCCGCCTCCATGGAGCTGTCGATCAGCCAGCGATTTGAAATCGAGCGGTTCAGCCGCGCGATCGACGCCACGGCCGACCCGGAGGATCTCAAGCGCATCGCCAAACAACTCCTCCAGGCCTGGCACACCCAAAAAGCTGCGACCAACTGGGTGATCGGCCAGCAGTTGGGGGTGACGCCCACTCCTTGAGGCACCCCGGAAGTCCCGGGCTCCAGGGCCGGGAGGAGCCATCCCCAACCATCCGCGCTATAGTACGTCTGTACTTTGAGGATTGGGGGCGCACATGCCTGTCTCCTCCCCCTACGCCGTCTTTCGGGCAGACGATCTGCCCTGGACCCAGCCCGCAGACCCCTGGCCCGACCCGGTCCTTCCCGCTCCGGCCAGCCCGCGGCGTTCCATTTCCGGCGTCCCCCGTCGATCCGGCCCGCCCGCTGCTGGGTCCCGTGGTTCCTCTCTTGGTCGCTCCAGGCGCCATCCAGCCTCGAGCCATCTTCTGCAGGGAGAGCTCTTTTCACAAGGTCTCTCCCTGTCCTGAGGCTTCTGAGTGCGGTGGGGGATTCAATCCTTGTGCCCGCCCATCCAACCGCCTCCACCCTTCTCCCTGTCAACGGTTTGCCCGGACCCTCAGCTCTGCACTGACGCCCTCAGCTCTGCACTCACTCCCGCATCTCTGCGCGAACCCCCGCAGCTCGGTGCTGACTCCCAGGTCTGCACGAACCCCCATCTCTGCGAGAACCTCCGCAGCGCTGCTCGGGACCCTTCAGCTCTGCGCGGACCGCCCAGCAAGGTTCTGGAAGGGCGCCCAGCTGACCTGTTTGCTCTGAACGGGATGCGACCCGGCGTTTTGA
>JBKDTB010000055.1:0-2940 GCA_046340515.1 Cyanobacteriota bacterium | reverse complement strand
GGGTCTGTGACCCTTGGGTCTGTGACCCTTCTTGTGCTCCCAATGGAATCCCTTCCAATGGCTCTGACGGTGAAGGGTGCTGGGGGAGAGAAACAGCCGGGCCGGACGCCCACGTTGGTGTTGAGGTTGTCCGGGTGGTTGCTGTTCCGCATGGCCGCGCGGGCGTTGACAGGATCATTGATCCAGGACCCGCCGCGCAGCAGCTGAACGACCCGCCCTCAACAGTCAATCAAGCACAGGGAGCGGTTGGGGAGGGGTTTTGAAACAAAATAATTTTTGGCGCCTACGGCGCCAGGGAGGAACAGCTAACAGCCGCAAGCCAACAGCCAAGGGTAAGACAACAGCCAAGGGATAAAGGGATTAAGTGTAAAGAAATAGTCCTGGGGGAGAGAAACAGCCGGGCCGGACGCCCACAATGGTATCGAGGTGGTCCGGGTGAAAGCCGCCCCGCAAGGCCGCGCGGGCGTAGACAGGAGCGTCGAACCAGGACCCGCCGCGCAGCAGCTTCCATACGCGCTGACCACTGGCCCTTTCCACCAGGTCCTTGGCCTCGTCTCTCCAGGGCAGGCCATCCGATGGCCAGCCCTCGCCGGTGGGATCGGGATGCCAGGTGTCTTCACACCATTCCCACACCTGCCCGTGCATCTCCGCCAACCCCAAGCGATTCACCAAACCACTGGCGCCATTCGTCCCAGACTGCTTCACCTTGGCTTGATTGGACTGACGGCCCGCTCCAAAGGCAACGCTGGAGTCATACCGTGCCCAGCGACCATCCAGGGTGTCCCCGAAATGGAAGGGCTGGCTGGCGGCCTCTGGTCCCCGCGCTCGGCAGGCCGCTTCCCATTGGCTCTCGCTGGGCAGGCCCAGTTGGGCCGCCGGGCCCTGGCCGCCCAGCTCCGACCAACGCTCCGACAGCCAACTGTTGAGTCGCCGCAGCCACTCCTGGCAGTCGAACCAGCTCACGCTGTCCACCGCCAGCTCTCCGGGTTGGGCGTAGGTGTCCCACAGACTCTCAGCGCTGGCTTTTCCCGGGTTGGTCTCCAGATCCCGCTCCATCCGAGCCACGCCCTCCACCACCGCCCGCCACTGCCCCTGGCTGATCGGATGCCTTACCAGAGCGTATGGATTCAGGGACACCTGGTGCTGGGCTTCCACATCCACTTCCCTGCAGCCGTCACGGTTGGACGCGAGCCAATCAATCACGTCCTGCCGTCCCCATTCCGTTGGCGGTGAACCCAGCTGATAAGCGCCCCCAGGCACCACCACTAGCTCCAGCTGTTGCGGCTCAGCCCCTTTCAACTCCGGCAATGGCAACCTCCACACCGCAGGCGTCACCACCTCCGTGCGGATTCTTACCCCCTCGCCTTCCTTCAAGGCCGTCAGGGTAAGCATCGGCACCTTTCGTCCCGCAGCGCTCCCGAATAAGGGAAGCTCCGCCGCCGCCGCCAGTTGCAAACCCCTGGATGCTCCCTGCAACACAGGCAAGCGGCGGTCGTGTTCAGCCCAGCCCTCCTCATCAACCACCAACAGATCCAGCGCATCAGCCCGCAGCTGCTCCTCCAGAAACTCCTCAATTCGCTTGCGCAACTTGGAGCCTTCCCCAAGTGGCAGATCTCTCGCCACCAAGCCCAGGGCTTCCAACGCCATCCGGCGCAGGTCTGGCGGCTGCTGTTGATCACTCGCCAGTCTCCGCAGAGCCTCCACCGCACCCTCCGACCCAATCAACCCCAACACCACTGCCGCCTCCTGTTGCTCCTCCCGCCGCTCCGCCTGTCGCTCGGGCACCACCTCCGCCAACACCCGCGCCAACCGCCGGCTCGCCACATCCCTCGCAGCACGCCTCTCGGAATCCTCCGGCGCCGCCGCCATCGCCGCCAGCTTGCCGATCGCGTCGCGCCGCTCGCTGGCCACCGGCACCCCCAGCTCCCACATCCACTTCCGCGCCCGCTGCAGCGCCAGCCGGTAGCGCTCCCCCTCGGGATCCAAAAAGCCCAGCTTGGCCAGACGATCGGGTACGTCTTCTGGCATCGCCAGCGCCCGCTGCCCCTTGCTCTGGGCCTCCATCGCCCCATCCCGCAGGGCCAACAAAAAGCCGCGCATCCGTTCGCGCTCGGCGTGCGGGCGAGGCTCCAGTGAGGCCACAAACGCCTCCCACACAGCTGCTCCCTCCACCAGCGCTTGTTCCTCCAGCCGGTTGAACTGCTCCGCCGCCGCCAGGTGATCCGCCAGCGGATCCAGAGGGAAACGCAGCTGACCCGCCTCCGCCCCCGGCCGCACCAGCAGCCTCAGCTCCATCAAGTAGGCGAGAACCACCTCGGCCTGCTCGACGGCCAAGGCCAGGCCCATGGGCTTGCTCTTCACCAGAGCCGCACAGGCCAGACCCTCGCTGAACTCCAATGGCTGGAACAGTGGCTTCCCGTTCTGCTCTTGCCGGTGGCTGGCCAGGGCCACCACCCTCAGCGCCCGCTGCACCAGCTCGCCATCCATCACCAGCCCAGCCCGCCGTCGCTGCTCCGGCTTGTCGGGAGTATCCAACCGCCGCACATAGCTGAACATCAGCTCAGGCACCGATCCCGCCAGCAACCCCTCCTCCCGGTGCGCGATCACGTCATCGATGAACATCTGGGCCAACAGCACCGTGATCGGTTTGTCGCCCACGATTCGCTTGAGCTGCGTCTGGGCCGGCATCAGGTCGTCGTCGCTCAGGGCTTCGCCCTGGCCCTTGCGGCGCAAGTAATCCAGGAAAAACGCCTGCAAGCGTTCCACCGCGATCCTTTGGGGCACGATCCGGCTCAAGGGCCGCTCCCGGAAACCATCGTCATCGCTGCGGCTCGTCACCACCACCAGCCCCGGTGGCATGGCAGCCAGGAGCTGCTCACGGGCCGCTGGAGCCAGCTCGGAAAGGTGGTCGACGATCGGGATCAACCTCTTGGCCGCCAA
>JBKDTB010000054.1:0-12532 GCA_046340515.1 Cyanobacteriota bacterium | reverse complement strand
CCAGCACACCCAGACCTGACCCCCAATGGGATTGCCCTGGTATCGGGTGCACACGGTCGTCATCAACGACCCGGGCCGATTGCTCGCCGTGCACCTCATGCACACCGCCCTGGTTGCCGGCTGGGCCGGCTCCATGGCGCTCTATGAGCTCGCCATCTTCGACCCGTCCGATCCGGTTCTCAACCCGATGTGGCGCCAAGGCATGTTCGTCATGCCCTTCATGGCTCGCCTCGGCGTGACCGGCAGCTGGGGAGGATGGAGCATCACTGGCGAGACTGGCGTAGACCCCGGTTTCTGGAGTTTCGAAGGGGTTGCCGCCGCCCACATCATCTTCAGTGGCCTTCTCGTCCTGGCCGCCATCTGGCATTGGACCTACTGGGATCTCGAGATTTGGCAGGATCCACGCACGGGCGAACCCGCCCTCGATCTGCCCAAGATCTTCGGAATCCACCTCCTCTTGGCCGGCTTGGCCTGCTTCGGCTTCGGAGCCTTCCACCTCACCGGCGTTTTCGGTCCAGGGATGTGGGTCTCTGACCCCTATGGCCTCACGGGACACCTGGAGAAGGTTCAGCCCTCTTGGGGGCCCGACGGATTCAACCCCTTCAATCCCGGCGGCATCGTCGCTCACCACATTGCCGCAGGCATCGTGGGGATCATCGCCGGCATCTTCCACATCACGACCCGCCCGCCGGAACGGCTTTACAAGGCCTTGCGAATGGGCAACATCGAAACGGTCCTCGCCAGTGCGATCGCGGCTGTTTTCTTCGCGGCCTTTGTCGTTGCGGGCACCATGTGGTACGGCGCGGCAGCCACACCCATCGAGCTGTTCGGCCCCACCCGTTATCAGTGGGATCAGAGCTACTTCAAGACCGAGATCAACCGCCGGGTGCAGACCGCCTTGGATCAAGGGTCCACCAAACAGGAAGCTTGGGCTTCCATCCCCGAGAAACTCGCCTTCTACGACTACGTGGGCAACAGCCCGGCGAAAGGAGGCCTTTTCCGTGTGGGCCCGATGGTCAATGGCGATGGCCTGCCGACCGGATGGTTGGGACACATCTCCTTCACCGACAAGGATGGACGGGAACTGGAAGTTCGGCGTCTGCCCAACTTCTTCGAGAACTTCCCTGTCGTGCTGCAAGATGCCAATGGCATCGTTCGAGCTGACATTCCCTTCCGTCGTGCCGAAGCCAAGTACGCCTTCGAGCAGCAAGGCGTTTCCGCCACCGTTTATGGCGGTGCTCTCAATGGCCAGACCTTCAAAGACCCAGCGGATGTGAAGCGACTGGCACGCAAGGCCCAGCTTGGCGAAGCCTTCGACTTTGATCGCGACACCTATCACTCCGACGGAACCTTCCGCAGTTCCCCCCGTGGTTGGTTCACCTTTGGCCATGCCACGTTTGCCCTGCTCTTCTTCTTCGGTCACATCTGGCACGGGGCTCGCACCCTCTTCCGCGATGTTTTCGCCGGGATTGACCCCGATCTCGGTGAGCAGGTGGAATTCGGTTTGTTCCAGAAGCTGGGCGACAAATCCACCCGTCGTCTGCCCCAGGGTTATGTCCCTCCGGCAGGATCCACTCTCAGCTGACCTTCGGCTCCCTGCCCTTCACCCCAGGAACTCCCCATGGAGAGCTTCGCCTACATCCTGATCTTGGCCCTCGCCATCTCAACCCTGTTTTTTGCCATCGCCTTCCGGGACCCCCCGAAGATTGGCAAATAGTCGTTCAGTTTCCGAACGACCGGAAGCCCCTCCTCGAGGGGCTTTTTTTTCGTTTGCCCTAGGCAAAACAAGAAATCTGACTACAATCACACAAAATGTGCTTGTGGGCATGCAATGCCCTTCCTGCCAACACACGGACAGCCGGGTTCTGGAGTCGCGAGCCGCCGACTCCGGCAGGAGCGTGCGTCGGCGCCGAGAGTGCCTGAACTGTGATTTTCGCTTCACCACCTACGAGCGGGTGGAGACGGTGCCCATCACCGTGGTGAAACGAAACGGGAACCGGGAGACGTTCAACCGTTCCAAGCTGCTTCATGGCCTGCTGCGCGCCTGCGAGAAAACGGGCCTTGAACCGGCGGAACTGGAATGTCTGGTCGATGACCTGGAGTTGGTGCTTCAGCAACGGGCCAAACGGGAAGTGACCAGCAATGAGATCGGCGAGTTGGTCCTGGAACGGCTCAAGACCATGAGTGAAGTGGCCTACGTCCGATTTGCCTCCGTGTATCGCCAATTCCGAAGCGTCAGCGACTTTGTCGCCACCCTTGAGGGGTTGGGGCAGGCCGGACGAACCAACCCAATCCAGCAACACCTCACGGTGGTCAACTGACATTGCCCGCCTTGGAGGCACCGAGGAGGTAGAATTTCGGATTGCTTCCTCATTCTGCGGCGGCGGAATGGGGGGTTCCTTCCCACTGCCTGTGGCAGACCGCCGGATCCCGTATGACCGTCACCCCATCCCCGGATCTGCAGAGCTTGGAAACGTCGGCAGACACCTTTGAGCTGGATGAGCAGGACATCCTGGCGGAGGTTCCAGCGGCTGACAGCTCCAGCAGCCGCTCCTCCAGCCGGGAAGACGAGGGGGTGGGCTTCACGCTGGATGAGTTCGCTTCCCTGCTCAACAAGTACGACTACAACTTCAAGCCCGGGGATGTGGTCAACGGCACTGTCTTCGCTCTTGAATCCAAGGGAGCGATGATTGATATCGGCGCCAAAACAGCGGCCTTCATGCCGTTACAGGAGCTATCCATCAACCGCGTGGAGCATCTGTCAGATGTTCTGGAAGCCGGCGAAACTCGGGAATTCTTCATTCTTAGCGAAGAGAACGATGACGGCCAACTAACTCTCTCCATCCGTCGGATTGAATATCAACGCGCCTGGGAGCGAGTTCGCCAGCTCCAAAAGGAAGATGCCACGATTTACAGCGAGGTCTTTGCCACGAACCGTGGAGGAGCATTGGTACGGGTGGAGGGCCTGCGTGGCTTCATCCCCGGCAGCCACATCAGCACCCGCAAGGCGAAGGAAGAGCTTGTCGCCGATTTCCTGCCCCTGAAGTTTCTTGAGGTTGACGAGGAAAGAAATCGCCTGGTCCTCAGCCATCGCCGGGCCCTGGTGGAACGGAAGATGAACCGCCTTGAGGTGGGAGAAGTGGTGTTGGGAACCGTGCGGGGCATCAAGCCCTATGGAGCCTTCATCGACATCGGTGGAGTCAGTGGCCTGTTGCACATTTCAGAGATCAGTCACGAGCACATCGAAACACCTCACACGGTTCTCAATGTCAATGATCAGATGAAAGTCATGATCATTGACCTTGACGCTGAACGGGGCCGCATTTCGCTGTCCACCAAGGCCCTTGAACCCGAGCCCGGTGACATGTTGACCGATCCGCAAAAGGTCTTTGACAAAGCAGAGGAAATGGCAGCCCGCTACAAGCAGATGCTGCTCGTGCAAGCGGAAGATGTGGATCCCATGGGATCCAATCCTGAATGACGGCACCCTCTGCTTCCTAGCGGTTCTCGATGGCCTCCCTGATGTTGCGGGGCAAACCATTGGTGTCTGCCGGGAAGCCGGCAGACATCCAAGCTGTGCTGTTCGACAAGGATGGCACCATGAGCCGGAGCGAACCCCACCTGTTTGACCTGGCCACCACACGCCTCCAGCATTGCCTGCGTCTGAATGGGCCTCCCCGGGTGGAGGAATTGTCCGGGTTGCTGGCCAGAACCTATGGGCTCGATCCAGAGGAGGCGAGCCTCAATCCCGCTGGCATCACAGCCGTCGCAGCTCGCGATCACAACCTGATCAGCACAGCCGTGGCTCTGACCCAGGTGGGTCATGGTTGGCCGGAATCCCTCGCCATGGCGGAGGAGGCCTTCCGCCGGGCGGACCTGGACATCCCTTCCGGCCAGCCCGGAGCCCAGACGACGGAGGGACTTGTGGATTTCCTGCGCGCCCTGCGACGCGCGGGAGTTCTCTGCGCAGTCATCAGCAACGACGACCTTCCCGGCATCGAGGGTTTCCTCGGGGAACATGGTCTCTCCGACGCTTTCGCCGCGATCTGGAGCGCGGAGCGACTGCCCCGCAAGCCCGATCCCCAGGCCGTGCACGCACTCTGCGCCACTCTCGGGGTCGCCCCGTCACGCTGCGCCCTGATCGGGGACGCCAACAGCGACCTTCGCATGGCTCAGGCCGCTGGGGTGGCCGTTGCGATCGGCTACAGGGGAGGCTGGCGCCAAGCCGTGGCCCTGGTGGACAACCACCCCTGCATGGATCACTGGCGCGATCTTTGGGTGAGCGAGGGGAACGAACCGGCTGAGGGCGTGTCCACGGAGACCCGTGACACGCAGCTCGGGACATAGGATCAGTTGGTTTTCTTCGCCTCTGTTTCATGGGCCGTTATGTCTTCACATCTGAATCGGTAACGGAAGGGCACCCGGACAAAATCTGCGACCAGGTGAGTGATGCTGTTTTGGATGCGATTCTCAGCCAGGATCCAACCAGCAGGGTGGCTTGTGAAACGGTGGTCAACACAGGTCTGTGTCTAATCACAGGCGAAGTAACCACAGCCGCCAAGGTTGATTTCATCCACCTGGTGCGGGATGTGATTGAAGACATCGGCTACAAGGGCTATCGTGCCGGCGGCTTCGATGCCCGAAGCTGCGCCGTCCTTGTCGCCCTGGATCAGCAGTCGCCAGACATCGCGCAAGGGGTGGATGAGGCGGATGACCACCAGGGAGATCCTCTTGACAAGATCGGGGCCGGCGATCAGGGGATCATGTTCGGCTTCGCCTGCGATGAAACTCCGGAATTGATGCCCCTTCCCATCAGCCTGGCCCACCGTCTGGCCCGAAGGTTGGCTGAAGTGCGCCACAACAACACCCTGCCCTACCTGCTTCCTGATGGGAAAACACAGGTGAGCGTCGTCTACGAAGATGAACGCCCCGTGGCCATCGACACCATTCTGATCTCCACGCAACATGCCTCGGAGATTGACGGCATTGACGACGAAAAAGCCATCCGAGAGCGCATTGCCGCCGATCTCTGGACCCATGTGGTGGAACCGGCCACCGCTGATCTGACCCTGCAACCCGACCGGGAGACCACCCGTTTCCTCGTCAATCCAACTGGCAAGTTTGTGGTTGGGGGGCCCCAGGGAGATGCGGGCCTCACCGGACGCAAGATCATTGTCGACACCTACGGCGGCTACGCCCGTCACGGCGGTGGTGCGTTTTCCGGCAAGGACCCCACCAAGGTGGATCGTTCTGCCGCCTATGCGGCACGCCATGTTGCCAAGGCCATCGTCGCCGCCGGTCTGGCCCGGAAAGCGGAGGTGCAGCTCAGCTACGCCATCGGTGTGGCCAAACCCGTGAGCATCCTTGTGGAAAGCTTCGGCACCAGCAGCCTGAGCAATGATTCCCTCACGGCCCTGGTGCAGGAACATTTTGACCTCCGCCCCGGCGCGATCATTGAAACGTTTAATTTGCGCACCCTTCCTCAGCAAAGGGGCGGTCGGTTCTATAGAGACGTGGCCGCCTACGGTCATTTCGGCCGCAGCGATCTGAACCTCCCCTGGGAAGATGTGAGCGCCATCTCCCAAACCCTCCGCCAGGCCTCCGCTGATCTTGCCCAGGCTGGCTCTCGGAGTTGACTTCGGCACCAGTGGGGTGCGGTTGGCCGTCACCAATTCGACGGGGGAGACCCTGATCGAGCGCGGCAGCCCCTATCCCGGCCCCTTCGAAGATCCGGAGGCGTGGAGGACGGGCTTGATCGCTTTGCTCCACCACGTTCCTTCGGAATTGAGACAGCGCCTTGGTGCCCTGGCTCTGGCGGGCACATCGGGAACCCTGTTGCTCTGTCGCGAGGATGGGACATTGCTGGAAGGCCCGATGGGACAAGCGCTGCCCTATCACCAGGCCTGTCCCGAGGCATTGCCTGAAGTGCGGCGCTGGCTCGGCGTCACCTCCCACCCCGCCAGTCAGGCGAGCGGAAGCGTGGCCAGGGCGCTGACCTTGCTGAAGTGGCTCCCGCCCACACCCTCGTGGCTCTCCTTCGACCTGCTCCTCCGCCACCAGGCCGATTGGTTGATGGGTTGGCTTCTGGGAACCTGGCGCTGGGGGGAGGAGGGGAACAATCTGCGACTGGGATGGGATCTGCTGAACCAACGCTGGTTGGGGCAACTGTCCTCGGCCCCCTGGGCCGGCGCCCTCCCCCGCATCGTCGCCAGCGGCACGGTGCTTGGCACCCTGGAACCGGCCGTGGCCTCCACCCTCGGGCTTCCGGAGGATTGCCGGGTGGTGGCGGGAACCACAGACGCCAACGCCGCCGTGTTGGCCGCCGAACCCGCAGAAAGCGATGGCCTCACGGTGCTGGGATCCACCTTGGTGATCAAACAGTTGGTTCCCGCACCGATTCAGGCAGGGGGAGTGAGCTGCCATCGCCTGAATGGCCGCTGGCTTGTCGGAGGGGCCTCCAACACGGGATCGGCGATCATGACCCGTTTCTTCAACGCGGATCAACTGGCGGAATTGAGCCGCCAGATCAATCCAAGAATCCCCAGCCCCCTGACCCTGCGCCCCTTGCTGGGCCGGGGGGAGCGCTTTCCCGTGGACGATCCACTGCTGGAGCCAATTCTGGAACCCCGGCCCGTCAGTGACGCCGCCTTCCTCCAGGCCCTGCTGGAAGGCATCACCGCCATTGAGCGGCAGGGCTGGGAGCGGCTGCGGGAGCTGGGAGCCCCGCCAATCCAACGGGTCATCACCCTGGGAGGAGGGGCGCGCAATGCCCGCTGGCGGCAAATGCGCGAGCGGATTCTCGGCGTGCCCGTTCTCAACCGGCCCGAGCTCTCCGCCGCACGCGGCATGGCCCGATTGGCCCAGGGCAGGATGGAGGACTCCCTCCAGGGTCCTGCCTGATGAACGACCGCATCCGCTCCTTTCTGGCCATGGGACTGTTTGTCGTGCTCGCGATCTATGTCGGCTGGAGCGGAGTGAGGCTTTCCCTGTTGCTCTGGGATCGCTTCGTGGCTTCCTGAGGGCACGCACTGGCGTGAGCCCCCCCTTGGCCCGGGGGAGTCTCCAGAATGGATCCATCCCTCCATCCGCCATGACCGCCGACCCCCTGACCCCGACGGTGAGCGACCGAATCTGTCGCCACATGAACGACGACCATGCCGCCGCTGTGCTGTCCTATGCCCACCACTACGCAGGACTGCCGCAAGCCAGCTCCGCCAGGATGCTGGCCGTCGCACCCGCCGCCATGACCCTGGAGGTGGATGGGGTGTCCGTGGAGGTCGCGTTTGATCACCTCCTGAGCGACAGCGAGGACGCCCACCGAACTCTCGTGGCCATGTTGCGGTCGATCCCGGGGAATCCTTGAGGCAGCGCGCCCGGGCAACACGCCTCAGTCCCTTTGATCGCAGCCCTCCCCCATGGCAGCTGGCCTCTGGATTGGTTCTTCACCCGTCCCTGTCCCCTGTGCCGGCAACCCCTCTCTCCTCCTGGTCTGACACCACGGCTCTGCCCCAGCTGCCGCGCCAGCCTGCTCCTGCCGAGCCAGGGGCTGCGGGGAACCGAACCCTTGCCTTGGTGGGGTGTCGGCACGTATCAAGGAACCTTTCGACGTCTGCTGCTGGAGTTGCGGAAGCGACCACACGTGGAGCGCATGGCCGCCCTGCTCCAGGGGTTGGAGCCCCCAACCTTCCCAGCGGGGATCACTCCGCTGTTGGTCCCCGTGCCGGGCTGGAAGCGAAGGGCCAATCCCCTTCCCGCCCTGACGGGTCAGCTGGCTGGCCGGCAGTGGCGATGGGGGAACGCGAACCTGCTGCGGCGATCCCGACCCGTCCTGGGCCAACACCATCTCAACCAGGCCATGCGCCAGGAGAATCAGCGGGGGGCCTTCACCTGCCACCGTCACCCCCGGGGAGGGGAGCGCCGGCTCCATCCCGTCCTGCTGGTGGACGACATCCTCACCACCGGCGCAACGGCCCTCAACGCCGCCGAAGCCTTGAGGGCGGGGGGCTGGCATGTGCACGGTCTGATCTGTCTGGCTCGCACCTCCGGACGGCGGCAGGCCACCAACGGTGATCTATGATTCAAGGGTGTTGGCATCGACACGCCGGGATAGCTCAGTTGGTAGAGCAGGCGACTGAAAATCGCCGTGTCCCCAGTTCAAATCTGGGTCCTGGCATCTTTTTTATTGCTCGCCCCAGGCGACGTTTCGGATGGAGGGGTGAATTTGAATGCCGCGTCCATTGTTCCCCACTCCAGAATCAGACCGCCAATTCGGCAACGCTGACAGTTTCGCGACGGCTTTCGATGAGGCTTGGCGGAGACGGGAACGGGAAGGCGACTGGGGCCGCCTGAGTCGCGGGGAGAAGCTGGAATCCGTGCTCCGCCAACTCAGCGACCATCCTTTTGCGCAGCTGGATGCGACCCGGGCCCGGGAGGTGGGAGAGTTTCGTCTCCGCCTCCATGGTCTGTAGCTCTTCTCATGGCCGCCTCCGCCTACGCCCGCCTGCTGCGCCAGCTTTGCGGCAGCTTCAGCAATCAAACCCAGGCATTTGAGAACCCCCCTCTGTTCGCCCACATCCTCGTCACCTATCGCCCCCTGCCCCAGTTGCAGACAGGTTCCCTGTTGCTGGAACAGTCCTACGCCATCGACCCCGGTACGCCCTATCGCATCCGGGTGCTGCGGCCCGATCTGGTGGACGGCCAGCTGCTCATCCGCAACCTGGCGCTCCGGGAGGAAAGGCGCTTCTGGGGAGCCACCAGGGATGCCGCGCTGCGAGCTGGCATTCAGACGGAGGACTTGATGCCACTGCCCGGTTGCAACTATCTGGTGCGGGAGAACGGGGAGGGATTTGTGGGCGAGGTGGAACCAGGCTGTCGCTGCTTGATCGAGCGGAAGGGAACCACCGCCTACCTGGTGAGCCGGTTCGAGCTTTCCCCTGCCGGCATGCGCACCATTGACCAGGGTCATCACCCCGAGACCCACGCGCACCTTTGGGGATCCTTGGCCGGACCCTTCGAATTTGAGCGCACGGAGGATCACAGCGCTGAACTGCCGGATCCCTGGCTGGATGCCGTGGGGGTGGACGCCGGAACGTCGGCAGAGCCCGGGGCAACACCAGCCGACTGAAGCCTTCTTCCGAATGGGCGGCAGGCCGCCCTGGCCTGCCTTTGCCGACAAACAGGCACAGCAGAAAACGATTTTGCGCCAAGGCGAACGATTTTGTTACAAAAAAACGAGAACTTGTGATTATGAAGGATGGCAATCATTTCCTTCTGAGCTGGACTGAAGAGAGCCGACAACGCCTAGGGTTCGAAACCCCTTTTGTCTTTTCATGGCACTCCCCCTCCTGAAAGTTGCCCCTCTCGCGCAGAACGCACGCGTGAAGTCCTTCCCCATTGGAGGAGACGAGAGCCCAAGGCTGTCCCCCCTCGATCTCGGCCGAAGCACAGCCGCAGCCGATAGCATCATTGCCCAGGCCTATCGGCAGATCTACTTCCATGCCTTCAAGGTGGATCGTGATCCTGCGCTGGAATCCCAACTCAGAAGCGGCCAGATCACCGTGCGAGATTTCGTCCGTGGCTTGCTGCTTTCACAGAAGTTTCGCGATGATTTCTATCGCTGCAACAGCAACTACCGCATGGTGGATCAGATCATTGGCCGCGTCCTCGGCCGCGCTGTCCATGGGGATCAGGAGCGCATCGCCCTCTCCATCCTGATTGCTCAGAAAGGCTTGCCCGGGTTGGTGGACCACTTGCTGGACTCCAAGGAATATCTGGAGGCGTTTGGTCTCGATCAGGTTCCCCACCAACGCTCGCGGATGCTGCCAGGCCAGTCCCTGGGGTCCACGCCATTCAACCAGCAGGCTCCCCGCTACGAGGCCTACTGGCGGGAAGTGTCCTCCCGACGGGCCCCTGCCGGACGCGCCACTGGCTGGACCCCTTCCACCGGCTTCTTCCTGCCGCGCCCCCAGTGGCTGGCGGATGCCCCCTCGCCCCTGGCCCGGAGCCTCTGGCAAGGGCTGGTGACGGCAGGCGGCTTCGGACTCACCGCGTTTCTGCTCTATGTCGCGGCCGTGATGCTGAGCACGGGCCGGGCCGGGTGAGGGAGGACGAGACATCCTCGCACTCTCAACTGGCCAGCGGGGGGTCGCAGCGGCCTGGCCCCCCGGGGACCTCCTCATCGAGGCCATGCTGCGGAAGGAAGGAATCCCGGGCTTTGTCCGTGCTGAGCCCGTCGCTCGTGGACAGACGACCCTGCGGGGCCAGGGCCCCTGGCTGGGGGACGGCGCGAAGGGGAGCGGGGGGAACCGCACGCCGCTCCCCATGTCGCAGTAATTCCTCCAGTCGCCCCAGGCGGTTCTCTGTGTCGCGCATCCGTTGCTCGATCACCTCCGCCAGGTCGGTGTGGCGTTGCTCCAAGACCCGTTGTCGCGAGGTCAGCTGGCGCTGCTGGCCCGCGAAGCGCTCCTCCAGCTCCAACATTCTGTAAGTGAGGCTCTCCGTCACTTCGGAGAGGGTCTTCAGCTGGGCGCTGAGGCGAACAGCCCATTCGAGCTCTGAGGAGTCCAGGGGCATCAGCGCACCAGGGCAGTGGCCAGATGGTAACGAGGGGACACGATCCCGCCAGACCCGAGGAGTCCCCGAACCTGGGAGGGGGATTTGTAACGATTCTGAAAGCCGCGCCTCTTTCCGCGGTGTCACCCATAGGATCCGGCTGCAGACTTCGGCTTCAGGCCCCACACAGATGATCCCGAGTTCAGGTGCAAGATCCTGAGCCCAGGCCATCCAAGCCAACGTGAAGCAAAGCGTCGGTTCTGAGGGCTTGCGTTTCGGCGCACCTGCTGGACCGCCTTCGAGCCACTGCACCCTCCCCGACCCCTTCAACGGCCCTCCACGCACGCCTCCCATGACCCTCGCCAACGCTGCCTACCTGGGCATCGCGCGATTCGCCAACGATCGCAACAAGGAAAACTGGGCGACCAGTTCTGATGTCGACAAGGCCAATCTGATCCGTGCCGTCTACCAGCAGGTGCTGGGTCGCCAGTACGTCATGGCCAGCGAGCGTCTCGATGGGCCGGAATCTCTGTTCCGCAGGGGCTACCTGAGCGTCCGTGAATTCGTGCGGCAGGTCGCCAAGAGCAGCTTGTACAAAGACCGCTTCTTCACCAACAGCAATCCCTACTGCTTCATCGAGCTGAATTTCAAGCATCTCCTCGGCCGAGCTCCCCAGAACAAGGCGGAGATGCTGGAACACTTCACCATCCTTCAGGACCAGGGATACGACGCCGAAATCGACTCGTACATCGACAGCGCCGAATATCAGAACCGTTTTGGCGAGGAGACAGTTCCTTACCTGCACGGGTGGGATTACTCCGCTGGCCAGCAGGGCTTGCAGTTTTCCTACATGCTTCAGCTGACCCGCGGCGCCGCTGCCTCCATCAAAGGCGACCTGTCCAAGAATCAGTCACGCCTCAATCCCGCCGTGCATGCGGAAATGCCCTTGCCGGTGGTGAGTCCGAACGCCAAAGGCAGCACCTTCCGCAGACTGCCGAGCGATGGTGTGACCCGCCAGGGTGTGGGTGCGAGCGAAGAGGGTCGCACCTTCCGTGTGGAGATCAGTGGCTTCAACAACTACCGCCTCCACAAGCGCAGCAATCGGGTGCGCTTCATTCCCTTCAACAAGCTGTTGGAATACCAACAGCAAATCCATCGTGAGGGCGGGCGGATCGCCAGCATCACACCTGTGAACTGAACCTGTTCCCCCCTTCCATCACGCTGTTCCAATTTTCCCGATTTGCCATGAAGGTTTCCGCAGGTGCGCGCAACACAAGCGCCAGCAATGATCGGCAGGTGACCATCAATGTCACCGGTCTGGCCCACAACGACTTCGTTCGCAGCGCGGAGTGCGTCTTGCAGGTTCCCTACACCCGCATGAACGAGACCCTGCGCCTGGTGCATCGTCTCGGAGGCAAGGTGACCAGCGTCAGCGTCAGCGGAGCTTCCTGACCTCGCTTGGATCGGGTGCGTTGTCTCCGCAGCCTCTGGCGGGGCTTGGTTGCAACGCCGTTTCATAAGCCCGGGAAGCTTGAGCTTGCCGGGCTTTTGTTGTGCCTGCGGATGGCGGCCAGGCCCCAACCCGCCAAGCCGCCAACAGGGCAGTGACCGTTTGTTAAGCCGCTCACGCCCTGCGGGCACTGTCGACAAGAATGTCTTTGCCGCCGCAAGCCTCTGATTTTCAGTGCTGCGGCCGCATCCCGGAACGGCGTCTGAAGCGGAATGGAGCGGGGATGAAAGTTTTCATCTCTCCACCCCTTCAATCGCTTCTGCCGCCCTGTTCCACTTTCCCTTTCACCCACCCAAGTCCCGACGGAGAACGTCGAGATCAGGAGCTCTACACATGTTCGACGCCTTCACCAAGGTCGTTGCCCAGGCAGATGCCCGCGGCGAATTTCTGAATTCCGGCCAGATTGACGCCCTCTCGGCCCTCGTTGCTGAGAGCAACAAGCGCATGGATGCCGTGAACCGCATCACCTCC
>JBKDTB010000053.1:0-33065 GCA_046340515.1 Cyanobacteriota bacterium | reverse complement strand
TCGGAGAGGGCCACCCGCACGAACCCCAACCGCTCCCGCCCTGGCCAGGCGGCGCCGGGATCGCGACGGCGCACCACCTGCCAGAGGCTGCTGCCTCCAGGCCAACGCTGCCAGTGGGCGTCCACCGCGCCGGGGCGCAGCCCTGCCGGCAGGGGCGGGATGGGGAGCGTTCCCTGCTCGCTGAGGAGACGGCCCTCGCCGTCAAACCACTGCACGCGCTGCCACTCCAATCCGGCGACGGCGAGGCCCGGTGGGCCGGGCCGAAATTTGGCGCGGCCCTCCGCCTCCCGGGTTTCGTGGGCGATCAAGGGGAGCTGGGTGGCGGCGGCGGCCGCCAGCTGGTCGAGTTCCGCCCGCAGATCCGCGGCCCGTTGCAGGGCGATGCCCCAATAGAGGGAGCCGGAGAAGGCCACCAGCAGAACCAGGGCGAAGCCTCCCCCCTGCAGGGCCAACCGACGCCGCAACCGCGGCGGGTCAGGAGGCAATGGTGGGAGAGAGCCTGTAGCCGACGCCATAGACGGTTTCGATCAGGTTGGGATCACAGCCGGCGAGCGTCAGCTTCTGACGCAGGTTGCGCATGTGGGCGCGAAGGGCGTCTTCGCCCACCTCCCGCCGGCCGTCGCCAAAGCCATGCAACAGCTCCGCCTTGCTCAGGCTGCCCCCCCCGGCCCGCAGCAGGAGCTCCAGCAAGAGGGCTTCCTTGCGGGTGAGCTCCACGGCCGCGCCGTTCACGCGCAGGGAGGTCTGGCCGGCGGGCAGGTGCAACGGCCCCCAGCCCAGCTCCTGTCGCCAGGGGAGGTGGGCGCGCCGGAGGAGCGAGCGCAACCGCGCCCGCAACAGCTCGGGATCGAAGGGTTTGACCACGTAGTCGTCAGCGCCCTCCTCCAGGCCCCGCACGGTCTCGTGCCGCTCGTCGCGGGCGGTGAGCATGAGCACCAAGGGCTGGTGTCCCGGCCGCCGCCGCAGCTCGCGGCAGAGGCTGACGCCATCCCCATCCGGCAGGCCCAGATCCAAAACAAGCAGATCAAAGGCGTCGCGCTCCAGCCAGGCCCGGGCTTCGCGGAGGGTGGCGGCCCCCTCCGCCGCATGGCCCCATTGACCCATGAGCCGCAGGAGGCCCCGCCGGAGCGCCGCGTCGTCCTCAACCACCAAGAGCTTCATGACCCGCCGCTCCGTTCGCTTCCTCGCCGGCCTTGAGGCAATCGAACTTTAGGCGGGCGCGGTGGTGGAGCCACGGCCATCGGGAGCAAGCCGGTGGACACGCTCACGGGCCAGGAGGGAGCGGAAGGGTTTCTGTCGGGGGCTGACCGCGGCGTCTTCCACGACGACAGGTCAAACAGCCAACCGGGGAGTGCGGATCATGCCCTGTCCGAGATTTCAGCTCCGGCGTGAACAAATGGCGGGTGCGCACAGGGAGGAGCCACGTCGACACAACCTCCAACACTCGGTTTTCCCCCTGCTGGGATCGCCAAAAGGACAGCCTCCTCCCCAACAGCGGCAAGGGCATGGATGCATGGATTGCCGTGATGCAAGGGCTGACCGCCCTGCGCCGCACGGATCTGATCGGATCTGCCCCCCAGCGGCCTGGCCCGCGACCCGTTGACAGTCGAGAAGGCAACATCACCGTTGATGACAGCATCCGTTCGCCCGTTCAACGGCCAGGCCGTCTTTAGTCAAAGGAGGCCTCTTTGCCCTTGAAAATCCTCCATTTTTCAGGTCGTCAATGGCACAGTCCCCCCCTGCGTCCGCCGCCTAGGGTGAAGGCGTGATGTCTGAGCGGCCTTGGAACAACTCACTCCCGAGGGCCTGCAGGTTGTCAACGCGCTGGCCCAGCGCTACGGCTTCAGCCAGGAGGCCGTGATCCAGATGATGTTCGCCATGCTGCGGGGGCGGGGCAGCATGGCCCAGTTCAACCATCCTGAATTCGCCGGATCTGGGCAGTGGATGCGCGGCGGCATGTTGATGCTCGGCGACATGTTCAACCATTCCCTCAAGGCCCGAGTCGCGGGGCTCTGCCAGGAGATCGCCACCCAACTTGCCAGCCAGCCGGAACTCTTTCCCAGCGGCAGCGTTCAATCCCAGAGCCAGAGCGGTGGCAGCGGCCAGCAGATGCAGGCGAGCGGCATCGGTGCGCCATCCACGGGCCTGACCGCCGGGGTGGAAGGGGTCCACAGCCTCTTCACCCCTGACCCGCGCGACAGCTGGTGGCCCCCGGAGCTTGGCACCCCCAGCGCCATCGGGGCACAGAACGAGGTGCGCTACGCCTTTTTCCCCGCCATGGGTCGTCTGGCCGTGGAGGCCAATGGACAGGTGACCGTGCACGACACGGGCGGACACGAGATCGGCAGCATGGCCCAACAGCAGGGCCCCGCTGGCGCCATGGTCTTCACCACCCCGGCCGGCACGGTCAGCCTGGCGAGCCTGACCAGCATCGGGGGGGGCTCCGCCCAGCAGAGCCAGGTGTCCTCCGGCGGCGGCGTGCGGCAACAGGCCCAGAGCTCGGGCGGGGGCAGCCAGCAGCAGCAGGTCAGCTCCACCCTGCCCCCCATGGGCGGGATGACTCCGATGGCGGCCATGCCCCCCATGGGCGGCATGGCCCCGATGCACTTTGCCCCCTTCGCGCCAGCGGAAGCCTGGTGGCCCCCTGAACTGGGCACCCCCTCCGCCACAGGCGCACAGAACACCCTGCGCTACGCCGTCTTCCCGGCGGCCCAGCGCCTCGCCATCGATCGCCATGGGCAGGTGAGCGTGCACGACATTGGCAACCTGCAAATCTCCGGCTGCTCCCAGAGCGGCGAACAGGAGGAGGTGCGCCTCACCAGCAATGACGGCGCCACCATCGCCCTCTCCAGCCTGCCGGATGTGGCGGTGAGTTCCACCAGGACCGCGACACCCCCGCCCCCGGCTGAGCCCGTCGAGCCGGCGCCATCCTCCCCGACCGCCGACATCCTTGGAGCCCTCGTCAAGCTGGGTGAGCTGAAGGACATGGGGGTGCTCACCGCCGAGGAGTTCGCCGCCAAGAAGGCGGAGCTGTTGAGCCGTCTTTAAGGGGTGATCACCCCGTTTTGCCCCCCGTTTCGCCCGCCGCTGCCCCCAACCCCGCCACCATCGCGTCAAACCGCTCCCCCTGCCCCAGCCAAACGGCTTCCTCCCTCGCGCTGGGCAGCAGGGCCTTCAGCTCTCCACCCATGGGTTGCCCGCCGCTGCGGGCCGCCGCCGCCAGGTCGTTGAAGCGCCGCAGGGCGGAGGTGGGCTGAAACACCAGACACACCAGCAGCGCCAGGCCGCACCCCATCAGGTAGTCGATCCAGCGGGTGGGGATGTACCAGTCGGTGAGGGCCTGATAGCCGGCGAAGGTGACACCGCTGGAGATCAGGGCGGTGCGCAGATGGGCCCCCAGACCCAACACCGGCAGCAGGGCCGCCGTGCCCCCCATCACCAGGCCGAGGGAGACGCTGCTCACCCCGAAGAGGTTGAACACCAGCCAGGGCATCAGCACCCCCAAACTCACGCCGACCATGCGGTCGCGCACCCGGGCCATCGTGGCGCCCAGACTTTCATTGAGCAGGATCACGACCCCGAAGTAGACGTATTTCGGATTCACGGCGCCCAAGCCCTGGCCCACCGCCAGCGCCAGGGTGGAGGCGACGACCTTGCGCCAGAAATAGGGATCTCCCAGCCGCTGGGCCAGGGAACGCACAGGCGCGGCGGGGTCCACCGCCGCTGGCGGGGCCGGTGGGGGGGTGTCCTGCGCCAGGCGGAAGGCGGCGGTGAGCGACACTGCCACCACCAGCCCGGTGAGGATCGCCAGCAGTTCGTGCCAGGCGGACAGCCAGGTGCTGTTGGACCCGAGCAGGGGCAGGATCGCCAGGATCGGCAACACATTGCGCAACATCGCCAACCGATCCGGCAACACCTGGCCGATCAGCTGGGCCAGCAGGGTGACGATGGCGAACGCCCACACCACCGGCGCCTCCAACAGGGGCTTGAGCAGGGTGCCCAGCCCGAGGGCCACCGCGCACAGCACAGGCAGCACCACAAACAGTGGCGCCGGCAGGCGGCGAAAGTCTGGCGGCACCGCAATCGCCGCGATCACCACCCCGTAGGCCGCGCCGGACCCGTACCCCAGGGAATGGGCGATGCTCCATACAAGGGCCGCCGCGAGACCGACCACCAGGGGGTGGCGCACAGCGGCCGGGGGTGTCAACGCTCGCGGGCCAGGGCCCGCATCACCCCCACCAGCAGGCTGATGAGCAGCAACGTCAGCCAAAACCACAGGCGCGGCGGTTCGGTGCGGGTGCAGAGCAGGAGCAGGCCCAGGCTCAGCCAGGGCCAGGGGGCCAGCCAGGGCCGGAGCCAGGGGCCCAGAGTCCGCCCGAGGGAAAAACGCGGTGTCATGGCCGCGAGCCTGCCAGCCAGCGGCCGAAGGGCGCCACGTAGCTCAGCAGCGAACGGTGTTCCACCTTCGCCGACACCTCCAGCGGAGTGCGGGGGGGGAGGGAACGGGGTGGCCCCGCCCCCCGGCTCCAGGCCAGCCCGCTCGGGGTGGCGGCCCCCTCCAGCCGCACCACGCCAAGCACCACCGGCGCCCCCGCCCGATCCGGCAGTTGGGAGGTGAGATCGCCCCCCTCGCCAAAGGATTGCTGGCGCGCCCGAGCCATCAGATTCGCCGCCTCCTCCTTGCCGCCCACCTGGGCCGTCACATCCTCCAGGTCGACGCTCGCGGGGGAGAGGCGCAGCAGGGTGCCCCGCAAGGTGCCCCAGCGCTGCTCCGCGCCGCCATAGCTGTCGCGGCTCATCACCTTGGGATCGAGCTCGAGGTCGGCCCCGGGGGCGATCCGCGTGGCGTCCGCGCTGGTGAAGACCACCACCGCGAGCCGCTTGTCCTGGTCGCCCATCAGCGCCAGGCTCCCCAGCCGCTGGCCGGGGAGCACCGCCTGACCCGGCTCCACCGACAGATCGAGAATCCGCCCCGCCGCCGGGCTGAAGACATCCTGCGCCAGCTGCTGGGCCTCCAGGGCGGCCCGCTGGGAGCGCAGCTCGGCGGCGCGCGAGGTGAGGGCGGCCCGCTCAGCGCGCAATTGGGCCCGTTGGCCGTCAATCGTGGCGATGTCGGCCCGGTTGCGGAGATAGAGGTCTTGGGCACCGACCCAGAGGGGGCTGTAGCGGGCGATGACGGCGTCCTTTCGCAACTCCTCCAACGCCCGCAGCTGTTTCTCCACGGGCCGGTTGGTGACGGTCAGCTCATCGCGACGGGACACCAGGGCCTCGTCCTGCACGTCAATGGCTCGGCTCTGGGTGTTGAGGCCAGCCATCTGCTGATCGTTCGCCCGCAACTGGGCCTGGATCACCTCCGGATCGGGACTGACGGCGCCGCCCCCGGGGGCGGCCTGGCCCACCCGGCTGAGGGTCAGCAACAACTGGCCCTGATCCACTTCATCCCCCACCCGCACCTTGAGGTCCTGCACCTGGCCTGGACCACGGGAATAAAAGGCGCGGCGGCTCTCGGGAGACATCAGCAGGCCGCTGCCGCGCACCTTCACCGGAATCGTGGGCGAAACAGCCCAGAGACCGGTGAGGCCCGCCACCACAGCCACCGGCAGCAGCCGGGGCAGCCGACCCGTCCCGCCCCCGCCGTGACCACCATCCGCCGCCCGGGGGACCTCCTTCGCCTTCCGATGCTCCCCGGCGGGGCTGGGGTCGGTGGTGGGGACAACGTCGGCGGGAGGCAAGCCGGGAGCGGATTCTGCACAAGACCGTAGCGGTGATCGGGGGGATGTTCTTAAGGTCCTGGCCACTCTCTTCCCCGTTCCTTCGTGCGTCTTCCCCGGTGCGGTCCGGTGTCTCGCCTCCCCGGGCGCCTTGCGCCCACAGGTCGGGGGTGCCGTTGGATCCTGCCGTTCGGGCTGATCATGGCGCTGGGGCTGGGCGCCCCGTCCTCGCGGGCGGCCCCCCTCACCCTGGCGGAGGTGCTGGAGCGGGGGATGCCAGCCTCGACGGATCTGGAGCGCTCCCGCCGCGAGGTGGCGCGCAGCGCCGCGGCGGAGAGCTTCAGCCGCAGCCAGCGCTGGCCCCGCCTGGATCTGCTGGGCAGCGCCAGCGGCACCCAGGTGGGCACCTCCATCGGCGTGGTCACCAACCTGCCCACCTTCGGCGACCTGAGTTTCGGCCTTGGTCAAAACGGCTATGCCGTGATTCAGAGCCTGTTTGCCGGCAGTGGCGTGGTGTTCAGCGCCAACCTGCTGCCGATCAGCGAGAGCTGGCAGGTGGCCGCGGCCAAAAGCGGGCGCCAGGCGGCCGACCGCCAGTTGAGTGAAGACGAGCGCCAGGTGCGTTACGAGCTGGAGAGCACCTACAGGGATCTGCAGTTGCGCCAAGCCCTGGTGCCTGTATGGGAAACGGCGTTGCGGGCCTCCACGGCCCTGGAGCGGGATGTGCGCGCGATCTTCGCCAAAGGCCTGGCCGCCCGCGTTGAGGTGCTCCGCGCCAGCGCCCTGCGGGCCAGCGACAGCCAGGGCCTGATCACCGCCCGGGCCCAGAGGGCCGCGGTCCAGAGCCGGCTGGCGGAGTTGCTCAACCTGCCGCCCGCGGAGGCGCCCGAAGCGGCCGATCCCATCCGCGACGTCGCCCAACCCTGGCCCCTGGGCCTGGAGGCGACCGTGGAGCGGGCCCTGGCGGATCGCCCCCTGCTGGAGGCCCTGCGGCTGCAGGAGCAGGCCAGCCGCCAACGGGCGAAAGCCGCCCGGGCATCCCTCCTGCCCAGCCTCTCCCTGCTGGCCGGCGCGGGCATCAACACGAATCGGATTGATGTGCCCGTGCTGGAAACCACAGGCCGGGTCCAGGCGGGTCCCACCAACGTCACCCTGCCGACGGTCGACGCCCCCGGCAACATCCAGGGCAACTTCTACGACTGGGGGGGCCTGCTGCAGCTGCGCCAGACCCTCTTTGACGGCGGCCGGGCCCGCGATGGCGCCGCCGTGGCCGACCGGGAGGCGGCCCTGCTCGCCGCTGACGCGGACGTCGCCCGCCGCCGCATCCGCATCACCGTGCGGGAAACCTGGGTGCAGCGGCGGGCGTCGCCAGCGCGGATCGCGGCGGCGCGCGAAACGGTGGCCGCTGGCGAGCGAGCGCTCCAGGACGCCCAGCTGCGCTACCGAGCCCAGGTGGAGCCCCTCACGGAGGTGCTCCTGGTGCAGCGGGAGCTGCAGGCCAGCCAAGCGGCCCTGCTCACAGCCCAGACCGACCAGGCCCTGGGTCGGGCCCTCCTCCTGCGCGAGACCGGCGCTCCCCCTGAAGAGGCGCCAGAGCGCCCGGATCCGCCGTAGGGCGCCGGGTCGGCCTCCCTTCCGCTGCCGGCGCACGCCCGTTTCCCTCCACCTTCCGCCCCGCCCCCTTCGCCCGTGCCCTCAGCGGGCGCCCATCGCCACCACCAACCGCAGCACCCGCTCCACCGCGTCGGCCAGCAGGCCGGGGGCGCGGGCCATCGCCGTCGGGAGGTCCATCGGGCCGGGCACGAGGGAGAAGAGGCTGCTGACGCCGATGGCCCGCAGGGCCTCCGCCCCCGGACCGATCTCCCCGGCGATCACCACCACCGGCACCCCCGCCGCCGCCGCCGCCCGAGCCACGCCGCTGATCGTTTTGCCGCGGGCGGTCTGGGCGTCGACACGCCCTTCGCCGGTGAGCACCAGGTCGGCCGCCGCCAGGGCCGCCGGGAAGCCACTGGCCGCCAGCACGAGCGCGATGCCGGGAACCAGCTCCGCGTTGGCGAGAGCCAGAAGCATGGCGCCCATCCCCCCGGCGGCACCCGCCCCGGGGCGGTCCCGCACCTGTCGGCCCGTCGTCTTCTCCAGCAGGGTGATCAGGTGGGTCAGGCCCGCCTCCAACCGGGCCGCGCACTCGCCCGTGGCGCCCTTCTGGGGGCCATACACCGCCGTGGCACCCAGCGGGCCCAGGAGGGGGTTGTCAACGTCACAGGCCACCTCCAGCCGACAGGCCGCCAGACCTGGATGCAGCCCCGAGCCATCCAGCGCGGCCACCTCCAGCAGCCGACCACCGCTGAGGGGCGCGGTGATCGGACGGCCGTCGGCGTCGAGAAAGCGCAGTCCCAGGGCCTGGGCCATGCCGGCCCCGAGGTCATTGGTGGCGGAGCCGCCGAGGCCGAGGATGAGGTGCCGCGCCCCGGCGTCGAGGGCGGCGGCGATCAACTCGCCCGTGCCGAAGCTCGTGGTGCGCAGGGGATCGCGGCGGGCGGGGCTGACCAGGGGCAGGCCGGAGGCGCTTGCCATCTCCAGCGCCGCCGTGCTCTCCCCCAGCCAGCCCAGCCGGGCCTCCACCCGGGGACGCTCCTCCGGCAGCGGGCCCGTCACCGAGACGGTTTGCAGCCAGCCCCCGGTGGCCGCCACCAGGGCCTCGGTCGTGCCCTCGCCCCCATCGGCCAGGGGAATGGCCCGAATTGCCGCCTCCGGCAACACCCGCCGGACACCCTCCGCCAGCGCCCCGCAGACCTCCACCGCGCTGAGGCAATCCTTGAAGGCGTCGGGAGCCAGCAGGAGGCGCATCAATCCACCGCATGGGCGTGCAGACGGAAGAGGAAATCCATGGCCTGGTTGCGCAAGGGGCCGTAGCGGGGATCCTCCTGGATCGCCATGTAGGTGCGGGGACGGGCGAAGGGCACCTGCAGGATGTCGCCGATGGTGGCCGCGGGGCCGTTGGTCATCATCACGATCCGATCGGCGAGGAAGAGCGCCTCATCGATGTCGTGGGTGATCATCAGCACCGTGGGGCGCTGTTCCCGCCAGATGGCCAGGAGCTCCTCCTGCAGCTCTTCTTTCGTGATCGCATCCAGGGCACCGAAGGGTTCATCGAGCACGAGCACGGCCGGTTGCACCGCCAGGGCCCGGGCAATGGCCACCCGTTGCTTCATCCCGCCGGAGATCTGTTCGGGCCGCTTGTCGGCCGCATCGGCCAGATGCACCATCTCGAGGTGGTGATCCACCACCTGGCGCCGCCGGGAGGCATTCAGTTCCGGCCGGGCCGCCCGGACGGCCAGCTCCACGTTCTGGCGCACGGTCTGCCAGGGAAGGAGGGAATAGTTCTGAAACACCACCATGCGATCAGGGCCGGGACGCTCGATGGGTCGCCCTTCCAGGGTGACGCGGCCGCTGGTGGGCGTCAGAAAGCCGCTCACCATGTTGAGCAGGGTGCTCTTGCCGCATCCGGAGTGGCCGATGACGCAGACGAATTCGCCCTTGTTCACCTGCAGATCAATGTCCCGCAGAGCGGTGAAGGGGCCCCGCCGGGTGTGAAACACCTGCCCGACGGAAGCAAAGTCGAGATAAGCGCTCGCGGTTGTCATGTCAGGCCATCGAGACGGGAGGGGAAGAGAGCGCCCTGGGGGAGGGCCACTGGGGCCACGGTGGGTTCGGGGCTGCCCGGCAGGGTCCGCAGGTAGGCCAGGGGGTCGTCCTGGTTGAAGGGGATGCCGTCGGCCAGGGTGAAGGGATGGCGATCGGGACGCAGGGCTGGGTAACCGGCGATCGCCAGGGCCCTGTCGCAGAGATCCGGGCGGTAGACCTGGCTGAGCAGTTCCAGCCGATTGCTGGGGAAGGGGCACCAACCCCAGCGGCTGAACTGGCTCAGGATCCAGGTGCCTTCGGCCCGGTTGGGGAGATGGGCACGATCGGCGTGCCAGCGGTTGAAGGCCAACAGCTCCCCGGGGGGCGCGCCGGTGCCCCGGTCGAACTGGCGACCCAGGGCGATGGCGGCTCGGGTGCCGAGCCACTGGGGCTGGCTCAGCACACGGGTGAGCTCGGCCCGTCGGCCACCGTCATCGCAGCGTTCCGCCGCGCACATCAGGCCGGCACAGAGGGCGAGCAGGGCCTCCTGGTTGCGCTCCGCCCAGTCTTCCGAGCAGGTGAGCACCTTTTCCGGATGCCCCGGCCAGATGTCGAGGTCCGTGGCCAGCACGTAGCCCTGGCGGTCTTCCACCGCTTCCGCCACCCGGTAGCGACCCGCGATGAAGCCGTCGATCCGCTCGGCGCGCAACGCGCCCTGCATGGCGATCGGCGACAGCACGGAGAAGGTGACCTGACGGTCCAGCGCCACCTCCCCCGCGGCCAACCAATGGCGCAGCAGCAGTTCGGCGGTGCCATGGCGCTGGGGCACGGCGATCCGCAGAGGCTCGACCCGCTGCCGCAGAAACGCAACGAGGCTGTCCCGATCCCGCACGCCCTCCCGCAGGAAGGCGCGGGCCAGACAGAGGGCATTGCCGTTGCGGCTCACGGTCATCGGGGTGATGGCCGGCCAGGGCGAGGCGCCGCCCAAGCCCAGGGCCAGGGCCAGGGGGGTGGTGGCCGCCGTGATCGCCCCGTCGAGATCGCCCCCGCGCAACCGCTCCTCCAACCGTTCCCAGCTGGCGAAGGGCACCGCAAGCACCCGCACCCGGCTGCCATCGAAGAGGTTGTCGGCCAGGGCGAGGGCCAGCGGGGCGATGTCCAGCCCGGGGATGACGCCCAGGCGCACCGTGGAGGGTCCCGCCGACCGGATGGACGCGGAAGCCGCGGGGGGGGGAGCGGCGGCGGGAGGGGGAGAGGCGGCGAGGCTGAGCTCCATCGCGCGGTCGACCCGCCGTTGGCGCAGACGACGCTGCTGCTGCAGGAAGCCGATCAATTCAGCGCGCAACGGGTAGTAGCGCGGGTGGTCCATCACCGCCAGGCGTTGGCGGGGACGGGCGAAGGGCACCTCCAGGATCTGCCCGATCTCCGCCTCCGGGCCATTGGTGAGCATCACCACCCGATCGGAGAGCAGCAGGGCCTCGTCCACGTCGTGGGTCACCATCACCGTGGTCACCCCCGCCTGCTGACAGAGCGCCATCAACTGCTCCTGCAGGTTGCCGCGGGTGAGGGCATCCAGGGCACCGAAGGGCTCGTCGAGGAGCAGCAGGCGGGGACGAATGGCCAGGGCCCGGGCGATGGCCACCCGTTGCTTCATCCCCCCGGAGAGCTCCGCGGGCAACTTGTCGGCCGCCGGCGTGAGACCCACCATGGCGATGGCCTCCTCGACACGGGCCTGCCGTTCCGCCGCGCCGGCACGCCCCATGACGCGGTTCACAGCCAGGGCGATGTTCTGCCGCACGGACTGCCAGGGCAGCAGGGAATAGTTCTGAAACACCACCATGCGATCGGGACCGGGCTCGGTCACCTGCCGGCCCTCCATCAAGATGCCGCCTCGGCTCGCCTGGCTGAGGCCGGCGAGCAGGTTGAGCAGGGTGCTTTTGCCGCAGCCGGAGTGGCCGATCAGGGACACAAATTCGCCCTCGGCAATCTCCAGGTCAATGTCCTTCAGGGCAACGTAACGCCCCCCATCAGCGAGGGGAAAGACCTGGCTGACATCGTCGACGGTGAGAAAGGCGACCACCTCAGTTGGCCCCCCGCGCCACGCGACGGCCCACCCAGGCCACAAGACGATCAAGTGTTAGGCCCACCAGCCCGACATAGAGGATGGCAAGAATGATCTGGCTGGAGCTGGAATCGCCACCAGCGTTATAGGAATCCCAGATGAAGTAGCCGATGCCACCATCGGCTTTCAGCATTTCAGCGGCCACGATCGCCAGCCAGGCGAGGCCCACGGCAATCCGCAAGCCTGTGAACACATAAGGCACTGTGGCCGGGATGACGATGTTGCGGATGTATTCCCCTTTGCGAAGGCGCAAGACACGGGCCACATTGGTGTAGTCCTGGGGTATTTCACGGATGCCCACTGCCGTGTTGATGATGATCGGCCAGATAGCAGTGATGAAGATCACAAAAATCGCCGAGGTGTTGGCGTCTTGAAACACCATCAAGGAGATCGGGAACCAGGCCAGGGGAGGCACGGTGCGCAACACCTGGATCACCGGGTCGAGGCCTTTGCCGATGAAGCGGCTCAGACCGAGCAGGCCGCCGATGCTGATGCCAACCAGGGCCGCCAGGCCATAGCCGAGGGCCACACGCTGGAGGGAGATCAGGATTTGCCAGCCCAGACCCTTGCTGGTGCCCCCGTCATCAAAGAAAGGCTGGCTGATGTAGGGAGTCCAGGTTTCCGAGACCACGGTGATCGGCCCGGGAAGCCGCGCCGCGCCGAGGAAGGCGGAAAGAATCTGCCAGGCCACCAGAAAGGCGCCGATGCAAACGATGTACGGCAGGATCGGCCGCAGGAAGGGGCGCACCCGGCTGGCGCGGCGAGGCCGCGCCGGGGCGACGGGAGAGGTGCTGGCCATCGTCAGCTCAGGGCCTTGATCTTCAGCCCATCGAGATAGGCCTTGGGATTTTCCGGATCAAACACCACACCATCAAAGAAGGTTTCCTTGCCACGGGAGTCGCTGGCCGGGATCGCCGCCTTCTGACCGATGGCCTCGGCGGCCTCCCGCCAGAGATCCGCCCGGTTCACCTTGTTGACCAGGGCCTGGATATCGGTGCTGGCCGGCAGATACCCCCAGCGGATGTCTTCCGTCACAAACCAGGCGTCATGGCTCTTGAAGGGGAAGGAGGAATTTTCACTCCAGAACTTCATGGTGTAGGGGCTGTTCTCCACCACACGGCCATCGCCATAGTCCACCTGTCCGCCAAGACGTGGCTTGATGTCGGCAACATTGGCCTTGATGTATTTGTCCTTGGAGACAATCTCACACATTTCATCCAGGTTGGCGGGATCCTCGCACCACATCTGGGCTTCCTGAACCGCCATCAGCAAAGCCTTCGCCGCCTTGGGATTCTTATCGACCCAATCGGCGCGCATGGTAAAGGATTTCTCGGGATGAAACTTCCAGAGTTCACCGGTCTGGGCAGCCGTGTAACCCAGCTTTTTATTCACCAGCCGCTGGCCCCAGGGCTCGCCCACGCAGAACACATCCATGGTGCCGGTCTGCATGTTGGCCACCATCTGCGGCGGCGGGACCACCACCAGATCGGCATCTTTGTTGGGATCCACCCCATTGGCCGAGAGCCAGTAGCGCATCCAGAGATCATGGGTGCCGCCCGGAAAGGTGACCGCCGCCTTGAACGGTTTTCCTTTCGCCTTGGCGGCATCCACCACCTTTTTCAGACCGGCGGCGTTGTTGACCGTCAGCTTGTCGGGCAGGAAATCCTTCGACACCGAGATCGCCTGTCCCTGGGTGTTGAGTCGGGCCAGGGTGTACATCGGCAACGGCTGCTTGGTCTTGGTGATCTTCCCGGCGGTGAGCAGCAGGGGCATGGGGGCGAGGATGTGGGCACCGTCGATGCCTCCCCGCTGGCCCCCGAGCTCCAGGTTGTCGCGGGTGACCGCCCAGGAGGTCTGCTTCATCAACTTCACATCGGGCAGGCCATGCTTGGCGAAGAAGCCCTTCTCCTTGGCGATGATCAGGGGGGAGGCATCGGTGAGGGCGATGAAGCCGAGGGTGGCTCCCTTCACCTCGGTGTCACCGCCGCCAGAACCGGTGGCAGCGGCCTCCGTCTTGGAGGCGGTGGCAGGGGGCTTGCCGCCGCAGGCCGCCACCACAAGACTGCCAAAGGCCGTACCCGCGGCGGTGAGCAGAAAACGGCGGCGTGAATACGAAGCCATGGAATGGGGGAGGGAAAGGGGAACGGATGGCGAGACGTCTGGTCTGGAGCCGGTCGCACGCGGTGCCGACGGGAAAGACGCCTGGAGCGTCACAAGCCAGGGGCGCTCTGGGGGGAGGGATCCCCCTTGGGATGTGCCGAATGGACAGGGCCCGGGAGGGCACCCTCCGATGGATCAGCCCTCCCTGCGACGGGCTGGGCCCGTCAAAGCGGGAGGGAGATCCAAGGGAAACAAGAGAGAAATGCATCGTGAGCCACCCGATGGGAGAGCGGGGTAGTGGCGCACGCATGTCATCTGGCTGTGCCTCAAAACGACGCGCACGAAACAGAGTCGAGCCGCAAGGGGAGGTGCGGAATCGAGCTGACGGCGCGCAGGCTGACCGATGTGGGTCATGGAACCATTCACTGTCGACCAACGCTGTCGCAAGTACTACAAAACAGCGATCGGCCAAGCCCGCACGCCTCAGGGCTGGGCGGCGCCCAGGTCGAATTCCTCCACCGCCCGCGGCAGGTTGCGGTGTTCATGGCCCGGGTGGCTCAGCTTCACCAGCGCAAACCGCTGCAGCTCGTCGAGATCCCTCCAGCAACCGGGCCGCAGCAAAAGTCCCAGTTCGCGACACGCGGTTGCCAGGGGCTCGGGCATCTCCTCCGACCGCTGCCAATCGGCGTCCTCTGCGGGGGGCAACGCCCTCGCCGGGCCTTGGGGCAGACTCCGGCTGCGGACCAGCAGCCACTGGCGAAAGGCCAGGAGCGAAGGTCCATCGTCGGGCCAGGCCAGCAGGCGCTGCCGCTCCTCTTCCGAGAGGCCATGCCACTGGGCCAGCTTGAGCTTCACGCCCGCCAGGTCGAGCTTGCGTCGCACCGCCATGGGCAAACAGCGCAGATCCGCCGCGAAGTCGGCCTCAAACCGAAACACCCGGCAAGCCAGGTTGTCCGGGGGGGGAGGGGATCCGTGCGTCAAGGCGCCATCTCCCGCCGCAGACGCTCGCCCGCCCGGGCCAGGAGCAGAGCCCGGGCCTGATCGAGGGCCTCGGGGAGGCTCCCCAGCTGATCGTTCTGCCAGAGCAGGCAGGCCAGATTCCAGAGCAGGCCTTCCGCCAAGGGGCCCTCGCCCCGCAAGGCCTCCAACGCCTGCCCCTGCCAGATCTCCAGCGACTGCCAGGCCACCTCCGGAGCGGTGATGCCATGGTCGCGGGGATGGAGCAGCAGCCGTTCCACGTGCTCCCCCCGCAGACGGGCGGCGATGCCCGCGCGGGTGGTGGGCAGGTCGGTGGAGCCCTCCAAACCCTTGACCGTCAGCACATCCGACTCCCCGCAGGCGCGCAGGGCCGCCCAGGCCCGCTGTTCGGTGGGGGGATGGACAAAACCGCTCACCAGCAGGCGGTCACCGCGGTGGGGGGTCCAGAGCAACTCCAGGCTGGCCACCGGCGGCCGCTTGCCGATGAGGTCGCGCGTGGCCACCAGCGCCTCGGCGGCGGGGAAGTGCAAGGGTTGGTGGGTGAGGGCCAGATTGTGGCGAGTGAGGCGGTCCTGCACCGCCTCCAGGCTCAGCCCTTCCCAAGGAAGGCCCAGGGCCGCGAACAGCTCCGCCAGGGTCACGCCGTATTTGACGGGCATCGGCCCGCCGCCATGGAGCACCACGGGCAGACCCGACGCCGCCAGGGTGAGGGCCACCAGGGGCAGGAGGGGAGCCGTGCGGCCGCGACCGTCATAGGGCACCCCGAAACAGAGGGCTCGCTGTCCAGGAGTGGCAAGAGCGGGTCCCAGGCTGCGATAGGTGTCGAGCATGCCGCTGAGCTCCTCCGGGGAGGGTCGGCGGATGCGATGGGCGATCAGAAACGCCCCCACCTGGGCGGGATCGAGCCCACCGGAGAGCATCAGCGCCATGGCCTCCCGGGCTTCCTCCCGGGTGAGGCCCGTGCTGGTGTGCTCTCCGCTGCCCACCTTGGCGATCAGGTCGCGGAAGCGGGCCCGCTCCGGGCCGAGGGCCACCCGTTGGCTGGCCCGGCGATCCTCGGCCGCGGCCACCCCCCGACCCCCCTCGACTGCATTCGGTAGCGGTTGCAACAAGACGCTGGCCTGTCGTGATGCACATTGTGGCTGGAGAGCGGCCCACCGTTGCAATTGGTTCCGCGGATCCCTGACCAGGGCTCCCGATTCCAACGGAGACTTGGAGGTTGCTGTCTCCAGGGTCATCGTTTTGCAGCGGAGTCCTCCCCCCTCTCCGCCCCCATGGCTTCCACAGACGCCTCTCCCGTCGAGGCTCCCCGACCTCCTGAGGAGGGCTCCCGCCCAGCGGCGCTCAACAAAATCGAGCAGGCCAAGGCCGCCTGCTGCGGGCTCGACCTGGAACCCCGGCTCCAGGAGCTGGCCGCCGCCGGATGGAACACCCTCGATGAGGCCACCCTCACCATCCACCTCAAGTGGCTGGGCATCTTTTTCCGTCCCGTCACGCCCGGCCGTTTCATGGTGCGCCTGCGGCTGCCCAACGGCCTGATCACCGCGGATCAATTGGACGCGCTCGCCGATGTGGTCGACCGCTGCGGTGAGGAGGGCAGCGCGGACATCACCACCCGCCAGAACCTTCAGTTGCGGGGCCTTCTGCTGGAGGACATGCCCCCCTTGCTGCTCACGCTGCGACGGCTGGGGCTCACCAGTCGGCAATCGGGCCATGACAACCCCCGCAACATCACGGGGAATCCCCTGGCGGGCCTGGACCCGGAAGAGATCGTGGACACCCGGCCCCTGGTGCGGGCGATCCAGGAGGGGCTGCTCGGCCCGGAAGGGCCCCGCAACCTGCCGCGCAAGTTCAACGTTGCCGTGGGGGGTGCGCCGGACAGTTTCCTGCTGCACAACGACCTCGCCTTCCTGCCCGCCTTCCACGGGGACGATCTGGGATTCACGGTGATGGTGGGGGGCTTCTTCTCCGGCCAGCGCAATGAATTGGCGATCCCGATGGGGATCTGGCTGCCGGCGTCGGCCTTGGTGGGCTTCACCCTGGCGGTGGTGCGCCACTTTGAGCGTCATGGCGATCGCGCGGTGCGCAGCCGCACCCGTTTGATGTATCTCATCGATGCCCTCGGCCTGGCGGCCTGGCGCCAGGAGGTGCTCGCCACCCACGCCGCGCTGCGGGGGCCCGAGGAGGCCGCCCTGCCGCGCTCCCATGACGGCAGTCATCTGGTGAACCGCCCGCCCCGCGATGTCTGCGGCGTTCATCCCCAAAAGCAGGCGGGCCTGTCGTGGGTGGGCCTGAATGTGCCGATGGGGCGGCTGGATGGGGCGGCGATGGCCGATCTGGCCCACCTGGCCCGCCATTGGGGTGACGGGGAGCTGCGCCTCACGGAGAGTCAGAACGTGGTGATCAGCGGGGTGCCCAACGCGCGGATCCCCGCCCTGCGCACCGAGCTGAACACGCCCGAGCGGCAGAGGGCCTTCCAGCTCACGCCGGGGCCCCTGCTGGCGGAGGCCGTGAGCTGCACGGGCAATCGCTATTGCAGTTTCGCCCTCATCCCCACCAAGAACACCGCCCGGGCCGTGGTGGAGGAATTGGAGCGGCGCCTGGAGTTGCCCCATCCCGTGCGCACCCATTGGACCGGCTGTCCGAATGCCTGCGGCCAGCCCTACATGGGGCAGATCGGCTTGATGGGTGCCAAGGCCCGGGAGGGAGGGCAGATGGTGGAGGCCGCCAAGATCTATCTCGACGGCTCCATGGGAAGCCAGCCCCGCCTGGCCGAACTGCACCACAAAGGCGTTCCCCTCGACCAGCTCACCGACACGCTGGAGTCGCTGCTGGTGGAGCGCTTCGGGGCCAGACGCCGCGCCCTGTCCCCGTGAGGCGGCCCCGGCCTGGGGCCCACCAGCTCCGTCTCGGCGGGATCTGGGCGGATCGCCAGCGGCCATCCGCCGCCGCCATCTCCGCGCTGTCGGCATGGTCCGTCACGCCGTAGAGCAGATGGATGATCCGGTCCGGATCCAGATCCAGGGCCGCCACTTCCCGCCAGAGGCGCCGGGTGCGCTCCTGGTCGGCCCGAACGAACTGGGCCTCCGCCAACTGACGGGTGAGAAGGAAGACCAGCTGGCGCTCCTTCCGCTCGGCAAAGCCGAAGGCTGGCCTCCCCGCGCCCCGGGCCCCCGTGCGCGGGAGGCGGGGGGAGGGCGACTCCGCCGCCCGGCTCTTTGAGGTCTGTTCCACCGCTGTGCTCCCGGGGCCGCTCTGAACTCACTCTCGACAGGGGGCCGGGGACCCCACCACCTCTCGCCATGAAACGTATCGCTTGCTACCTCCGTGCCATCGCGGGCACGGGCCGGCCCATCCACGCCGGAGGGGGATCGGATTTGCCATGGTGAGCCCTCAGCCCGTCTCCGCCACCGTGGCTTTCTCCCCGGGCCCCGTCGACCACCCGGTGTCGGCCCTGCCCCCACCCGGCAGTCCCGAACGCTGGCCCTGGCTGCAGCGGCTGCGCCGGCAACCCAACCTGCCCCTGGAGCCCTGGCTGCAAGCCCTGGAACAGGGAACCCTGCCCGCCCAGAAGGATCTGCTGGCGGCGCTGGCCGACCACCTTGACGGACCGGCGATGGTGCGGCTGCTGCGCTGGTGGAGCTGCGGCGAGCCCCGAGATCCCGATCTGCCGGCCCTTATTGTCCCCCGGCGCGACCCCCGGGCCAGGTTGGCCCTGCTCCAGGCTTGCTCCGCCTCGGTGGCCGACCCCGAGGGTCGAATCGCCCTGCTGCCGCTCCTGGGCCACCAGCGAGATCCCGCGGATTTTCCCCTCCTGCGCCAGCTGGCCCTGGAGGCTGGTCCCACGCGACTGCGCCTGGCCGCCCTGGAGGGGCTTTGCCGGGGTCTGAGCGCCTGGCCCCGGCCCGCCCTGGGCCGCACCCTCAGCCTCCTCGCCAGCGACCTGCAGCCGCCCGTGGCCCAGGCGGCCGTGGATGCCCTGGCGCGACTCCCCGAAGCGCGCCCCCTCCTTCTCGCTCTCGCCCGCCAGCCCCTCGACCCAAGCGTCGAGACCCGCCGGCGACGTCGGCTGGAACATCTCCCCGCGACCCCCCTGGTGCTCATCGTCCACGGGCGGGCGGGGGGCCTGCTGCCGCCCGAGCTGGTCGCCCTGGCCCGGACGCTGCGGGAGCGACGCGGCGCCCCCGTGATCCTCGAGGCCCTCACCGCCCCTCACCCTCCCCCCCTGCCGACTCCCGCCGCCCCCCTGACCACCCTGGTGCCCTTGTTCCTCCTGCCAGGAGGTCACGTGCGCCAGGATGTGCCGGTCCACCTGCGGCGCTGGCGGCAGGCCGGTCCCGTGCGGGTGCTGCCGTTTCTGGGGGCCTGGCCGGCCTGGCAGGCGATCCTGCGAGAGGAAGTGAAGCGGCTGGCTGTCTCGGGCCAGCCAAATCGCCCGCTGCTGCTGCACCATCCAGTGGAGGGTTCCCTGTCCCAGCGCTATCTGGCCCACCTCGCCCACCTCTGCGACGCGCGCTGCCATCCCCTGACACTCCCTCCCCCCGAGGCGAGAGGGACGCCGAGGCCACCCGAGGAGCCTGCCCTTCCCTTGGTCCTGGCCACCAGTCGCCTCAGCGAGGGCCTTGAGGCCGGATCGGGTCCACCCCTTCTGGCACGGCCGGTCGTGCGCCAGGAGCTGCTTCAGCTGCTGGAGGAGCTGCCATGAGCGGCGAAACCGATGGGCTTCCCCCGCCGCCCGGGGGGACGGTCTTCCTGGTGGGGGCGGGGCCGGGCGATCCGGAGCTGCTGACGGTGCGGGCCCATCGCCTGTTGAGCAGCTGCGATGCCCTCGTCTACGACTCCCTGGTTCCCCAGGAGCTGTTGGACCTGGTGCCGGCGGATTGCGAACGCCGCTTCGTGGGCAAGCGCCGGGGGCACCACTCGGTGCCCCAACCCACGATCAACAGCGTGCTGGTGGAGCTGGCTCGACGCCATCGCCGGGTGGTGCGCCTGAAAGGCGGCGATCCCTTCCTGTTCGGCCGGGGGGGGGAGGAGGCCGCCCATCTGGTGAGCCGGGGCGTGTCCGTGGAGGTGGTGCCCGGGGTGACGGCGGGGATCGCGGCCCCGGCTTATGCGGGCATTCCCGTGACCCACCGCCGGGCCGGCTCCAGCGTCACCTTCGTCACCGGGCACGAGGAGATCGACAAGGGTCGCCCCGGGGTGGACTGGCAGGGGCTGGCCCGCAGCAGCGACGGGCTGGTGATCTACATGGGCCTGCACAATCTGCGCCACATCGGCGCGGAGTTGATGGCCGGGGGCCTGGCGCCCTCCACCCCCGCCGCGGCCATTCAACAGGGCACGGTGGAGGGCCAGCGTCTAGTGCTGGCGCCGTTGGGCGAGCTGGCGCGGAAGGTGGAGGAAGCCGGCCTGGCCTCGCCCGCCATCATCGTGATCGGAGCCGTGGTGGCCCAGCGCGTGGCCGCCTGCGCCCCCGCGCCCGCCGCGGTGGTGATGCCCATTCCCCTCTGACGCCCCTCCCTTTGGAGACCCGCGACCCGGGATCGCCAGGGTGGCGGGGCCACTGCGCCAACCGCCTGTGGAATTCATCTTTTGGTAACGAAGCTCACCTGTTTGACAGCAACGCTTCGTTTCACTGGTTTATTCGTCGCTTCCGTCGGCGCCCTCCCCGCCCCCAGCCAGCCCTCCCCCGTCATGACCGCCACCCTGCCCAACCGACCACACCCCAGTCCAATGCCAGAACGCAGCGACCAGGCTCCGATCGTGTCCCGTCCGGCTCCGATGTTCGAGCTGATCCCCTACGAGAAATTTCGCGATACCCCCGCTGTCCGCTTCTTTGACATCACGGTGCCCACCTCCAACGCCAGGGATCTGGTGGTGCACACCGGTCCGGCCATCAGCCCTCCCGACGACCCGGAGACAGGCGCTTGGCAGTTTTATCTCCATCCCCACCAGGAAGACAATCTGCTGGCCATGCATGGCGGCCGCACTTTCTATCTGGTGAACCTGGGCTGGAATTACCCTTACCACATTGTGCGCCTCGACTGCGGCGGAGACATCCTGCGCATTCCCCCCGGCACCTTCCACCGCTCCGTCTCCGATCCCGATGGCTCCCTGGTGCTCAACCAGGCGGTGCGCGAGGAGGGCGCCAGCGTGGTCCGTGAGTTTCGGGTGTACAACAGCTCACGCATTCCTCGCTTGTTTGCCGTCACCTCCAAGACGGCGCCGCTGCCCAAGCTGCACGGCCTCAACTGGTGAGGCCCAGAGCCTCCAAACGCAGATCCAGGGTGATGGCGTCGGGCCGTTCGCGGCCCCGCCAGGGGATCAGACCTTCGGGGGAGCGGGGATCCGAGGGCTCGAGGGCCACGGGCTGGAAACGTTCTCCCGTCGCGGTCAACCCATAGGCCTGAACGCCCTCCGGGCTGCCCACCACCAATCGGAGAGGCCAGTCGGGGGCGATGCCTGGATGAAGGCAGGGATAAAGCCGCTGGAGCCGGAAACGCACCGCCAGCAGGGAAGAGGGATCGGGATCCAGGGGCAAGCGCCTTCCCTGCAGGGCCAACCAGCCCTGGCGGCGGAAGGCAGGGTTGGCTGTCACCTCGAAGCGGCGCAGGGAACCATCGACAAACCGGCTCGTGAACCCCCCTTCCCGGGGGAAATCACAGATCAGGGGCCAGGGCTCCAAGGCTGGCCGCACCTCCAGGCGCGGCCGTTCCCCCTCCGCCACTGAACCACCCTCCCAGGTGAGCAGGGGAGGGAAGCGCCAATCCCAGAGCTCCCGAAAGGGTCGCTCTTCCAGGACCAGGTCCTCCGCCGCCAGCTCCGCCAGCACGGACCGCAGATCGGCCCAAAGCTGGCTGGGGAGCAGGCAGCGATCATGGAGGTCCTCCCCCCAGGGCCGCAAGCGGTTCGGGCGGTGGGCCGGATCGATGAGAAGGGCCGCCAGACAACTCCAGAGCAGGGCGGTGGCCTGCGTCCACTCCAGACGGGGCAGGCTCTCCAGAGCCCGGAACTCGATCAGCCCCAGACACCCCGCCGGCGTGCCCGGATTCCAGAATTTGTCGAAACTGATTTCGCAGCGGTGGTTGTTGCCGCTGCGGTCGGCGTGGAGATGGCGGAGGGTTTCGCCGATCAAGGCCCGATGATCCCCCCAGGGCTCTTGGGAAACCTGTTGCTCGGCCCGCTCCAGCTGGAGGTAGGCCAGTTCCAGGTCAAAGATGGAGCCGGAGGCCTCGTCGGGTCTGGGGGCCTGGGAGGCGGGGCCGACGCAGGATCCAGTGAAGAGATAGCTCAGGCTGGGGTGGTGCTGCCAGTAGCGGAGCAGCCCGGCCAGCCAAGCCGGCCGCGGGAAAAAGGGATTGGTTGCCAGGCCAGCGCCTCCCCACAGCAGATGGTTGCCGCCCCCCGTTCCCTCCTGGCCGCCATGGTCGGCCTCCTTCCAGGTGCGCAGCCCCACCTCCTCGGCCGCCGCCTCCATGCGGCTGAGCCATTGGGCGTAGTCCGTCCAGCCGTGGCAAACGGGCAGGTTGATTTCCAGCACGCCGGGATCGGCCGTCAGGCCAAGCACCTGCCAATGGTCCTCAACGTCACTGGGCAACATGCCGCTCAGCCGGGGCTCGGTCCGGCCCTCCAGGCCATCCGCGACGGCCTGGAGCAAGGCCTCCAGGGGGGCCCGCAGCAGAGGGGGGAGGAACAGCTCCCAACCGTCCTCCTCCACCTCGAGGGTGAGCACCTGGCGGGGCAGGTTCTCGGGGAAATGGGCGAGGGGAAGCCGCAGGCCGGCCGGCCCCGGAGCGCCGCTGAGCTGGGCGAGGTCGTCCGGGAGGGGCCAGTCGCCCGCCTGCCAGATCCAAGCCGAGGCTGGGTTGTCACTGGCGGGGGCCTCAGCGGCGGTGAGGGGAGCCGCCCAGGCGAACCGTCCCTCATCCAGGGGATCCCGCAAGGCCAGCGGTCGCAACCGAACCCCCAGACGCTCGCCCAATCGCTCCAGCCAAGCCAGGCCATCCTTGGCCCGCAGCGGCTCACCTGTCTCCTCCCCCGGCTCTCGCTCCCGACGGCGCACCAAGGGAGACCCATCCGCCCGGGCCAGGAGCCGCAAGGCCCAGCGGGGATTGACCTCCCCCGCATAGAGCTTCCCCGGGCAATAGAGCAGCGTGCTGCCCGGCCACACGCGGCGCTGAAACACCTCCGCCAGACGGCGAGCGATGGGCAGCTTGGTGGGGCCATCCGCCGTGATGGACCACTCGGCGCCCTCCGGGTTCAGCGGGACCAGGGTGGGCTCACCACCCAGGGTGAGATGGATCCCCGCCGCGGAGAGCCTCTCCTGAACCCGCTCGGCCAGGGGTTCCATCCAGAGGGTCATCGGCGGGAGTTGAGGCTCAAGCGATCCTCCCCCAGCGGAGGCCCCCCGGCGGAAGGCCATCGCGATCAACCGGCAAGCTCGGGCGTCTGCGCACCCCGCCCCACCGGTACGGGCTCCACCTTCCAGATGCGCTGGGCGTATTCGCGAATGGAGCGGTCGGAGGAGAAGAAACCGCACCGCGCTGTGTTGAGAATCGACATCTGGGTCCAACGCTGGGAATCCAGCCAGGCCCCATCCACCTCGTTCTGCGCACGACGATAGTCTCCGATGTCGGCCATCACCCGGAAGGGATCACTGCTGAAGAGTTTGGAGAGCAGGGGGTGGAAAAGCTTCCGATAACACTCGCTGAAGTGGCCCGAACCGATCAGGTCGATCGCGGCCCTGGTGAGGGGTTCATTCTCCAACCAGGGCATCGGGTGATAGCCACTGCGATTGAGGGCGGCAAGTTGGTCGGCGGTATGGCCGAAGAGGAAGAAGTTGTCGTTGCCGACCCGTTCGCGGATCTCGATATTGGCACCATCCAGGGTGCCGATGGTGAGAGAACCATTGAGGGCCATCGTCATGTTGCCAGTGCCGGAGGCCTCCATCCCTGCGGTGGAGATCTGTTCGGACAGATCCACTGCCGGATAGATGCGCTGACCGAGGCTGACGCTGAAATTGGGCAGGAAGACCACCCGCAGGCGGCCATCCATTGCGGGATCAATGTTCACAATGTCGGCGATGCCCACGATCAGGCGGATGATCAGCTTGGCCATCGCGTAGCCCGGGGCCGCCTTGCCACCAAACACCACGGTGCGCGGTGGCAAATCCTCCCCATCCCGCAGACGCAGGTAGCGCTCCACCAGCTGCAGGGCCGCCAGGTGCTGGCGCTTGTATTCATGAATGCGCTTCACCTGCACATCAAACAGGCTGGCGGGGTCAACGAGAATGCCTGTCTGCTTGCGAATGGTCAGGGCCAGGCGCTCCTTGGCCAGGGCACGCATGGTTTGCCAGCGCTCAAGGAAAGCCCCGTCCTGGGCCAGAGGCTCCAACCGGGAGAGCTGATCAAGATCGTTGCGCCAGGTGTCGCCGATGGCCTCGTCGAGGAGGTGGGCCAGGTGGGGGTTGGCGACCGCCAGCCAACGACGGGGCGTGACGCCATTGGTGATGTTGCTGAAGCGCTCGGGCCAGATCTGGGCAAAGTCGTAGAAGAGATTTTGCTTCAGGAGCTGGCTGTGGAGCTCCGCCACACCGTTCACCTGATGGCTGCCCACCACCGCCAGATGGGCCATGCGCACTTTGCGCTGGGGGCCTTCCTGGATGAGCGAGAGCTTGGCGAGCATGTCAGGCTTGCCGGGATAACGCAAGCGCACCATGCGGAGAAAACGGGCGTTGATTTCATAGATGATCTCCAACTGACGAGGCAGTAATTGTTCAAACAACTCCAGACCCCAACACTCGAGGGCTTCGGGGAGCAGGGTGTGGTTGGTATAGCTGATGCAAGCGGTGGTGATGCCCCAGGCCGTATCCCACTCCACGCCATGGTCATCGATCAACAGGCGCATCAGCTCCGCCACGGCGATGGCGGGATGGGTGTCATTAAGTTGAACAGCGTATTTCTTGTGGAAATCCGTCACCTTCAGGCCCTGAACCTTGAGGATGCGGAACATGTCCTGGAGGGAGCAGGAAACGAAGAAGATCTGCTGGCTCAATCGCAGCCGTTTCCCCTGCTCCATCTCATCATTGGGATAGAGCACCTTAGAGAGGGTCTCCGACTGCACTTTGTGCAGCACGGCGCGGGTGTAATCACCGGCGTTAAAGGAAGCAAAATCAAAGTCTTCCGGCGCGTGGGCTGACCAGAGGCGCAGGGTGTTGGCCGTGTTCACGCCGTAGCCCAGGATGGGTGTGTCATAGGCGACACCGATGACGGTTTGCCCGCCGATGTTCACGGGATAACTCCACTCCGGCCGAATCACTTCCCAGGGGTTGCCCCGAGCCAGCCAGGGGTCGGTGCTTTCCACCTGGCCGCTGGGGCCGATTTGCTGGCGAAAGATGCCGAATTCATAGCGAATGCCGTAACCGATGGCCGGCAACTCCAGGGTGGCCATGGACTCCTGGAAGCAGGCCGCCAGCCGCCCGAGGCCCCCATTACCCAGGCCCGGCTCGGGTTCCTCCGCGATCAGTTGCTCCAGCGAGAGGCCCAGCTCCTTGCAGGCGGCTTCGGCATCCTTGTAGATGCCAAGATTGACCAGATTATTCTCCAGATGGGGACCGAGCAGGTATTCGGCCGACAGATAGACGGCGGTGCGAACGTGTTGATGGGTGTACGTCTCAGCTGTGTCCACCCAACTGGCCAACAAACGGTCGCGCACCGCCAGAGCCATGCAGACGTAGTGGTCGTGCACCGTGGCGAGGGCCGGGGCCTTGGCCTGGCTGGAGAAGAGGTGACGGCGCATGTCCGCCGCCAGGGGATTGGCGAAGGAAGCGGCGCTGGAAGAAAGGGGGGTGACAACCATGCCGGCTGGGCCCAAAGATGCATCTGTCATGGCGCGGGATGGGGAGGATCGCTGAAGCATCGGCTACCAGCCGCTTGCCGCTGGTTCAATTCTTCATGCCCCATCTTGGGACACGTCCTCCCCATCGACCACCTCCGCCTGGATGCTCCAACGAAGTTCGCTCTCCACGGTTCCAGATCCAGAAAAGCTTCCGGAAACGGCTGCGGTCAGGTCGGCCTTGGAGGATGTGGCCAGCACGATGTAGCGATCGTCGATCAGTCCAGAGCCACTGGGATCAAAACCGCGCCAGCCGGCCCCGGGAAGGTAAACCTCCGCCCAGGCGTGCAAGTCGTACTCCTTGGGCTTGGGCTCCACCAGGTGATAGCCGCTGACGAAACGGGATGGCAGACCAACGCAGCGGCAGGATTCGATCATCAGCATGGCCAGATCTCGGCAAGAGCCCACCCGCTCCTTCAGGGTGCGCCCTGCGGGCCAGGCGGGGCCCTGATGGCGTTGGGTGTATTTCACCCGATCCTGGATGATGGCCACCAGCTGCTTGAGGAAGGGCATCGCCATCTGATCGCAGCCCGTCAGGGCCTCCTGGGCCAGGTCGACGGCGGCGGGATCATGCTGGCCATTGGGCAACCACCCCTCAAGGGCGCCCATGAGATCGCCGTTGAGGTGGCCCACCGGGTAGGGCAGGCGAGGGGGATTCACCTCCAGGGCCAGCTCCAGGGGGGGGGCCATCTGGGTGATCACCTCACTGCTGGCGCGCACAAGGAAGCGATCGGTGCTGCCAAGGAAACGAGCGCGCAAGATCTCATCGCCACTGGCGGCCAACAGGGGATAGAGAATGTCAGGTTCCGGAGTGATCGAAAGCTCGAAATGCACCAGCTTTTGGAAGCCATGACCCCTTGGTTTGAGACAAAAGCGATGGGGACCCAGCAGGATCGGGGCGGAATAGCGGTAGTTGAGGGTATGGTTCAGGAGGGCTCGCATGCCGGCTCGGGGTGGGTTGGGGAGCTGGTGGTTGGGGCGATGAAATACCGCTTTTCGATCAGCCGATCAAGCTGGTTCAAATCTTGCTGCAGATGGTCGATCGCTTCATGCAGACCACTGGCAATCAGATCATCGATTCGGGTGTAACTCCAGCGGGCCAGGGTGAGACCCGCCAAGCATTCCAGTTCATCCGGTGCTCCGGGGACGGAGCTGCCACGAATGATGCGCAAGGTTTCACTGATGCGCTCCAGGCAATAGCGCACGGATCGGGGAAAGATCGGATCCAGCAACAAAAAACTGGCCACAGCCCGTGGAGCGATGGCCCGCTGCTGAGATTGGCGGAACATCTGGTACGCCCCGGCGGTCCGCAACAGGGCGATCCACTGCAGCTCATCCAACACCCCTCCCACATCCTCATTGGAAGGCAGCAACAAAAAGTATTTGACATCCAGAATACGAGTCGTTTTGTCTGCCCTTTCCAGCAGCCTTCCCAGCCGACTGAATTGCCAGGAGAGATCGCGACTCAAGGTGGCATCGGTGATGCCATAGAAAAGCTGACAATCCCGACGGATGACCCGCAGCTGCTCCTGGGGAGGCTGCTGCCAGTAATCGGCTTCCTGCAAAGCCCAGTAGCAACCATTGATCTGCTCCCACATTTCCGTGGTGATCACATCACGAATTTGTCTAGCATTTTCCCTGGCAAAAGTGATGCAGTTCACAACGCTGCTGGGGTTTTCCGGTTCGCGAACCAAAAACTTCACCACATCGTCTGGACGGCCATCGGGATAGAGCTGATCAAAAAGCTCGCGATCACCGCTGGCATCAATCAGGGGCAACCAGGGCTCAGCACTGCCGGGGGGACAATCCAGGGCCATGGCCTCACTGACTTCGACAAAACGGGAAATATTTTCCGCGCGCTCAACATAGCGATTGATCCAATACAGTGAATCCGCGACACGACTAAGCATCACTTCACCTCCTCACAAGCTGCCTCAACCTGAAGATTGGAATCGTCGACGATCCAGGTGTCTTTACAGCCCCCACCCTGGGAGGAATTCACCACCAGGGAGCCTCGCCGCAGGGCCACTCTTGTCAGCCCCCCCGGGGTCACCCAATTGGCCTTCCCTCGCAGGACATAGGGTCTCAAATCCACGTGGCACGGATAAATTTCTCCCTCGCTGAGGGAGGGAACCGTGGAGAGCTCCAGGGTGGGTTGAGCGATGAAGTTGCGAGGATCAGCCTCAATCTTTGAGGCAAAAATGGCAATTTCTTCCCGAGTGGCGTGGGGGCCAATCAGCATGCCATAGCCCCCCGCCTCAGCCACAGATTTCACCACCAGCTCATGGAGGTGAGACAGGACATAGGAGCGGTCCTCCGGACGGGAACAAAGATAGGTGGGTACGTTTTCAATGATCGGTTCCTCCTTCAGATAATAGCGGATCATGTCTGGGACGTAGGCATAGATTAACTTGTCATCCGCCACGCCAGTGCCCGGAGCATTGGCGATGGCCACCCGGCCGGCGGCATAGGCCGCCATCAGGCCCCGCACCCCGAGGATCGAATCCTTGCGGAAGACCTCCGGGTCGAGGAAATCATCGTCAATCCGCCGGTAAATCACGTCCACCGGCTCGAGACCAGCTGTGCTGCGCATCCAGACCCGCCGATCTTCCACCACCAGATCCCGGCCCTCTACAAGCTGGATGCCCATCTGCTGGGCAAGATAGCTGTGCTCGAAATAAGCGCTGTTGTAAACCCCGGGGGTGAGCAGCACCACCTTCGGGTTGTCGGTCCAGGTAGCCAGGTCGCTGAGGGTTTTCAGCAGATTGGAAGCGTAGTTGTCAATGGGCTGAACCGCGCGACCTGAGAACAGGGTGGGGAAAATCCTTTTCATCACCCGCCTGTTCTCCAGGAAATAGGCCACGCCCGAGGGGCAGCGCAGGTTGTCTTCCAACACCCTCCAGGTCCCCTCCCCGTCTCGTACCAGGTCGAGACCCGAGATGTGACACCAGCGCCCCAGGGGCGGCTGGATGCCCTGCATCTGAGGGCGCCAACCATGGGAGCTGACCACGTCCTCCCGCGGCACCACGCCATCGGCATGGATGTGGCCCGGGCCGTAGGCATCGGCCAAAAATTGATCGATGGCCTCCAACCGCTGGAAGAGCCCCTTTTCAAGAACCTCCCACTCGCTGGTCGGGATCAGGCGCGGAAGGGGATCAAAGGGAAGAATCCGTTCGACGCCAAGGCTGCCGGAATCATTGAGACGAAAGGTGGCCCCCAGCCGCCGCAGGAGCATGCCTGCGGCGGCGTGGTTGTGGTTGAGCTGCTCCAGACCCATGCGTCCCAAAGAAGAGAGGAGGGGGCCGAGGGCCGGGCGCGGCTGCGCTGGAGCGCCGAAATACTCGTCGTAGCCGTGGTTGGGCGTGTACTCCGTGAACATGGATCCGGCGAGCGTTGGGTCGATCCTGAAGGGACGGACGCCCCAGACCGGTTGCGGTTGCTACGGATTCACCTCCTCGACCGGGGAACCCGGGGAAGGGGGCGCAAAGAAGAAGAGACCAGAATGGGATTCGCGAGTCTCGCTAAAAATCGAAAGATTTCAGCCCTTCGTGCGCGGATTCCCTGACAAATGACCCCTCGCGGAAATAATCAGTTGCGGCTATTGCCCGCCCTGGCTAAGGTCAATCGGTCGAATAAACTTCACAAAGCAATTCCAGCTATGAGACTCAGTTTGATCTCATCGAGCTTCATCATGAAGTCTCTATCACTTACAGCAATTGCCTCGGCATCCATGCTGATGACCCCCGGAAAGGCACTTGCCTTAACCGCCTATCAGGATGCTGGCTCGACCTACGCATTTAGTCAGGCTGGGAATGCCACTGTCACTTTCAGCCCTCCCAAAACCTTTCCCGGCTTCAACCCCGCAGCGGTACCTCCCTCGCACGTCAATGCAACCCTTTATGGCTATCGTTATTTCCTCAGAAATGTAACTCTTTCTGGCAGCTATGGAATTGGTAGTTTTACAGGCCCATTCCCAATCCCTTATTCCATCACTCCGTCAGTTACATTTGGCCTCGACTCGATTGTTCCCTCAGGTGGAACAGTTGAGTTCTCCATTCCTGCAAATACATTAACAGGAACATTGACAGCTACAAATTTTTATCAAAACCATACACTTAATACGACTGTTCCTCTTGCATATTCTCCCGACCTTGCGACGCCGCCTCCTCCCAGCCAGTTCACTACCCCCAATCAATCCAGCACTGATTTCTACAGTACTTCTTGGAGCTCTTCGCCCTCAATAGCTAATACTTCAACCACTAATTTCCAGGCTGTCATCTCTGGTGAATTTGGCCTGCAATACGTCTACACCTACGTTCCCGGCCCTCTTCCCATTCTTGGCGCCGGTGCTGCCTTCGGCTGGTCACGTCGCATCCGTCGCAGAATCGCCAAATCGGCTTGATCCAGCAACAGCAACTTTAAGCCCTCCTCCCAGGAGGGCTTTTTTTACGAGTTAGGGGTAAACTCGTTATCTGATCTTTTTAGACCCCTTGACCTCCATCTCTCTTTCCCGGCTGCTGGCGCGAATCGGCCTGATCCTCCTGATTCTTTTTGGGGTGATCGTTGTGTTTGATGTCTCGCCGCCAAAGATCCTGCAACCCGATTGGATCCTCAATTCAGCGGTCGTACTGAGTAACACGGCCTCCATCCCGCTCGTCGGAATTGTCTTGGTGCACCTGGCCAACCAATTCGCACCTCAAGAGAATGGGAAGCTGGCCTTGAGGGTGGGTCGTCTTTCAGCCCTGCTAGCACTTCTGTTTGTATTGATCCAACCGATGCTGGCTTTTGCGGTATGGAGAAATTTTCGTGATCTTAGGGATTACAATGAAGATCAGATCAGAATCATTCAACGTAAGGGAGAAGAACTGAAACAAGCCATCAAGAATTCAGCTACATTTGAACAACTACAAGCCAACATGGCCAGGCTGCAAGGGCCTCCGATTCCCGATCAAGCACGATCGATTGGGCTGGGGGAACTGAGGAGGCAACTTTTGACATCGGTAAGTGCAGCCCAAGCCTCCTTTCCGAGCCGACTGACGACGCCAACCTCTGAAGCCTATAAAGAGATTTACAAAAAAATCGGACGCGCATCCATACTCAGCCTGATCGGCTCAATTGGCTTTGCCTTACTGGCCTGGAATCCAATGGCAGAAAAAAATATCGTTCTTCTTTATTTGCAATCGGTAGGCATATTTGGAATCACTCCCCTTTCCCTGTACAATTCTTCGATTAAGTTTCTTGAGCAATACAAGATGAAACGCAGAGAAGAGTCAAAAAAGAAGGAGAATAGACAATCGGCTGTTGTTCATCAGAGGCAGATGCGCAGAATAGAAATGCAGCAGATCAGACAACAAAAACGCCAACAGATCTCCGCACAGAAGCAAGCCGAAAAAGCGCGAAGGCAACGTGATAAGCTTTTGGAATTGGAGCGAAAAATGGAAAGAAAAAGGGAGCTGGAAGAAGAGCAGGACAGGGATAAGCGCTGATTCTGAGTTTCCTTGATATCCCGGCAAACATATTTTACTTATACATTTCTACCTCAACATTTAGATCCATCTGAAGGGTCCTGGTTTCGGTTTATCCTTCAGCATGAGTTGCGCGGGTCGGACCCTCCTCTCTTGGAGGTTCCGGCCCTTTTCTTTTGAGCACATGCACTGCTCACTGGCCAGAAAGCTCCGCCCCCCCGAGCACCCCCCAGCAGAGTCCACCGAGACCAGCGCTCATACATGGCGTCCAAGCCGTTTCATCTGGATCTCAACCAGTTACAGTCCTGGCACCCGGAGAAAATTCTGAAAGGCTTAAGACGTGTTACGGTCCGCTCACCGTTCTTTTCTCTTCATGCGAACGCTTTGGCTTACGGGGCTGCTTGCGGTCTTTTCCGCGGTCGTGGCAACGCCGGCGCACGCCCTGATTCAAACGGTCAGCCCAATCGGGGGCGGGGGTTTCAGCACGACCGGCACAAACCAAAACCACACTGACATCCAGTTTCCAGGATTTTCTGCTTCCAGTCCCAGCAATCTTCTGGGGGTTCGAATTAAACTGACAAATGCCTCGTTCACCGGAAGGTATAGTCTTTCATACGTTGATCCAGATGATAACGATATTCCTCAGACGACAATTACTGCCACAATCTATGGTTCACCCAAATTCACCTTTACTTCGGGAATTGGGTCTTCCACAGGAGATCCTCAAGCCCTGACACCCGGTAAAACGTTCGTCTGCCCGCCAAGCCCCAGTCCCTATTGCACAAGCGGCACAGTCAATCTTGCACCGACCCCTCAGGCCTACACGGGTATGTTTGCTCAGCTCGCCACCGCCACCGGGGCACTAAGGACATACTTTACAGGCACTCCAACAGTTGATATCTCTCAAACTTTTTATTCAAAAATCCAGACACCTAGTTCACCTGATTTAGGAATATCTGCGTCTAATTTGCTCTTGGGGGGCAATATACAGCTCGAATATGAATACGTTCCCGGTCCTCTGCCACTCCTTGGTGCCGGCGCTGCCTTTGGCTGGTCAAGGCGACTGCGCCGGCGCATCACCAAAGTATCCTGAGACTGCAGAGCTTTATCTTCCCCCTTCTATAACAGGGGGAAGACGTTTTTGAATTCGCGACTCAAACAACAGTTGTCTATTAACGCCCTAGATGCAATTCATAGGTGAATTTCAGAGGAGGAAATAGCGCTGGGCCATGGGCAGCTCAGCCAGGGGCTCGCAGGTGAGCAGCTCCCCATCCGCAAACACCTCATAAGTTTGGGGATCAACTTCCATTTTTGGTCTTGCACTGTTATTGCGCATCTCCGCTTTGCCGATGCAACGGGTGTGAACTACAGGAACACAAGTGCGGCGCAGTTGCAGACGACGCGGAAGATCCTCTTCCAAGGCAGCCTGACTGACGAAAGTGAGGCAACTGGAGGCCAAGGCTCCACCAAAAGCGGCAAACATGGGCCTTCCATGCACCGGTCCAGGGGTGGGAATCGAGGCATTGGCATCACCCATCTGTGCCCAAACAATGGAGCCGCCCTTAAGCACCAGCTCCGGTTTCACGCCAAAAAATCCAGGCTTCCAGAGCACCAAATCCGCCAACTTGCCCACCTCCACCGAGCCCACTTGGGAATCAATCCCATGGGCAATGGCAGGATTGATCGTGGTCTTTGCGATATAACGCTTCAGCCTCGTGTTGTCATTCCTGTCTCCATCACCCGTGAGGGGTCCTCGTTGCACCTTCATCTTGTGGGCTGTCTGGAAGGTGCGCTGGATCACCTCCCCAACCCGCCCCATTGCCTGGGAATCGCTGGCGATGATGGAGAAAGCTCCCAAATCATGGAGGATGTCTTCCGCGGCAATCGTTTCACGGCGGATGCGCGATTCAGCGAAGGCCACATCCTCCGGGATCTTTGGATCCAGGTGGTGGCACACCATCAACATGTCGAGATGTTCCTCCAACGTATTGCGGGTGTAAGGCCGTGTGGGATTGGTGCTGCTCGGCAACACGGTGGCTTCCCCGCAGATGCGAATGATGTCGGGGGCGTGGCCTCCACCCGCCCCCTCCGTGTGGAAGGTGTGAATCGTGCGACCGGCGATGGCACGGATCGTGTCTTCCACAAACCCCGCCTCATTCAGGGTGTCGGTGTGAA